>NZ_JARWOP010000093.1 GCF_029868745.1 Nocardia wallacei | reverse complement strand
CCCGCCCGGGCGGTCTGCGGGGCCGCGGCCCCCCCGCCCCCCCCCCCCCCCCCCCCACGCCGGAATGACTGTGGTGGCACGCCGGAATGACTGTGGTGGCACGCCGGAATGACTGTGGTGGAATGCGTCCGCGGTTCAGCGGACCGATTCGTCGTCCGATTCGGCGGTTTGCTCCCGGCGGTTCAGGACCTGCGGGATGCGGGAGGCGGGCGGGATGAGGATTCCCGCCCGCTCGAGCCGCTCGGCGGCCTCCGCGGGGCTCGCGGGTTGCCCGACCGTCGGGCCGCGGTCGATCGGCACCACCGAGTGCACCACGGTGTCCGGGTAGACGTGCACGTAGTTGAAGCTCTGCGCGCCGTCGCGGCCGCGCTGACCGCCTTCGGCGACGGCCAGGTCCTGGCTGTAGCAGGCGGAGGACGCCACCGACACCGGGATGCCGGCGAACGTCGCGGTGGTCGAGTAGTGCAGGTGCCCGGCGAGAATGCTGCGCACATCGGTGCCGTCCAGGACGTCGGCGAGCCGCTTCTGGTCGCGCAGCTCCACCGTCACCGCCAGGTCCTGGATGCACGGCACCGGCGGATGATGCATGGCGAGGATCGTGCCGAACGGGGCGGGCTCGGCCAATACCGAACGCAGCCAAGCCAATTGGTCGTCGGTGAGTTCGCCGTAGTGGTGGCCCGGGACGGTGGTGTCCAGCACCACGATGCGCAGCCCGTCGATGGTGTGCACCCGGTCGAAGGGTGCGGCCGAACCGTCCTCGTCGAGCAACTGCTCGCGCAGCGTGGCGCGGTCGTCGTGGTTGCCGGTGACCCAGACGACGGGCGCGCCGAGCCGATCGGCGAACGGCTCCACCAGTGCGCGCAGTTTGCCGTACGCGCGCGGCTCGCCGTGGTCGGTCAGATCGCCGGTGAACAGGATGGCGGTCGGCGTGATGCCGCCCGCCTCGGCCCGGTCCAGGAGCTGGCGTAGGCGCTGTTCGGCGTCGACAGCGCCGTACAGCGCGCCGTCGTCGGCGATCAGGTGGGTGTCACTGAAGTGGAACAGGACATGGTCCGGTCGTGGGTATTCCGCGACTCTGCTGATGGGCACCGGATTCCTCCCGGATACGGGCTTGGCTTCGCCTCCGCGTCAGAATAACGAAGCTGATCCCTACTAAATGCCCACGCCGGGTGACGACATGCTTACGTCCAGATGAGAATTTCGTGTCAGCTCGCGCCGCCGAGACTACCGGCCAGCACCCGCGGCCGAGCGTGTTCGCGCCCGCCCAGCAGGGCGAAGTACCGCCGCAGCATGAGTCCGGCGGTCGCGGCGAGCCCGGCCGTGAGCCCCCACCACACGCCCGCCGCGCCGAGCCCGGCCGGGTAGGCGAGCGCCAGCGCTGTGGGCAATCCCACAATCCAATAGCCGACCAGCGACAGCCGGAACCCGGCCCGCGTCTCCTTCAATCCGCGCAGTAGCCCGGTGCCGATGTTCTGCGCGGCGTCGAAGAACTGCAGCACGATCGCGATCAGTAGCAGGGTGTGCGCGAGTGCGACGGTGTCGCCGTCGCGGTGGGCGAGGAACGGGCGCAGCACCACATCCGGCGCCACCACGTACAGGAGCCCGACCAGCGTGGCGACCACCGCTGCGTGCCGCAGGGCCAGCCACGCCAGCGACTGCGCGTGCCGGTGCTCGTCGCGCGCCACGGCCTTGCTGACCAGGATCGAGACGCCGTGCGAGAGGCCGATCGCCACCTGGAACACGATGTAGACCAGCTGGTAGACCACGTTGTGCGCGGCCAGCGCGGCCGGTCCCAGCGCACCCATGACCAGCGCCAGTACGGAGAACATGCCCGCTTCGGATCCGTAGGTCAGCGCGATCGGGGTGCCCAGCCGCAACTCTTCGGCGACGGTCCGCCACCGCACCGGCCACATCCGCACCGGCAGCGTCGGCCGCAGGCGGGCGTCGCGGCGCACCATCGCCCAGAAGACGCCGAAGGTGATCAGGAAGACGAGCGAGGTGGCGAGCCCGATGCCGGTGAGGCCGAGCGCGGGCAGACCCGCCCAGCCGTGCATGAGCCCAAGGGCGAGAACGACATTCAGCGCCACCGAGCCGAGGGTTACCAGCAGCAGCGCCTGGGGCCGCTGCATGCCGACGGTGTACTGGCGCAGCACCTGGAACCACAGGCACGGCAGCAACCCGGGGGCCAGCGCGACCATCATCGGCCGCGCCGCGGACAGCACCGACGCGTCCTGGCCGAGCCACTGCAGCGACCAGCCCAGCGCCATCAGCACCAGCCCGCCCAGCAGGCCCGCGGCCGTCGCGATCAGGAAGCTGGACCGGACCACGTCGCGGATCTCGTGGTCGGCATCGGCATTGCGCTGCCCGGCCCGGCTCGCCACCGTGGCGACCTGGTTGCCTGTCGCGGTGATCAGACCGACGCACATGGTCCGGATCTGGTTGAACAGCGTCATGGCCAGGCCACCGGCGGCGACCTGGGTGATGCCGAGCGAGCCCATCAGCGCGATATTGGTCGTCGACACCGCGACCTGCGCGAGCTGCGTCAGCGTGATCGGCGTCGCCAGCGTCGTCAGGCTGCGCCAATCGGATCGGTGCGATGCGCTGCTCATTCCGCCCTTCCGTGTATGAGAATCACATTCTTACCAAGGTGCATCGATATTCTCGTTAGGTATACCTTACTCACCGCGCGCCCACCAGATCGCGGCGCGCGGGCGAGTAGCGATCGAGCAGTTCGAGGACTGCGCTCTCGGAGCTTTCGTCCAGCAGGTCGCGTTCGTTCATCCAGTCGTCGTCGAAGACCGTATCCAGATACTTCTCGCCGCCGTCGCACACGATCGTTACCACGGTCGACCCGGCCGGGAACTGTTCCAGGCGGGTGAGCGCGGCGTGCACCGAGCCGCCGGCCGAGCCGCCGATCAGCAGGCCCAGCTTCGCGGCGACCGCGCGCGCCGTGGCGAACGCGTCCACGTCCGACACCTTCACGCCCTCGTCCAGCAGCGAGTAGTCGACCGCGGTGCCGACGGTGGCGCCGGGCGGGGTGCCGGTGCCGGACTGCCAGTACGGTCCGCCCTCCCCGCCGAACGCGATCGAGCCGATCGGCTCGACGCCGATCACCCGTGCCGCGCAACCCAGTTCGCGCAGGCGGCGGGCGGTACCGAACAGCGAGCCGCCGGTGCCGACGGCCGACAGCAGGATATCGACGCTGCCCAGATCATCCAGCAACTCCTCGGCGACCGCGTAGTAGCCGAGGGCGTTGGCGTCGTTGTTGTGCTGCTCGGTGAAGTAGGCGTCGGGCCGGGCAGCGGCCATCGCCTCGGCGAGGTCCTCTCGCGCCGAGGTGGCCAGACTGTCGTCTCCGTCGTCGGCGACGTACACGAGTTCGGCTCCCATGGCTCGCATCGCGCGTAGTTTGTCCTTGCAGGCGTGGTGGTCGACGACCGCGGTGAAGCGATACCCGCGCTCGGCGGCCACTACCGCCAGTCCCAGTCCGGTGTTGCCGGACGTGGACTCGATGATATGCCCGCCATCTTTCAGCAACCCTCGACGCTCCGCGTCGCGCACCATTTCCCGGGCCATCCGGATCTTGGCCGCGCCGGTCGGGTTGAACTGTTCGAGCTTGAGCAGCAGCCGGGTGCCGGTGTCGGTGGCGGCGAGTTCGAACAACGGGGTGTTGCCGATCAGGTCCGTCACACGGGTGACGAGCGCCATGAAGTCTCCTCGGACTATGGGTGTGGAAGGGAGGTGTGTGACGGGGACGCTAGCGCGCGTCGAGGGTCCAGCGGAACCGGCCGCCGGGCGCCTCGTGCAGCACCACCTTGGGTGGAATCGGTAACTCGTGGAACGCCGATTCGTTGGAATCCATCTGATATCCGGCGGTATTGGGGTAGACGAGCAGGTCGCCGGGAGTCGCGGGCCGCGCCAGCGGGATGCGCCGCCAGCTGAGCATGTCGGAGTCGAGGCAGGTGGCCGCGCCGACGCTCGCGGGAGTGCGGGCGCCGGGGCGGGTGGGCCACAGCACCGGGTCGGGGAGGTATTCGCTGTCGAACCACTGTTCGGACAGGCTCAGGCTGGTCCCGTCGACCGTGAGCAGCTGGTACGGGAGACCCTGTGCGGTACGGGTTTTCGTGCCTTGGACGCGGAAGACGGTGCTGCCCGCGCGGTCCAGGAGAGCGCGGCCCGGTTCGATCGCCAAGCTAATGCCGTTGTCCCGCAGTGTTTTCGCCAAGCCCTGGTGGTTAAGGACGGCGGCCAGCGCGGCCGGGCCCGCGGTCGCGCTGTGGTACGGGTAGTACGAATCGAACCTCTTCCCCGCGTGAAACCAGTGCGGCCCCGCGCCTTCGGTGAACTCCCGCCACGACCGCTCGGCGACGTAGTCGACCGCGAAGCCGCCGCCGATGGAGATCGTCGTCGCCGGGTGGCCGAGCGCGCGCGCTTCCCGACAGCGGGCCACGAGCGCGGCGGCCAGTTCGGCGCGCGGTATCGGCTGGTAGCCCGAGAGATGGAAGCTGAATCCGGCGATGCGGACCGGCCCGAGATCGGTGCGGGCCAGCGCGCGATCGAGTTCGTCGCCGGTCATGCCGAAGCGGCTGTCCGACTCCGGGGGGAGTGCGCGCAACAGCACGCGCACCGGAATGCCCTGCGCCGCAAGCCGGTCCAGTTCGTCGTCCGCGTCGACGGCAATGAGAGCACTGTGGCGCGCCGCCAACCACAGCAGCTCGTCGGACTTGGCCGGGCCGGTGACCATCAGCTCGTCGCCCCGGACGCCCTGCGCCAGCGCAGAATTCAGCTCCCCGACGCTCGCCACGTCCACCCCGGCGCCGTGCTCGGCGCACGCCCGCGCCACGCACCCGGCCTTGTTGGCCGTCTTGGCGTAGTTTATAGCGCCGGCGGCCCCCGTTGGCGCGGAAGGAGCATCCCGCTCATGGCCAACATTGCCGACGGCTTCGGATCGAGCATCCTCGGGTATCCGAGGATCGGACCGCATCGGGAACTCAAGCGTGCGCTGGAGGCGTACTGGCGCGGATTCTGCACGACCGGGGAATGTTCAGCACTCCCGTCGGGCAGTTGGCGCTCGGGTGCGCGGCCGTCGGTGACGTGCTGGCATGGGTGGTGCTGGCGGGTGTCATCGCCTCCACCCGGAC
>NZ_JARWOP010000092.1 GCF_029868745.1 Nocardia wallacei | reverse complement strand
TTCGAGCACCGCTGCGCAAGCGACGAAGGAGCAAGCAGCGGTGCTCGAAAACCGAGCCTCAGGCGCCGCAAACCCGCGACGCCGAAGGCGGCGCAATCACACAGAGAACATGCCCGGCTCGTAGCTCCCTGCGGGCGTCCGGGCGATCACATTGAGCCGGTTGTAGGCGTTGATCACCGCGATCGCCGAAACCAACGCGCCGATCTGCTCGTCGTCGTAGTGCTTCTGCACCTGCGCCCAGGTCTCGTCGGACACGCCCTGGTGCGCGTCGGCGAGCCGGGTGCCCTCCTCGGCCAGTGCCAGCGCGGCGCGCTCGGCCTCGGTGAACACGGTGGCCTCGCGCCAGGCGGCCACGAGGTTCAGGCGCACCTGGGTTTCCCCGGCGGCCGCCGCGTCCTTGGTGTGCATGTCGGTGCAGAAACCGCAGCCGTTGATCTGGCTGGCGCGGATCTTGACCAGTTCGTAGGTCGCCGCGGGCAGTGCCGACTGACCGATGACCTGACCGGCGTTGGTGAGCCGCTTGGTGAACTTGGCGGCGATCTCGTTGGCGAAGAGGTTGATTCGGGGTTCCATCGCTGTCTCCTGACCTCGGGCCGCGGGGTTGCGGCTTCGTATATCAGGGGGACGACGCAGCCTCCCGAGGTGTGACAGACGGGCGGTTGTGCCCTGCGTCACATCCGGTCAGCGCCGGGAGAACGGGTAGGTGACCTTGGTGAGCTGCTCGGACAATTCCCACAGCCGCCGGGCCGCGACCTCGTCCCGGGAGGCGGAGGACGAGCCGCTGAGTTCGGGATGGCCGCGGAGCCCGCGCAGGCCCGTCGGTCCGTAGAACCGGCCCGGCTCCACCTCGGCCGTCGCCGCGAAAAGCGAAGGCAGCGCGCCCATCTCCGCGCTCTGGGCCAGAATTCGGTTGCCCAGGGCCATGATCCGGTCCAGGAAGGATTCGGTGTGCGACTGCAATTCGGTGGCCGCGTAGCCGGGATGGGCCGCCACCGACACCTTCGACGATCCGGCCGCGGAGAGGCGGCGTTGCAATTCGTAGGCGAACATCAGATTCGCCAGCTTGGACTGCCCGTACGCCTGCCAGCGCTCGTACCGGCGGCGCTCCCAGTTCAGGTCCTCGAGATCGATCCGGCCGATGACGTGCGCGCCGCTGGACACGGTGACGATCCGGTCGGCGATCTTGTCGAGCAGCAGACCGGTGAGCGCGAAGTGCCCGAGATGGTTTGTGCCGATCTGCATTTCGAACCCGTCGGCGGTGCGGCGCAACGGCACCGCCATCACACCGGCGTTGTTGATCAGCACGTCGGCGCGCTCGACGGAGTCGGCGAACTGCCGGATCGATGCCAGGTCGGCCAGGTCGAGACGGCGGACGTGGGCCCGGTCGCCCATCTCGTTCGCCACCGCGCGCGCCTTCACCTCGTCGCGGCAGGCCATGATCACCTGCGCACCCGCCGCGACCAGCGCCCGCGTGGTGACGGCGCCGATCCCGCTGTTGGCGCCCGTGACGACGAACGTACGGCCGCTTTGATCCGGGATGTCGGAAGTGTCCCAACCAGTCACGAGGTCGAGTCTAGAGCGGCGGAGCGCCCCCGTCTCCCGCCTTGCCCACGCGACGACGAACGTCCGAGGTGAGATAGGGTTGCCTAACCTACATGAAGCAGATGAGCGTGAGGCAGTACCCATGACAGCGACACCCACCACCCGGGACAACCGCGACGGCTTCGTGCCGATCCCCGCCGAGTTCGCCGACGCCTATCGCGCGGCCGGGTACTGGACGGGCCGGCCGCTGGGCGAACTGCTGCGAGACGCGGCCCGCCGATGGCCGCAGCGCCCGGCCCTGCACACCACGGACGCCGCCCGCACCTACGCCGAGCTGGACGCCGACGCCGACCGGATGGCCTACGGCCTCGCGGCGCTGGGCATCTCGCCCGGCGACCGGGTGATCGTGCAGTTGCCGAACGTGCCGGAGTTCGCCTCGGTCCTGTTCGGCCTGCTCCGGGCCGGAGCGATCCCGGTGCTGACGCTGCCCGCGCACCGTCGCGCCGAGATCGAGCACCTGGCCGAGCTGTCCGGCGCCGTGGCATATATCGTCGCCGATCAGGCGGCCGATTTCGACTACCGCGACCTGGCCGCCGAGGTCGCCGAGCGGGTCCCGTCGCTGCGCCACGTCCTGGTGCTCGGTGCGGCCGGACCGTTCACCGCACTGGATTCGGTTCCGCGCGAAAGCGGTTCGCTGCCCGCGGTGGATCCGAGCGATATCGCGGTGCTGCTCGTGTCCGGCGGCACCACCGGGCTGCCCAAGCTGATCGCGCGCACCCACAACGACTACGACTACAACGCCCGCGCCTCCGCCGAGCTCTGCGAATTCGCCCCGGACGACGTCTATCTGGCGAGTCTGCCTGCCGCGCACAACTTCCCGCTGGCCTGCCCCGGCATTCTCGGCACGCTCGCCACCGGCGGATCGATCGCGTTCCTCACCGACCCGAGTCCGGAGAGCGCCTTCGCCGCGATCGAGCGGTACGGGGTCACGGTGACGGCCGTGGTGCCGCCGCTGGCCCAATTATGGTGCGCGGCAACGGAATGGGAGGACGCGGACCTCTCGTCGCTGCGCCTGCTGCAGGTCGGCGGCGCGAAATTGGCGGAGGTGAACGCCCGCGACGTGGAGCCCGCGCTGGGAACGCGGTTGCAGCAGGTGTTCGGCATGGCGGAGGGCCTGCTCAACTACACCCGCCTCGACGACGGCATCGACCTGATCTGCACCACACAGGGCCGTCCGCTGTCACCGGGCGACGAGGTGCGCGTCGTCGACGGCGAGGGCAACGACGTGGCCCCCGGTGAAGAGGGTGAACTGCTCACCCGCGGCCCGTACACCATCCGCGGCTATTACCGTGCGCCGGAACACAATACGCGCGCCTTCACCCCGGACGGCTACTACCGCAGCGGCGACCTGGTCCGCGTGCTGCCCAGCGGGCACCTGATCGTCTCGGGCCGGATCAAGGACGTGATCAACCGCGGCGGCGAGAACGTCTCCTGCGACGAACTCGAGGAGCACCTGCTCGCCCACCCGGCGGTCCGGCACGCGGCGGCCGTCGGCCTGCCCGATCCGGCGCTCGGCGAAAAGATCTGTGCCGTACTGGTGGTCGACGGCGACCTGCCCACCCTGGCCGAGATCAAGCAATTCCTCACCGACCGCGGGCTGGCCACCTACAAGCTCCCCGATGTACTGCGCCAGGCCGACACACTCCCCCTGACAGCGGTCGGCAAGATCGACAAGAAAGCTCTGCGCACCCAGGGCTGACCACCACCGGTTCTCCCTGCGCCCCAAGGCTGAAACGCCATGCGAACGCCCCTCGTCCGTAATCTCGGGCGAGGGGCGTTCGCGATTCGGTGACTCAGGCCTCGACCACGTAGGGCGCGATGCTGCCGAGCTTCTCGCAGGTCTCCTCGAATTCACGATCGGGCTTGGACTGGCCCACGATTCCCGCACCGGCGCGTAACCAGGCGCCCTCGGTGGTCTGGTAGACCGCGCGCAGCACCAGGGTGGCCTCCAGCGCTCCGGTCGGCGAAACGACCACCACGGCACCGGAATACAGCCCGCGCGGATCGTGGTCGAGCCGGAACACCGCGTCGACGCCGGCCCGCTTCGGGATGCCGGAGGCCGTCACGGACGGGAACAGCGTCTCCAGGGCGTCCCAGGAGGTGCGGCCGACGTCCAGTTGCCCGCGCACGGTCGAGGCGAGGTGCTGTACGCTGCCGCGCTCACGCACCGCCATGAAGTCCGACACCGCCGTGCTGCCCGGCTCGGCGACCGCGGCGATCTCGGCGAACGACGTCTGCACCGAGATCGCGTGTTCCACAATCTCTTTGGGATCGGCTACCAGATCCGCGCGAGCGGCCCGGTCGGCGTCCGCGCCCCGCCCGAACGCCCGCGTCCCGGCCAGCGGCTCGGTGGTCACCACCCGGTCGCGGTCCACGGCGGCGACCAGTTCGGGACTGAACCCGGCGGCCTCCAGCCCGCCCAGCCGCAGCAGGAACGAGCGCGCCGGGGTGTTGTGCGCGCGGCCGAGCCGGTAGGTGGCCGGCACGTCCACCGGGAACGGCAGGTCGACCTTCCGCGACAGGATCACCTTCTGGTAGTTGCCGTTTCGGATCTCGTCGACCGCCTCGGCGACCCGGTCCCGGTAGGCCGTCGGGTCGATGGAGATGTCGGCCGGGCGCGGCCGCGGCAGCGCGGTGCCCTGCGCGGCCGCGATCAGCTCGTGGATATCGGCCGTCTCGCCCGGCGTGGCCCCGGCGACCCGCACGCCGGCGGCGTCGATGCGCACCTCGATGCGCGGAATCATCAGATGCGCCAGCGAGGTTCGCTCCGGCAGGTGCGCGGTCGCCTCCAGCGCCCAGGCGCAGAACTCGAAACCGATCCAGCCGTACGCATTCCGCCCGGCCAGGGGCAAGGCGGCCAGCGCGCGATCGATGACCTCCGCCGGACGGCCCGTCCAGGGAGTCGTCGTGGATCGCCCGTCCCAACCGACGCGCAGTTCCCCGGCATCGAGTTCGACGCTGCCGATCGGGTCGGCGGCGAACACCCACTCCCCCGGCCGCTCGTAGACGACGTATTCACCGAACCGATCGGCGCCGGCCAGTGCCGCCACCGCCGCGGCGGGGTCGGTGACATGTTCGCCCCAGCGTGCCGCGGTCGACGTCGCCCCCGGACCATCCCCATACCCGATCAGTACTCGCTCCGTGGTCGGCACCGTTCCTCCAAGGTTATGCTTACCTAACTCAAAAGGTGAGGTTAGCATTACCTCGGTCGGATGCGCTTGTGCCGGAGCACACACTCACCGAGCCAACCTCCTGCGGGAAACGCTCGAACCGGGCTTCAATGGGGAGCGTCACCTGATGGAAGGCCCCGCATGATCGACGACCGCGCCGACGTACCGCCGGCGACCACCTTCGCCACCGCACCGCGGTCGGTGGTCGCGCTGGTGGATGCCACCTCGCCGACCGAGCGCGAGTTGATCGGCGGCTGGCTGGCCGAGGGTGGCATCGCCGCGGAGTTCGGCGTCGAGGCCCCGGTGACGCAGTTGGACCTGGACGCGGCGGCGGTCGCGGCCCGGCTGGTCGATCGGCACGACGACCCGCTGGTCGTGCCGGTGCGGGTGCTGTGGCTGCCGCCGGAGCGAGACGGCGTGCGCCGCACCACCTTCGCCGATCTGGCCGCCCTCGCCGATCCGCGCCGACCGCATCGGCTGCTGCAGCGACGCCTGGTGGCCAAGACCCCGGACCGGCACCTCGTCCTGACCGGACAGCCCGCCCTGCTGAGCGAGCTGCGCGCGAACAACACGGCCGTCGCGGGCACCGCCGAGCCGTTCGCGCGGGCCGTCGTGCGCGCCGGCATCGTGGCGCTGGAGCGGGCCGAGCGCGGCGTGATCGGCGACCGGTACAAGGTGCCGCGCCTGGTCGCCGAGGAGATCCTGGACTCCCCGGAGTTCCTGCGCCGTCTCGACGCCATCGCCCTGCACACCGGCGGCACCTCGCGCGAGGTGTACCGGCGCGCGGAGAAGGCGCTGCGGGAACTGGTGGCGGCGCAGAGCCGCCTGGTCTCCGACCTGTTCACCCAGGCGATGCGGCCGGTGCACGCCTCCACCTGGAAGGTCGATTGCGAGCCGTCCGGGCTGGCTGCCCTGCGGCGGCTCAATCGGCATCATCCGCTGGTGTTCCTGCCCTCGCATCGCTCCTACGTCGATGCCTTCGTGCTCGGTGACGCCCTGGCGCGCAACGACTTTCCGCCGAACCACGTGATCGGCGGCGCGAATCTGCGGTTCTGGCCGATCGGGCCGATCGCCCGGCGCACGGGCGCGGTGTTCATCCGTCGCAGCTTCGGCGACGACGAGGTGTACAAGGCCGTGGTCGAGGAGTATTTCGCGTACCTGCTGACCAAGCGGTTCAATCTGGAGTGGTACTTCGAGGGCGGTCGCACCCGCACCGGCAAGCTGCGCCCGCCGCGCTACGGACTGCTGAATTACCTTGCGGCGGCGATCCGTTCGCGTCGCGTCGAGGATGTGATGCTGGTACCGGTGTCGATCACCTACGAGCGCCTCAACGAGCTGGGCGCGATCGCCACCGAGCAGTCCGGCGGCGCGAAGAAGCCGGAGGGCCTGACCTGGCTCGCCCGCTACGTCCGCAGCCAGCAGCATTCGGCGGGGCACGTGTACCTGCGCTTCGGCGCGCCGCTCTCGGCGCGCGAAAGGCTTGCCGCGCACGGCGATCCGCTGGTCCCCGATCCCGGCTTCGGCGCGCCGGAGGCCGAGGAGGCGCGCGATCAGGAGCGAAAGGCGGTGCAGCGGCTGGCTTTCGAGGTCGCCGTCGGTATCAACGCGGTCACTCCGATCACCGTCAACGCACTGGTCACCCTCGCCCTGCTGGGTGTGCACGAGCGCGCGCTCACCCTCGGCGAGGTGCGCCGGGTGCTCGAACCGGTGCGCGACTACATCCAGCACCGGGGGCTCCCCAGCGGCGAACTCGACACGCTGAGTGACGATCACGCGCTGGCGGTGGTGCTGGAGCAGCTGTCGCTGGCGCGGGTGGTGACGGTGTACCGCGGCGGGCTGGAGCCGGTGTACTCGATCGAGGCGGGCGCCCATCTGGAGGCGGCGTTCTATCGCAACAGTGCCGTGCACTGGTTCGTCAACCGCGCCATCCTCGAATTGGCCATCCTCGCGGCGGTGGAGGCGCCCGAGGGCGAGCAGCTGCAAGCGGGCTGGGACACCGCCTTCCGGCTGCGCGACCTGCTGAAGTTCGAGTTCTTCTTCCCCGAGCGCGCGGAGTTCGCGGCGCAGATGACGGCGGAAATGGAACTGGTGGACGAGGATTGGCACGACCGGACGGCCGACGGCACGGTCGGCTCGGACATCCTCGCCGAACTGACCGAGTCCGGTTTCGTCATGGCGCATCGCGTGCTGCGCTCGTTCCTCGACGCCCAACTGGTGGTGGCGGACCGGCTGGCGGCCCGCGACGGCACGGAAGCGCCCGACCGCAAACCGTTCATCGACGAGTGCCTGGCCGTCGGGCGGCAGATGCTGCTGCAACAACGATTGCACAGCCCGGAATCGGTATCGTCCGAATTGTTCACCAGCGCACTGAAACTCGCCGACAACTACGGCCTGCTGGAACCGGCCGCCGACCCCTTCGCGGCAGCCGACCTCCGCGCCCGCCGCCAAGCCTTCGCCGACGAGCTACGCCTGATAGGCACCCGCATAGCCCGGGCCGCAGCCCTGGACCCATCGAACCGGCTGGAGCTGTCATGAGCGCACGCGAGAAGGTGCGGAGCGGCAGCACGCGGACCAAGCCGCGGCGCCCGATCCCCGGCGAGGTGTGGGTATGAGCGCGATGTCCGTGGACGAGGCTGTGAGGGTGATCGGGGCGGGGGCGCGGGGGCCGCGAATTGCCGCGGTGTTCGATTTCGGCGGGACGGTTGTGCATGGCTTCACGCCGCCCTCGGCGGTGCGGCGGCTGCTGCGACGGCGGGATCCGCGGCAGGTTGTGGCCGCCGCATTGCTCGACAGCATCCGTGGTGCGCGGGCCGAGGGCGAGTACGAGCGCTTCCTGCAGCGGGTGATGCACGGGTGGGCCGGGCATTCCGAGGCCGAACTCGCCGAACTCGGCGAGCAGCTGTTCCGCCGGACCGTCTACGGGCACCTGTATCCGGAGGCGTGGCGGTTGATCCGCGCCCACGAGGCGGCCGGGCACACCCTGGTGCTGGCGAGCTGCCTCACCCGTTTCCAGGTCGGTCCCGCCGCCGCGGAACTCGGCATCGACAACGTGCTCTGCACGGCCATGGCCACGCAGGACGGCGTGCTCACCGGCCACGTGGACGGCAAACCGCTGTGGCGCAACGGCAAGGCGGAGCGGGTGCGGCAGTTCGCGGCCACCCACGACCTGAACCTGTCCGACAGCTACGCCTACGCCGATGCCGCCACCGATCTCCCCCTCCTGGAACTGGTGGGCCGCCCGCACGCGGTGAATCCCGACCCGCGCATGGCCCTCGAGGCGGGCGAACGAGAGTGGCCGGTGCTGAGTTTCCGCCCCCGGCGGTCCGCCCCCGTGAGCGATGTCGCCCGCACCGCAGCGGGTTTCGCGAGCCTGCTCGGCGGGGCGCTGGCCGGTGTGGCAGCCAAGGCGCCGACCCGGGAGCGGCGGGCGATGGCGGACGCCATGATCAGCCACGCCGCGGGCGCCACGCTGCGCGCGACGGGGGTGCGGGTCCGGGTCACCGGCGCCGAGCACGCTCGCGACGCCCGTCCGGCGGTGTTCATCTTCAATCACCAGAGCCAGTTCGACATGGTGGTGCTGGCCGAGGTGCTGCAATCCGGTTTCACAGGCATCGTGAAGCAGGAGATCACCCGCAATCCGGTGTTCGGGCCGCTGATGCGATTCGCGGGGGCGACCTTCATCGATCGGTCCGACAGCGCGGGGACGCGGGCGGCGCTGGCCCCCGTCGTGGAGACGCTGCGCGCCGGGCTGTCGATCGTCGTCGCGCCGGAGGGCACCCGCTCGCTCACGCCGCGGGTCGGCCCGTTCAAGAAGGGCGCGTTCCATATCGCGCGGCAGGCCGGGGTACCGATCGTGCCGCTGGTGATCCGCAATGCGGGCGAGATCGCCTGGCGCGATTCCGCGATCGTGCACAAGGGCGTCGTGGATGTGGCGGTGCTCGCGCCGATCGACGTCGGCGAGTGGGATCCCCGCGACATGGACGCCGAGGTCGAGCGGGTTCGCCGATTGTTCGTCGGTACGCTGCTCGATTGGCCCGCGCCGGAGGAGAATTCGACGGCGGTGCGTCAGACCTGACGGCCGAGCAGCAGCTTCCACGGCATCAACGCCGATTCCAGCTGCACCTTGAGGCTCATCTTGGAGGCGCCCTTGGTGCGCTCCTCGAACCGGATCGGCACCTCCGCGATGGCGATGCCCTGCTTGACCGTGCGGTAGTTCATCTCGACCTGGAACGAATAGCCGTTGCTGCGGATCGAGGCGACGTCGATGGCGCGCAGCGTGTCGGCCTGCCACGCCTTGAAGCCGGCGGTGGCGTCCTTCACGCCCAGTCGCAGGATCGCGTTGACGTAGAAGTTGGCCCACGCCGACAGCGCCTTGCGGTACCACTTCCATTCCGCCGCGGTGGATCCGCCCGGGACGTAGCGCGAGCCGAGCACGACGCCGGGCCGCTCGTCCGCCGCGCCGGAGGTCAGCTTCTCCAACATGTCCGGAATCACCTCGGCCGGGTGCGACAGGTCGGCGTCCATCTGGATGACGACGTCGGCGCCCTCGTCGAGCGCCTTGGTGATACCCGCGATGTACGCGCGGCCGAGACCGTCCTTCTCGGTGCGGTGCAGCACGCCCACCACGGCCGGCAGTTCGGCGGCCAGCTTGTCGGCGACGTCGCCGGTGCCGTCCGGCGAGTTGTCGTCGACGACCAGGATGTGCAGGTCGGCGACCGGTAGCGCGGTCAGCCGCTCCACCGCCACCGGCAGGTTCTCCCGCTCGTTGTAGGTCGGCACCACCACGGTCACCTTCACAAGTCGCCCTCCGCTCGATTCGACCCGGCTGCACACCCGCGCGAGGTGCGGGCACGATTCTGCTCAAGGAACCGTAGCCCAACACCCTGAGCCGGTACGAGTTAGCTCAGGGGAAGCGACCGACCGCCCTCAGTCGTCGTCGCGAGAGTCCGCCCGAGCATTCCGTTCCCGGACAATATCAAGCGCCCGCTCGGCCGTAGCCCGGTCCGGATAAGGCCCCATCCGGTCGGCGAACCAGCACCGCTTCCCCTGCTCGGCGCGATGGTGCTTCAGGCAGTAGTACCAGGCATCGGAGTCACCCATAACCCCAGCATCCCACCCGCCCGCCACCGAACACGACGACGCACCGCCAAGATCACGCCCGCAATCCCACACCCACACCGAGACCACAGCAACCAGAAACCCGAAACATAGGCAAGCAGAACCGATTACGTCGCAACAGCCGCTCCGCAACCCCACATCCCACCAACCGAGACCACTCGACCCTTAAGGTTTGCTGACTTGATCATTGATCAAGTCAGCAACCTCCCAAGCCCCCGCGCCCTAGGGGTCGCCCCATACGCTCACACCGTTTATGACCCGAGATCCCCCATTACTCAAAGTCATCCCACCCACCGATTAGCAAGTACCAGTCAGCGATTACTCAGAAGCGAAACCCCCGCAAAGACAGAACCCCAACCCAATTCGGATACCCCTGAATGTAAAGAACATCGAGCCACCCACCCACCACGACAAGACAACCCGATCACCGAAAAGAACAACACCCACCGAGGAGTCTCCGTCCCACCCCAACCACTCCAGCCTTCTGCCAGTTCATCACTGGAAAGGGGGGTCCGGGGGGGGCCACCCCCCCCGCGGGGGGGGGGGGGGGGGGGGGGGCGCCCCGCACCCCCCCCCACACCAACAACGACAACCCCCCCACCCGACACCCGCGGGGGGGGGG
>NZ_JARWOP010000091.1 GCF_029868745.1 Nocardia wallacei | reverse complement strand
CCCCCCCCCCCCCCCCCCCCCCCCCCCCCCCCCCCCCCCCCCCCCCCCCCCCCCCCCCCCCCCCCCAAAACCCCCCGCGGGAGCCATGGGGCGGCCAAAAATACAGCCATCACCCCCCACAACGCTTCACCCCCAGCCCTCCCCAAACCAACCCCACCCCCCAAACCCCAAACCCAGAGCGAGTGGCGGGATTCGAACCCGCGTACACGGTTTTGCAGACCGCCCCCTAACCACTCAGGCACACCCGCATCAATCCCCATACTCGCCCACAGCCCCCCCAACCCCCACCCTTCCCCTCACCATGATCAAAACCAACCCCCCAACACCTAGAACCCACCCCCACCCCCACCACCTAAACTCGGCCACATGGCCGTCCCCCGCCCGCTCCCCCTGGACCCCATCGAAGAGGCCCACCGCCAATGGACCGCACACGGCTGGGAAAACGTAGCCGACGGAATGGCCGCGGTCACCTCCCTGGTCCGAGCCCAGCAAATCGTCATGGCCCGAGTCGATGAGGCCCTACGCCCCTCCGGCCTCACTTTCTCCCGCTACGAACTCCTCATGCTCCTGAGCTTCAGCAAGTCCGGAGCCCTGCCGATGGCCGTCGCGAGCGCCCGCCTGCAAGTCCACCCGACCAGCGTCACCAATACCGTCGACCGCTTGGAAGCGGCCGACCTCGTCCGCCGCGTCCCGCACCCCAGCGACCGTCGAGCAACCCTGATCGAAATCACCGATGCGGGCCGTGAACTGGTCACCAGTGCCACCGACGCCCTGAACACCAAGGTCTTCGCACATCCCGGGCTTGCGCCCGACCGACTGCAATTGCTGCTGCAACTCCTGGCCGAGTTCCGGCGCGCGGCCGGCGACTTCGACGCAGGAGCGGGCCCGACACGCTGGGCGTGACACGGTAACCGTTCAGCATCCCACCAGCGACATTCCGACTCCCGGCTTCACATCGGCGGTCCGAGGGTCCACCATGGAGGCCATGGTGCTGGTCCTGGGGGTGTCGGCGGGCGCTGGTGGCGCACGCGCGATGCTCACGCATTCCGACCAGCCACATCTCCCGCCCATCGATCGCTGCACGGTGCCCCGGCGCGCCGGCGGCGGTGTCGAGGAACCGGTTTTCCAGGCCATCGATCGGATGCGCCGGTCGGCGGAGGAGCGCGACGAGTTCATCACCGGTATCGCCGTCACCTCACGTAGTCCGGTGCACGCCGACGCGATCCGCGCCACGGCGGGGCGCAGTCGGCTCACCATCGTGGACGAGCCGGTGGCTCAGCTGCGTTATCTGCGGTTCAGCGGTCAGCTGCCGGAGGAAGGCGCGATCGTGCTCTACGATCTGGGCGCCTCGGGCCTGACGGTCACGGAGGTCGACTGCCGCACCGACGCCATCCTGGCGGCCAAGCGCAGCACGGTGCTCGGCGGCGACGGCCACGACGCCCTGTTGCGGTGGCGGCTGGCGCACGGCGGCGTGATGATCGACAAGCCGACGAGCCGCGCCTACAAGGAGGCGCTGACCACGACGCCGGTGCTGACGGCCGGCGATCCGCTGACCGATGCCCGAATGGTGTTCACGCGCAGCGATTTCAGCGAGTTGGTGGCGGCCGGGGTGCATCATTCGGTGTCGTTCGTGCGGCAGATGATGGAGGAGACGGGCACCGCCGCCGAGTCGGTCGCGCTGCTCGGCGGCTGCACGCGGAATCTGGGCATTCGCGACGCGCTGGCGCAGTTGCTGGATCTGCCGGTGATCTACGACCCGGAGCCGGAGTTCGTGTCGGCCCGCGGCGCGGTGTTGATGGCGACGCAGATGCCCGCGGCGCGGCGGGTGCGCGGTGTCCGGTTCGCGGCGCAGAGGTTGCGGCCGACGGGGTCCGCGCCGGTGTCCAAGCGCAAGGTGGTGGCGGCGCTGGCGGTCACGGTGACGCTGGGCGCGACGGTGGCCGGTCTGCTGGCCGCCGACCGGCAGGCCCCGCAGCCGACCACCCACGGGACCGTGCCGTCACCGGTCGAGGTGGCGGGCACGCCCGCGCCGCACAAGTGATCAGCGGTTGGTGAAGTTCGCGGGCCGCTTCTCGACGAAGGCGCTCATACCTTCCTTCTGATCCTCGGTGGCGAACAGCGAGTGGAATACCCGCCGCTCGAAGCGCAGCCCCTCGGTGAGCGTGGTCTCGTAGGCGCGGTCCACGGCTTCCTTGGCGATCATCACCGCGGGCAATGACATGGACGCGATGGTCTCGGCCGCCTCCAGTGCCGTCGGCACCAGCTCGGCGGCGGGCACGACACGGGCCACCAGACCGGCGCGCTCGGCCTCTTCGGCATCCATGTTGCGCCCGGTCAGAACGAGATCCATGGCCTTGGCCTTGCCGACCGCGCGGGTGAGCCGCTGCGAGCCGCCCATGCCGGGGATGATGCCCAGCTTGATCTCGGGCTGCCCGAATTTGGCGGTGTCGGCGGCGAACAGGATGTCGCACATCATGGCCAGCTCACAGCCGCCGCCCAGGGCGTAACCGGCGACGGCGGCGATGATCGGCTTGCGGAAGGCGACCACGCGATCCCAGCCCGCGAAATGGTCGTGCAGGAACATGTCCATGTAGGACTTGGCCTGCATCTCCTTGATGTCGGCGCCGGCGGCGAACGCCTTCTCCGACCCGGTGAGCACGACCGCGCCGACGCCGTCGTCGGACTCCAGCTCGTCGAGGGCCGCGGTGATGTCCGTGAGCACCTGCGAGTTCAGCGCGTTGAGCGCCTTCGGCCGGTTCAGTGTGATCAGGGCGACGCGACCCTTACGCTCCAGCAGGATGGTCTCGAAGTCGGTCACAGCTGTTCCTCTCCGGATCGGTTGCGGATATCGGTCACGATAGCCGAGCAGGCGGCGCAACGAGATTCAGTTCGTCGGCGCCCAGTTCGGCGAAATAGGAGTCGACCTGCGCGGCCGGGACGTCGGCGAGGGTGGCGGGCTGCCAGCGCGGAGTGCGGTCCTTGTCCACCACCTGCGCGCGGATGCCCTCGACCAGATCGTGGCTGCCCAGCGAGGCGACCGAGACCCGATACTCCTCGTTCAGCGCCGATTCCAGATCGGTTGCGGCGCGGGCGTTTCGCAGCGAGCGCAGCGTGACCTTCAGCGCCACCGGTGATTTCGACAGCACCTCGGCGGCGGCCCGACCGGCGGCCGGGGCGGGGTGCGCGCGCAGCCGCGCGACGATCTCCTCGACGGTGTCGGCGCTGTAGCAGGAGTCGATCCAGTCCCGCTGTGCGAGTAGCTCGGACGGCGGTGCGGGCTGGGCGAACTTGGCGATGGCGACCTCGGGCTCCGCGGTGCGCAGCGCGTCCAGCAGGGCCGGAAGCTGGTGGGAGGGAAGGTAATAGTCGGCGAATCCGGTGGCGATGGCGTCACCGGCGCTCATGCGCGCGGTGGTGAGCGCGACATGGGTGCCGATCTCGCCGGGCGCGCGCGAGAGCAGATAGGTGCCACCGACATCCGGGGCGAACCCGATGCCCGTCTCGGGCATGCCGATCTTGGAGCGGTCGGTGACGATGCGGTGACTGCCGTGCCCGGACAGGCCGACGCCGCCGCCCATCACGATGCCGTCCATCACGACCACGTACGGCTTCGGGTAGCGGCCGATGTAGGCGTTCAGCACGTACTCGTCGCGCCAGAACCGCGCCGACGCCGAATTCGCGCCGCCCGCAGTGTATTTGGCGTCGTTGTAGATGGCGACGATGTCGCCGCCCGCGCACAGTCCGCGCTCGCCCGCACCGGTCACGACGACCGCGCGAATCTCGTCGTCGTCGGCCCATCGCCGCAGCGCGTCCAGGATGGCCAGTGCCATCGGATGATTCAGCGCGTTGATGGCCCTGGGCCGGTTCAGCGTGATCAGGCCGAGGCCGTCGCGCTGGTCGATGAGAACTTCGTCGCTCATGCTGCTCCTACTACTGATCGGGCGACGACCACCCGCACGATCTCGCCGACGCCCTCGAGAGTCGGCGCGGACGACCTCATTCCGGCCGATGTACGGTCATCCTATAGTTGGACTACCAAGTATATCTAGGCGACAGTTCGAGGTGTGCGCTACGCCACTGGACCGCCGAGGCGGCCGCCGGTGCGCGTGCGCCGCGCAGCGGCCCGCCCAAAGGGTGCGATACCGCCCGCTCAGCGCTCCGGGCCGAGTTCGACGGTCGTGCCCGGATGCGCGAGCGAGGCCACCCGGACCGGGCCGCCCTTCGCCTGCTCGATGAGCTGCCCCTGCCACGCCACGAAGCAGGAGGCCGCCTCGCTGTCGTGGATCCGGTCCAACGCCGGGGCCAGGTTTCGGGCGAAGTCGCCCTCCGCGGCGATCAGCTGATCCCGATACGGGCCGTAATAGGGCAGGATCGCTTCCAGCACAACGGCTTCCACGCTCTGCACCTGGGCGATGACCGGATCGATGAGCGGCTGGTTGCGGATGATCACCGGTGCGATTTCGGCGAGCACCGGGCCGACCAGCTGCAACAGCGGCTGATACACCGAGCCCAGCGCGAAGGCCTCCGAGGAGAACGGGCCGGCCAGCGGAGCCAGGCCGATCAAGGAGGCCAGGCCGCCCTGCTGCCGTGGCGCCGGCCACCCGAGCGGGCAAGGCGGCTGGGCATTCGCGGGAGCGGCGTCGAAGAGACCGGCGGCGCCGGGTGCCCCGTTCAGCGGCACGGAATCCGTGCCACCGGGTCCCTGCGAATCCCCGTTCAGCGGCACGGACGCGCCCGGACCGGCGTTGCCCGGACCGATCGCGATCCCGGGTGCCACTCCGGCCGTGCCGCCGAGCGGGACCGACGCCGCGGGCGCGACGCCGTTCGGAACCGACCCGGCGGGCGCGGCACCGTTCGGAACCGACCCAGCAGGCGCGGCACCGGGCGGAAGCGACCCAGCAGGCGCAGTGCCGGGCGGAACAGACCCCGCGGGCGCAGTGCCGGGCGCTGCCGGGGGCGCGGGTGCGGACCCCGGCTGCGCGGGCGGTTCCGGCTGCCCGGGGGCGGTGCGGGCGGCGGGTGCGGGCGCCTGCGAGACCACCACCGTGACCGGTTGGTCGTCGTGGTCGCGGACGGTCAACGCCGTCACCGCGACGGTGCTGCCGAGCGCCGTCACGGCGGCCACGATGCGGATCGCGCCGGCGAGCCACGGCTTCGGCGTCCTCGTGCGGGAAGTCATGGGCCCGAACTCCTTGTCGTATCGCTCATTTCGTCGGTGCCGGCGGGGATTCCGGTGCGGCGGTGCCGGGTTCGAACACGCCCTCGAGATGCCAGACCCCGGTGAACCCGTTGAACGGCCCGCCCACGATCAGGCTGGTCCACTGCAGCGTGAACTTCCGGGTCTTCGAGTCGTAGCTGCCCGTCGCCGAGGGACCCTGCGGGGCATCGGATTTCGGCTGGTTCAGCCACTGGTGCGCCACCCAGTCCCACACCTTCTGCACCTGCTCGGCGCCCGCGACCTGGCCGACCAGCTTCTCCGGCGGCTTCGGCGCGCCCTGGTTGAAATCCTGGTCGTTCCACGAGGCCGCCCACGACGACAGGTCGGCGGTCAGCTTGCCGCCGTCGTTGATCACCGACGGCGGCGGCACCTGCCGCTGGGTCTGCGGATCGACCGCATTGGTGGAGGTGCCGAACTCGACCGCGAAGAACTTCGTCGGCCGGGTGATCGAGGCGGCGAGCGAATTGCCGTGGTCGAAGCCGGGATTCGGCTCGCTCTGATAGCCGCCGGTGCGCAGGCCGCCCGCGGTGCCGGGGGCCAGCAGCGTGGTCGAGCCGCCCTGTGCCGGGGAGTCGCCGTTGGGCATGTACGGCCCCTGCTCGGCGGTGCCGCCGGGCTGCACCATGCGGAACCAGGTCCCGGTCACGGACGTGCCCTCGACCGCCCCGGGCGTCAGCCGCAGCAACCCGATCAGTGGTTCCGGCCCACTCGACGCCGGAGCATCGCCGCCGGAGCAGCCGGTCAGCACCGCGACGGCCGAAACCAGCACGGCGGCCAGTACTGTGCGCGTGTTCATCTGCCGTCACCTCCGGTCGCGTTCGATTCCCGCCGCCTGCCGGTTCCGCCGGCCGCCACCGCGAGCGCCAGCACACCGGGCACCAGGTAGAACCAGCCCAGCGCCCGGAAGCCGGTGACGCCCAGCGGTTTCGTCGTATCGTTCAACGCGGCGACGGCATCGAAATTGCCGATGTTGTCGTTCATGGCCCCGATGAGCGCGGCGAACCGGGAAGTCATGGGCTGCCAGCGGGATTCGAGCGCGGTGAGACCGCCCAGCTCCGCGTCCGGATGCGCCGCGCGCACCGCCGGGACGTAACTGCTTTCAGTTCGCCGTCGGCGGCGACCAGGGTGACGAAATAGTCCTGCACCTTGCGCACCTCCGCGTGGGTGAGCAGGGGACCGAAGCCGTCGATCACGGGTTGCCCGGCGCCGGCGGCGCCGAACAACCCACCCGCCAGTGGGACCGCGATCAGCGCCACGCCCGCCAGCGCGGCCAGCGACCGCCAGACCGGCGCCGGGCGGCCGTCACCCGCACGCCGGAAGCCGAAAACGCCTGCGGCGGTGAGTATGACGCCGGGCAGCACGAGCAACCAGGGCAGCACCCCGAACGGCGGCAGATCGGCCAGCCGACCGTAGTCTCCGCGGTGGCTGTCGATCGTGTCGATCGTGCCGCCGAGATCGGTACGGATGCCGGGATAGTCACGTACGAATCGATCGATCCGCTCGGAGCCCCGGGGCTCTTGACCCCGTGCGCGCAACTCGAGCACATTCGACCGGGCGTCATCGAGGACCACCAGATCCGCCCGGAAGTCCGCCACGGCCGAGGCGGTGACGTAGGGCGCGAAACCGTCGATCATGGCCTCGCCCTTGGCCGTTCGCGGGAACATGCCGGTCACGATGGGCACGACGATCAGCGCGACACCGAGGACCGCGAGCGCCACGAACGGCCATCGCGGCCGCACGGGCGCCGCCACCTCGACGCTGGACACGTAGTCCGCGTAGGCGGGCAGATCGGAGGACAACGGGGATGTCATGGCCGCCCGCGCCCGACCAGCCGATCAGCGCTGAAGAACACACCCGTCGCGACAATGGCCACCACCACCAGCACCGGAATCAGCCACACCGGTTCCCCCCGACGCGGCGGCACCTCAACCGTCCGCCCCGCCAGCACCGCATCCGACACGGACTGCCCTTGCTGCACAGAAGAATTCACACCGGACCCCGCTCCCCCAGGCGGAGATCCCCCGGGCACGAGGGTGGGCGGGACACCTCCAGGCGCAGCAGCGGGTGGGACACCTCCAGGCCCGACGGCAGGCGGGGCACCCGCAGGCCCGACGGCGGGCGGGGCACCCGCAGGCCCGAGGGCGGGCGGGGCACCCGCAGGCCCGAGGGCGGGCGGGGCCGCTCCGGGCGCCACGGCGGACGGCGCTCCCCCAGGCCCGACGGCGGACGGCACTCCGGGCCCGACTGCGGACGGGGCTCCGGCAGACCCGACGGCGGGCGGCACTCCCTCGGGCGCTCCGGCGTTCGGCGCTGCTCCAGCAGGCGGGGCTGCGGCGGGCGGGGCGGCGGCGGGCGGGGCTGCGGCGGGTGGTACCGGGGCCGCTACTGCTGCTCCGTGCGGCAGACCGCCCCCGCGGTATTGGCCTGCCAGGTGCCACAGTCCTGTGAAGTTGTTGAATGGGCCGCCGACTATCTGGCTGGTCCACTCGAGCACGAAATTGCCTGCCTCGTCGATGGTTCCGCGGACCGGGCTGGTCTTTCCGGGGAGCCCGCCGCCGGGTTTGGGCGCACCCTGGTTGAACACCTGGTTGTTCCAGGTGACGCCGAGGCTGCTGAGATCGCCGGACAGCCGGCCGCCGTCGGCGAAGATCTGCGGCAGTGCGGTACCCGTGCCGGTCTGCGGGTCGGTCGGATTGGTCGCCGTGGCGAAATCGACGCCGTAGAAGCGGACCGGCGTGGTCACCCGTCCCGATTGCGCGTTGCCCGAGGCGTCGAAGGCGGCCGCGGGCTGCGGCTGATAGTCGCCGCCGATCAGCCCGCCGTCCGTGCCCGCCGACAGCGGCGTCACCGTCTGATCGCTGCACCTCGAATCGCTGTTCTGCAGGTACGGGCCGCCCGCGTCGCCGGTCGGCAGAATCATGCGGAAGAAGCTGCCGGTGACCGCGCCGTTCGCGCATACCCCGGGCGACAGCGCGAACAACCCGTCCAGCGACACCGGATCCGCCTGCGCGGGCGGTGTCGCAATCATCGAGACGCCGACCGCGGCGGCCGCGGCGGCGAGCCGGTACCCGGTCCGTCCCATGCGTTCTTCCTTCGATCGATGCAGCTGAATGCCCACGGTCATGCCGGGGCCCGTCCATCGGAACTCGAGTCCGCGCGGAAGTCGCCGGTTGTGGTCAGGCTGAACCGAAATATGCCCGCAAACTTCCGGGCACCCCCGCCTGGCGCTGTGGCCGCGCTCACCGTAGAATGATTACTTTGACGTCCTAGTATTGGTCGCCAAAGCAGTACTGATCGCCACAGCACATTCCCCGGCGGAGGATCCCATGCCCGACCAGACCACCCTGCACGCGCCCGTGCACCCCGTGCGCTTCGTGACCTCGGCGGCGCTGTTCGACGGGCACGACGCGGCGATCAACATCATGCGGCGGATCCTGCAGTCGCAGGGGGCCGAGGTCATCCACCTCGGGCACAACCGGGCCGTGCACGAGGTCGTCGACGCGGTGCTCACCGAGGACGCCCAGGGCGTGGCGGTCAGCTCGTATCAGGGCGGGCACGTCGAGTACTTCGAATACCTGGCGACGGCGCTGCGGGAGGCCGGCGCCGGGCACGTGCGGATCTTCGGTGGCGGCGGCGGAGTGATCGTCGCCGACGAGATCAAGCGGCTGGCCGAGTCGGGGGTGCGGATCTTCTCCCCCGAGGACGGGCAGCGGCTGGGGCTGCCGGGCATGATCAACGAACTGGTCCGCGACTGCGACGTGGATCTGTCGCTGGAGCCCGCGCCGGTCGACGCGGTGCTGTCCGGCGAGCGGAAAGCGTTGGCGCGCACCATCACCTGCCTGCAGCAGGACGCGCTGCCCGCCGCCGATCTGGCGGCGATCACGACGGCGGCGGAGAACAAGACCGTCCCGGTGCTCGGCATCACGGGCACGGGCGGCTCCGGAAAGTCCTCGCTCACCGACGAACTCGTGCGGCGGCTGCGCTCGGACCAGCAGGACAAGCTGCGCGTCGCGATCCTGGCCGTGGACCCGACGCGGCGGCGCGGCGGCGGCGCGCTGCTCGGCGACCGCATTCGGATGAACGCCCTCGACGGCGACCACGTCTACTTCCGCTCGCTGGCCACCCGCGGCGGCCGCGAACTGCCGACCAATGTCGACGCGATGATCCTGGCCTGCAAGGCGGCCGGATACGACCTGGTGATCCTGGAGACACCGGGCATCGGCCAGGGCGACGCGGCGATTACCGACCACGTCGACCTCTCCATGTACGTGATGACGCCGGAGTTCGGCGCGGCCTCGCAGCTGGAGAAGATCGACATGCTCGACTACGCGGACGTGGTGGCGATCAACAAGTTCGAGCGCCGCGGCGCCGCCGACGCGCTGCGCGACGTGTCCCGTCAGCTGATCCGCAACCGCGAGGCGTTCGGCTCCACCCCCGACGACATGCCCGTCTTCGGTACCAGCGCCGCCACTTTCAACGACGACGGCGTGACCGCGTTGTACCAGCACCTGGCCGGTCGGCTGCACGAGCTGGGCCTGCCGCTCGAGCCGGGCGCGCTGCCGCGGGTGAACACCAAGGCCTCCACCAGGTTCGCGCAGATCATCCCGCCGTCGCGGGTGCGGTACCTGGCGGAGATCGCCGAGACCGTGCGCGACTACCACGCCGACACGGTGCGGCAAGTCGCTGCGGCACAACGGGTTCAGCGATTGGAGCAGGTGCTCGGCGAGCTGGAAGGCACTCACGAAACGACAGAGGCACAGCACGCCGTCGCCGCGCTTCTCGACCAGGCCCGCACCGAACTGGCCCCCGAAAACGCCGCGCTGCTGGCGGAATGGCCCGCCCTGGCCGAGTCGTACCGGGGCGAGGAGCAGGTGGTCAAGGTCCGCGATCGCGAGCTGCGCACCACGCTGCGCCGAACCTCGTTGTCCGGCAGTTCGATTCCGCGCGTCGCGCTTCCGCGCTTCACCGATCACGGTGAGCTGCTGCGGTTCCTGCGCTCGGAGCACCTGCCCGGCCGATTCCCGTTCACCGCGGGAGTTTTCGCGTTCAAGCGGGACAACGAGGATCCGGCGCGCATGTTCGCGGGCGAGGGCGACCCCTTCCGCACCAACCGCCGGTTCAAGGTGCTGTCCGAGCACTCGGACGCGAAACGCCTGTCCACCGCCTTCGATTCGGTGACCCTGTACGGCCACGACCCGGCCGAGCGGCCCGACATCTACGGCAAGGTCGGCACCTCCGGCGTGTCCATCGCGACGCTCGACGACATGAAGGCGCTCTACGACGGCTTCGACCTGACCGCGCCGACCACCTCGGTGTCGATGACGATCAACGGCCCGGCGCCGACCATCCTCGCCTTCTTCCTCAATACCGCGATCGATCGGGCGGTCGAGAGCTTCACCGAAACCGAGGGGCGCGCACCGAATTCCGAGGAAGCCGCGGAAATCCGCGCGAAGGCGCTGGCGACCGTGCGCGGCACCGTGCAGGCCGACATTCTCAAGGAGGATCAGGGCCAGAACACCTGCATCTTCTCCACCGAGTTCAGCCTGCGCATGATGTCCGATATCCAGGAGTGGTTCGTGCGCAACAGCGTTCGCAACTTCTACTCGGTGTCGATCTCGGGCTACCACATCGCCGAGGCCGGGGCGAACCCGATCAGCCAGCTGGCCTTCACCCTCTCCAACGGCTTCACCTACGTGGAGGCGTATCTGGCGCGCGGCATGCACATCGACGACTTCGCGCCCAACCTGTCGTTCTTCTTCTCCAACGGCATGGACCCGGAGTACTCGGTGATCGGCCGGGTCGCGCGGCGCATCTGGGCGGTCGCCATGCGCGACAAGTACGGCGCCAACGAACGCTCGCAGAAGCTGAAGTACCACGTCCAGACCTCCGGCCGGTCGCTGCACGCACAGGAGATGAGCTTCAACGACATTCGCACCACGCTGCAGGCGCTGATCGCGCTCTACGACAACTGCAACAGCCTGCACACCAATGCCTACGACGAGGCCGTCACCACCCCGACGGAGGAGTCGGTGCGCCGCGCCCTGGCCATCCAGTTGATCATCAACAAGGAGTGGGGCCTGGCGATGAACGAGAACCCGCTGCAGGGCAGCTTCATCATCGATGAACTCACCGATCTGGTCGAGGAGGCCGTGCTGACCGAGTTCGAGCGGATCAGCGAGCGCGGCGGCGTGCTGGGCGCCATGGAGACCGGCTACCAGCGCGGGCGCATCCAGGACGAGTCCATGCTGTACGAGCACCGCAAGCACGATGGCAGCCTGCCGATCATCGGCGTCAACACCTTCCGCAACCCGCACGGCGAGGAGCATCAGGTGCTGGAGCTGGCGCGCGGCACCGAGCAGGAGAAGCAGTCGCAGCTGCGGCGCACCCGCGACTACCAGGACCGGCATCGCGACGAGGCGCACGCGGCGCTGGCCCGGCTGGAGGCGGCGGCCCGCGGCGACGACAACGTCTTCGAAGTGCTGATGGACGCGGCGCGGGTGTGCACGCTGCAGCAGATCACCGACACCTTCTTCACCGTGGGCGGGCAGTATCGCCGCAATGTGTGAAACGCGGCGATCTCCCGCGATCGCCGGTCGCCGCGTGTGACAATCGCCTGGTCGCACGGCTGACGAGGCGGAAGGGGCGATATGGACCTGGCGGGTATCAGCGTCGTCGACGCGCACGTCCATCAGTGGGACCCGCTGACGACGCCGCGTGATTTCAGCCTGCTGGCCAAGCTGTTCCGCTACGCCCCGATGTCGATCGACGTCGCGGCCCGGCTGGCCCCGCGGCGCGATCGCGAGTTCGTCGGAGATCCCGACATCTACGTGCGGCCCTACCTGCCCGCCGACTACCGGGCCGATCTGGGCGCCGTGCCGGTCGAGGCGCTCGTGCACGTCGAGGTCGAATGGGCGGGTAAGGCGCCGGCGGCCAAGGCCGACGAGACGCGCTGGGTGGCGAGCCTGCCCTTCGGCGTCGACA
>NZ_JARWOP010000090.1 GCF_029868745.1 Nocardia wallacei | reverse complement strand
CTCCCGCGGGCCCCAAACCCCCCCCCCCCACACCACATCCCCCCGGGGCCCGTTGCCCCCCGCGCGCCCCCCCCCCCCCACGTCGTGTTCGGAACCCTTGGGGCTCAGCCCATTACGGGCTCAGCCGAGCAGGCGCCAGTCTTCGAGGCCCTCGTAGAGCGGGAACTCCTGAGCCAGTTTGGCCACTCGGGCGCGCAGGGCGTCTTGGTCGGCGTCGCCCTTCAGAGCGGTGGCGATGATGTCGGCGACCTCGGTGAACTCGGTGTCGCCGAAGCCGCGGGTGGCGAGGGCGGCGGTGCCGATGCGCAGGCCCGAGGTGACCATCGGCGGGCGGGGGTCGAACGGAACGGCGTTGCGGTTCACCGTGATTCCGATCTCATGCAGCAGATCCTCGCCCTGCTGGCCGTCGAGCACCGAGTTGCGCAGATCCACCAGCACGAGGTGTACGTCGGTGCCGCCGGTGAGCACCGTGATGCCCTTCGCGGAGACGTCGGCGGCGGCCAGTCGCTCGGCCAGCAACTTCGCGCCCGTCAGCGTGCGCTCCTGGCGCTCCTTGAACTCCGGGGTGCCGGCGATCTTGAAGGCCACGGCCTTGGCGGCGATCGCGTGCATCAGCGGGCCGCCCTGCTGACCCGGGAACACCGCGCTGTTCAACTTCTTGGCGTACTCCTGCTTGGCCAGAATCACGCCCGAGCGCGGGCCGCCGAGGGTCTTGTGCACGGTCGAGGAGACGACGTCGGCGTGCGGCACCGGCGAGGGATGCAGGTCCGCGGCCACCAGACCGGCGAAGTGCGCCATGTCGACCCACAGGTAAGCATCCACCTCGTCGGCGATCTCCCGGAACGCCGCGAAGTCCAGGTGCCGCGGATAGGCCGACCAACCTGCCACGATCACCCGCGGCCGCACCTCGCGCGCCTGCTTGCGCACCTCGTCCATGTCGATGCGGTGATCGTCCTTGCTCACCCCGTAGGCGTGTACCTCGTAGAGCTTGCCGGAGAAGTTCAGCCGCATGCCGTGGGTGAGGTGACCGCCGTGCGCCAGATCCAGACCGAGCAGCCGCTCGCCGGGGTTCATCAGCGACATCAGGACCGCGGCGTTGGCCTGCGCCCCCGAGTGTGGCTGCACGTTGGCGAAGTCCGCGCCGAACAGCGCCTTGACCCGCTCTCGCGCCAGATTCTCGACCACGTCGACGTGCTCGCAGCCGCCGTAGTAGCGCCGGCCCGGATAGCCCTCGGCGTACTTGTTGGTCAGCACGCTGCCCTGCGCCTGCAGCACCGCGCGCGGCACGAAGTTCTCCGAGGCGATCATCTCGAGGGTGTCGCGCTCGCGGGCCAGCTCACCGGCCATCGCGGTGGCCAGCTCGGGATCGAGTTCGGCGAGGGATTGCGTGTTGACAGAGGCGGTCGTCTGGGTCACGAGCACAGTCTATGTGCCGGGTCTCGCGCCCTCGAACGGTGCTCCCGGGACCGGGTGGTCAGGGCATCCCGCGCACCGCGCCCGGCGTGAGCGGTTCGTCGAGCAGGCGGCGGAATCGCTCGGCGCGCTCGTCCGCGTCGGCGGCCCGGTCCAGCCAGCCCCCGAGCAGGCGATAACCCTCGACATAGGTGCTGATGTAGGCCCGCCACAGCGGCGAGGACAGGAAGCGCAGCGACTGCCGCGCCCGCTCCGGCGTGGCCAGGTTCCAGCGCTGCAGGAACTCTGCGACCTCCTCCGCGCCGCGGCCCCGGTCGTGCAGCAGCAGCGCCGCGTCCTGCCGCACGCCCAGCAGTTTCGCCGAGGCGGCCGAAAGTCGTTCCGCGCGTTCGCCGTCGAAGCGCAGCCCGAGGTCGGCGTAGATGTCCTGCGCCCATGTCCCCCAGCCCGGCCCGACGATCGACTTCAGCGCCAGATCCGCGAGGCCCTCGGCCATCAGGCACTGCGGCGTGTTCACCAGGAACAGCGTCTGCTCGTCCTGCCCCGCCGCGACCAGCCCAGCCTCCTTGCGGCAGTGCTCGGTGTGGTGGCCCGGATATGCCTCGTGCGCGATCAGCGCGGGCAGATGCGCCATGTGCTGTTTGAGATCGGAATTGATCGCCACCCGGGAGCGGTAGTTGCCCAGGTAGTAGTTGAAACCCGACCACGGCTTGTCGCCGACCACCTCGTATTCGACGGTCTCGTGGTCGGGCAGCGGATAGCGAGCGCGCACCAGCTCGCGCAGCGCGCCGGAGAACGCGTCCACACAGGCGCGCAGCCGGTCCGGGGGAATTTCGTCGGCCCGGCGATGCGCGGTGACCCGTTCGGCAAGCGGGCCGTCGCCGGGCAGCACCTCGTCCATCTGCCGATGCGCCTCGCGGTAGTCCTCGACATCGCCCGGCGCGATCTCGACATCGAAATACGCGCGCACCTCTTCGACGAACGAGATCCGGTCACCGGCGAACTTGCGGCCGGAGCATTCCAGCGCCCGCAGATGGACGTCGAGGAATTCCGCGCGCTCGGCCGCCAAGCCGGACTCCGGCAGTTCTTTGCGCAAAGCCGCTGCCCGCGTGGCCAACTCGCCCGGCTCGGGCGCGGGTGCGTTCTCCACCGCACGCCGCAGCGCCGGATCGCCGGTGTAGGCATCGACAAAGCCGGGCTCGAGGCGGTCGAATGCCAGCCCCAGCCGCAGGTATTCGGTCACGAGCGGATGCGCCTGCATGACCATCGACCTTAACGCCTGTTCATCGCCGCGTACACGGTGCCGGAGAGAGAATCGTCACGCCTTGTTACCCGCGAGTAGTAACACCCCGCGTACGGCGGTCCGTTGACCCAGAGGACAATTCGCCTATGCGAGGACAGTGGACCGGTTCTCACCGCGCCGGGGACGGCACCCGTGAGAACTCATCCGAAGTGCCGTGTTTACCGAGTCGAGGGCGTGGGTAAGTGGCGCGGATGAGCGAGCCGAGTCCGTATGTGGAATTCGACCGAAAACAGTGGCGCACGCTGCGGAAATCGACTCCTCTGGTACTCACCGAGGAAGAGTTGGTCGGGCTGCGCGGACTCGGTGAGCAGATCGACCTCGAGGAAGTCGCGGAGGTCTATCTGCCCCTCGCCCGGCTGATCCACCTGCAAGTGGCCGCGCGGCAGCGGTTGTTCGCCGCGACCGCCACCTTCCTCGGCGAAACCCATCCCGACCACCAGGTACCGTTCGTGATCGGCATCGCGGGCAGCGTCGCCGTCGGCAAATCCACCACCGCCCGTGTGCTGCAGGCGCTGCTCGCCCGCTGGGAACATCACCCCCGCGTCGACCTCGTCACCACCGACGGATTCCTCTATCCCACCGCCGAACTCACCCGGCGCGGCATCATGCATCGCAAGGGTTTCCCGGAAAGCTACGACCGCCGCAAATTATTGCGATTCGTCACCGAGGTGAAATCCGGTGCGGCCGAGGTGTGCGCGCCGATGTACTCGCACATTCTCTACGACATCGTGCCGGGCGATTTCCATTGTGTGCGGCAACCGGACATTCTCATCATGGAGGGTCTCAACGTCCTGCAGACCGGGCCGCGGTTGATGGTGTCGGATCTGTTCGATTTCTCGATCTATGTCGACGCGCGCATCGAAGACATCGAAACCTGGTATGTGAATCGTTTTCTGTCGCTGCGCAAGACGGCGTTCGCGAATCCGAAATCTCACTTCCACCACTACGCCAAGTTCTCCGACAAGGAGGCCACGATCGCGGCCCAGGAGATCTGGAACGCCACCAACCGGCCCAATCTGGTGGAGAACATCCTGCCCACTCGCCCGCGCGCGACCCTGGTGCTGCGCAAGGATTCCGATCACACCATCAACCGGATCCGGTTGCGCAAACTGTAGCGCCGGTCAGACCTGCCAGGCCGCGTCCAGCCGGGCCGCCACATCGATATCGCGCACCGCGGCGATATGCGGTTTGCGAATTTCCTTGGCGATATAGCGCGCCACGAAGCGACGGATCTCGTGATCGACACTGGCCAGAATGCGCAGCAACTGGCCGCGCCGGGTCGCGGTGGCGACATTGATGCGCACATCGCCCGGCCGCGGCTCGGCGATGTCGATGAGCACCCGCAGCGGTTCGGCCGTCCGCACGGTCAGGTGGACGTGCACATAGCCCTCGACCTGGAAGCGATGCCGGTCCAGGGCCAGATCGAGCAGCAGATCGACGCTGAGCGGGATGGCCAGATCGAACTCGATGTAACTCCCGACGTCGCGTTTCAGCGTCGGTTCGCCCAGTTGGACCTGCGCCGACACCTTGGCCAGCCGTCCCGGGCCGACCCCGATGGGGCCGAAATCGAAAGCGGCGCCGGTCAATTGGCCGAATGCGCCGGTGATGCGCTGCTCCGACGCGGCATACAGCAGGAATCGCCGCCCGAATTCCTCGTAGCTGAGGTAGGTCGGCGGCGCGCCGGCCGCGACCGTGCTGCGCTGCCCGGTCCCGTTGTCGCTCATGTTCGCACGGTACGCGAGCCGCACGCCCTGGTGAGCCCGTGATCACGCAATGCAACAGAGCTGTGCTCGATCGCGTGTCCGCGGCAGTGCGGGGTTGCGGCCTCGTGACCGGGGCCGCTCAGGTCCCGTAGCGCCGATGCCTTGCGGCGTAATCGCGCAACGCACGAAGAAAATCCACCCGCCGGAACTCCGGCCAGTACGCCTCGGTGAACCAGATCTCCGAATAGGCGCTCTGCCACAGCAGGAAGCCCGACAGCCGCTGCTCGCCGGAGGTGCGAATGACCAGATCCGGGTCCGGCTGTCCGGAGGTGTAGAGGTGCTGGCCGATCGCGTTGACGGTGATCGACTGCACCAGATCCTCGCCGGTCTCCCCCGCCGACATCTCCTGGCGCACCAGCGAGCGCACCGCGTCGGCGATCTCCTGCCGGCCGCCGTAGCCGATCGCGACGTTGACGTGCACGCCGTTGCGGCCGTGCGTCTCCGCGGCCGCCTTCTCCATGCGCCGCGCGATATCGGCCGGCAGCCCGTCCAGCGAGCCGACGATGCGTACGCTCCAGTTCCGTTCCGGCGCCGACAGTTCCTCCACGACGTCCGGGATCACCTCGAACAGCGTCTCCAGTTCGTCCTGGCCGCGGCTGAGGTTCTCGGTCGACAGCAGGTAGACCGTCACCATCTCGATGCCCTCGGCCTCACACCAGCCGACCAGTTCCGCGATTCGCAGTGCCCCGACCCGATGCCCGTGGCTGACGTCGGTGAAACCGTTCTCCCGCGCCCAGCGCCGATTTCCGTCACAGACGACCGCTACATGACGCGGATGTTGTTTGCCCGCCAGCTGTTTCGACAGCCGCGCCTCGTAGATGCGATATGGCAGGCCACGCACCCGACTAGCAAGTTCCACGAACAGCCACCCTACGCCGCCGTGTCACGTCACCGCCTTTTCGGCCTGACAAGCCTCGGCGCGCGCAGGCGCCGCACACCTGCGCGGCGCGACGCGCTGAAGCACGCGTTCGCGCCCGGTACAGTGGCAACAGAGCCAACCTACGGGACCGTAGGTTACTGAGGAGGTCATTGCGTGGCGGAGACGGTACAACGAGCGAATCCCGTGCTCGGAGCCCTGGAGGAGCTGCGGAATGTGCCGCTCAAGCCGCGCATGCGCGGGTGGATCCACACCTACGCGGTCGGCATCGCGGCCGTGGCGGTGATCGCCCTGACCGGCACCGCCGCGACGGTGTCGGCGAAGGCCGGGTGGTCGACGCTGGTATACGGGCTGACGGTGTGCGGGGTGTTCGGCGTCAGCGCCGTCTATCACCGCGTGAACTGGCGCACCGAGCGGTCGCGCATCCACATGAAGCGCGCCGATCATTCGATGATCTTCCTGTTCATCGCCGGCAGCTACACGCCCTTTGCGCTGCTAGGACTGCCGACGCGGACCGGAGTCACGCTGCTGGCGGTCGTCTGGGCGGGCGCGCTGGCCGGGGTCGCGCTGAAATTGCTGTGGCCGACCGCGCCGCGCTGGGTCGGAGTGCCGCTGTACTTGCTGCTGGGCTGGGCGGTGGTGCCGGTGGCGGCGACGCTGACCCACAATGTCGGCGTCGCGCCGATGGTGTTGCTGCTCGTCGGCGGGCTCGCCTACAGCGGCGGCGCCGTGCTGTACGCCACTCAGTGGCCCAATCCCTGGCCGGAGACCTTCGGGCATCACGAGTTCTTCCATGCGGCAACGGTTCTCGCGGCGCTGTGCCACTACGCGGCGGTCTGGCTGGTCCTGCTGAACTGACCGGTGGAGTGACGCGTCCGACAAGATCGGCCGGAACCCGCCGCAGGTCACCGTCCGGGTTCTATGCTCCTCCTTCGTGTTCCCCGAACCGATTCGCACGTCCGCGGCCGATCCCTCGCCATGATCAATCGGCTGATTCTGCTCGCGCTGCGAGCGCCCTGGGGGCTGTCGTTCGTGGTGATGGCCTGCAATCTCGGCGGTCTGGGCGTCATCCTCACCGAACTGTCGCTCAGCGGATTCCTCGGGCGGCTCGGGCCGGACTGGATGACCGCGCTGGCCCAGGCGTCGATCTATCCGGCGATCGGCGCGGTGGCCGGGATCATCCTCGCGGTGCGCGATCGGTTCTATTACTTCGGCTGGCTGGATCAGGGGCGCAAGCCGGGTGCGGCGGAGGCGCGGCGGCTGCTGAACCTGCCGATGGCGATCACGCTGCGCGCCCTCGCCATCTGGTTGCCCGGCGTGATCATCGCCACGGTGATCTTCGCGCAGGTGATTCCGTCGCGGGCGATCGCCGTGGTCGGAGCGATGTTCACGCTCGGCGCGTTCGAATCGGCCGGGTTCACCTTCCTCGTCGTCGATCGGTTGATCCGGCCCACGATCCCGATCGTCTCCTCGGTGCTCGGCGGGACGATGCACTGGAGTTCCACGGTGCTCAACCGGGTCGTCGTGTCGTGGGCGGTGGCCGGCGCCATGCCGTTGCTGATGTTGATCACCGTGCTGGCCGACCCGGTGGCGACCGCCGAGGACCGGATTCGCACCGCCGTGTACATGTCCGTCGTCGGGCTCGCTGTGGGCGCGCTGTCGACGGCGACCCTGGCGCGCGCCGTCGCGGCGCCGGTGCGCGCGCTGCGCCGGGCGCTGGATCGCATCGCGCGCGGCGAGCTGGATGTCCGGGTTCCGGTCGGCAGCGCCAGCGAGATCGGGCGGCTGGAGCATTCGGTGAACGAGCTGGCCGCCAATCTGACCGAGCGCGAACGGATGCGGGCCGTGTTCGGCCGGCACGTCGGCACCGAGGTCGCCGAGCGCGCGCTCGCCGGTGGGCTCGACCTCACCGGCGACATACGGCCGGTGACCGCGCTGTTCGTCGATGTCGTCGGCTCGGTGGCGCTGTCCACGGGGATCGAACCCAGCGAGTTCGTCGCCAAGCTGAACCGGCTGCTGACGATCGTGGTGTCGGCCACCGAGAACAACGGCGGGCTGGTCAACAAGTTCGAGGGCGATGCGGCGCTGTGCATCTTCGGCGCGCCGATCGCGTTGCGCGACAATGCCACTCCGGCGCTGCGCGCGGCGCGCCGGATTCGCGACGAGGTGGCCGCGGCGGGCGAACTGGATATCGGCATCGGGGTGGCGCGGGGCATGGTCTTCGCCGGCGATGTCGGCACGGACACCCGGCTGGAGTACACCGTGATCGGCGACGCGGTCAACGAGGCGTCCCGACTCACCACCGAGGCCAAGCACGTCGACCGCCGAATCCTGGTGTCCCAGGCGGTAATCGACGCCGCCACCGCCGACGAACGAGCCCTCTGGACCCACTACGAGACGATCCAGCTCCGCGGGCGGGTGGAGCCGACCTCCTGCTGGACGGACATACAGGTCAGCCCCGGCGACGACGGTGCATCCGGCAGCAACGGCACCGGCGAGGACGACATCGAGGATCTGAAACCACTCGGCACCCAGGTCGGCGAAGCGGAAGCGGCACCGGGGTAGTGGTCACGCCCTCGACATCGGCTCGCGCGATCAGGGCTTCCAGGTGATGCGGCCGCCTTGGAAGTCCTGGGCCTTGCCGCCCTGGTAGTCGTATTCGTCGCTGGTCGGGTAGCCGTAGCGGCCCTTCTCGGCGACCTCGGTGGACCAGGTGTCGCGGATGGCGCCCCATACCGCGTGCGCGCCGGTCTTGGACGACCAGTAGACCGAGCCGCCGTTGAACAGGTTGTAGCGACCCTGGCCGTCCTTGCCGGCCTTCTGCTCGTCGGTCACCGGGTAGCCCAGTGCGCCGTTCTCCCAGCCGAGGGCGCCCCACTTGTCCCGGATGAGGCCGCCGACGGCGTGCGCGTCGGTGCCGACCGACCAGTAGATCGAGTTGTTGCGCTCGAATGCCTGGAACTTGCCGCCCCCGCCCGCGTCGGATTCGGGCGAGACCGGGTTGCCGAAGGTGGCGAACCCGCCCGCCCGGTCGTACTCGGCCTCGATCGCCCCGCCGACCTCGAAGGGGCCGATCGGCCTGGCCTGCGCGGCGCCGACGGGCACCGTCAGTGCCAGCGCCGCGGCGGCGACGGCGAAACCGGACGAACGAACGATACGAATTCCTCGACGTGGCAGTCTCACGCGATCTCCCTCGGGCCTGGGTAGTGCTTGCCTGACAGTTGCTGCCGACTCGGACATCCTGCACGGGGCAGTCCCGGTCGGCAAGCGCCGCGCCACGGACACACCCTCTGTATGCATATCCGCTATGACCGGCGTTCCGGAAGGTCAGCGGCGACCCCGGACGCTATCGAGATCGGTCGAGAGGCGTCGATCGTTACCGGTCCGAGACCAAAGCGGCCTCGAGTTCGGCCGGATCGCCGACCGGAAGATCGCAGACCGACCCGCGGCAGACATAGGCGGCCGGCCGATCGGCAACCGGCTGGCGATCGGCCAGCAACGGCACCGAGTTCGGCGCGCCCGCCACCACCGCGGCCCCGCCGGGCGCGACGCGGCGCGCCGCCACGGTCAGCTCGGCGGTCTCCGGATCGATGCCGTGCGGCAGCGCGATCGCCACCTGGATCGGGCCCCGCACCGCCGCCTCCGCGACCGCCAGCCAGTGCCCGCCCGAGCGCGGGGCCCGCGCCAGCACGATCGCGCCGCGCTGCACGGTCTGTTCGGCCAGTTCGCGATAGTGGGCGGAGCGGGTGGAGTCGGCGAGGACCGACGCGGTCAGCAGCGCCTCGGCGAAGGACGACGCTCCCGCGGGTGTGGCGCCGTCGAGTGGGTCGCGGGGACGGCTCACCAGTGTCTCGGCGTCGTCGGCAGTGTCGTACCAGTTGCCGGGTGTGTCGGGATCGGCGAAATGCGCTGCGGCCGTGTCGATCAGACGGCGCGCGTGCTCGAGCCAGTCGGGATCGGCGGTGGCCTGGTGCACCGCCAGCAGACCGGTGGCGAGCCAGGCGTAGTCCTCCAGCACACCGGCGGCCGTACCCGCCGCACCGCCCAGCGACGCGCGCACCAGGCGACCGTCGATCACGTGCTCCGACAACAGGAATCGGGCGCAACGCACGGCCGCCTCGACCCAGTCCGGGCGGGCGAGGGCCGCACCGGCCTCGGCCAGCGCGACGATGGCCATGCCGTTCCAGGCGGTCACCACCTTGTCGTCGCGCTCGGGCTGCGGGCGTCTGTCGCGCGCCTCCCGCAATCGTGCCCGGACGCGGTCGAAGCGCTCGGCGTCCTCCGGATCGGCGTACCTGGTCGGCACCGAGGCGCCGTGCTCGAAGTTGCCCTCCGCGGTGACGCCGAAAACCTCTGCGGCCCACGCGCCGTCGTCCGCACCGAGCACCTCGGTCAGTTGCGCCGGGGTCCAGACGTAGGTGGCGCCCTCGACGCCGGGGCCGCCGGGCTCCACATGCGTGTCGGCGTCCAGCGCGGAGGCGAAGCCACCTTCCGCGGTCCCCAGATCATCGATCAGGAACTGCGCGGTCTCCGTCGCGACTCGCAGCGAAAGCGACTGTCCCGCAGCATCGTTCGCCGGACGCCGGGCCAGATGCGCGTAGACCCGCAGCAATTGCGCGTTGTCGTAGAGCATCTTCTCGAAATGCGGTACGACCCAGGCGGCGTCGACCGAATAGCGCGCGAATCCCCCGCGTAGCTGGTCGTAGATGCCGCCGCGCGCCATCGCGGCCGCCGTCCGCGAAACCGCCTGCAGCGCTTGCTCGCCGCCGGTGCGCTCGTAATGCCGCAGCAGTCCCTCCAGCAACGCCGACGGCGGAAACTTCGGGGCCCCACCGAATCCGGCATAACGCGGATCGACATCGCCCAGCACGGTCGCGACCGCATGCCGCAACAGGTCCGGCCCGACCGCCAGCTCACTACCGGGCAGCCCATCCCCCTGCTCCCGCAAAGCCTGCGCCACCTGCGCGGCCGCCTGATCCACCTCGTCGCGCCGGTTGCGCCAGGTCTCGGTCACCGCCGCGAGCAGCTGCGTGAACGACGGCATCCCCCCACGCGGCGTCTTCGGGTAGTAGGTCCCGCAGTAGAACGGCTCCCCCTCCGGCGTCAGGAAGCAGGTCATCGGCCACCCACCCTGCCCCGTCATAGCCACCGTCGCCGTCATATAGACAGCATCGAGGTCAGGCCGCTCCTCCCGATCCACCTTCACACACACGAAGTTCTCGTTCATCACCGCCGCAGTCGCCTCGTCCTCGAACGACTCGTGCGCCATCACATGACACCAGTGACACGACGCATACCCGACGGACAACAGCACCGGCACATCTCGCTCTGCCGCCTCGGCCAGCGCCTCCGGCCCCCACTCCTGCCAATGCACCGGGTTGTCGGCATGCTGACGCAGGTACGGCGAGGTCGCACTACCCAATCGGTTCACGCCTCCAGCGTCCCATACCAGGACGGCGCTGCAGACGTTGAGATATAGCAAATGCTATAGTTCAACGGTGGATTGGGACATCTACCAGACTGACGAGGTCGTGGATACCGGATCCAGGCTTGCCAACCTGAAAGAGTTGCGGCCGCGACAGACGATGATCCGAATCTTGTTCGTGTTCGATCCGTGGCGGTCGGCCATCCTCCTGGTCGGCGGGGACAAAACAGGCCAGTGGAACGCCTGGTATGAGCAAGCCATCCCCCATGCGGAATCGCTCTACGAGATCTACTTGAAAGAACGAGCCGAGGAGGAAACGGGGAAATGAGCAGCTTCAGCAAGTGGGACAGGGCCGCTTATCGCAAGCGGGTCGGCGAGGATGAGGCCGCGCGTCGGCGCGGCGCGATCATGGCCGAACAGTGGGGGCAGCAGCTTGCCGAGGAACGGAAACGGCTGAACTTCACCCAAGCAGGCCTGGCGGAGATCATGGGGGTCAGTCCCGGTCGGGTCTCGCAGATCGAACGCGGTGAGGTTGCGACCGTGGATGCCATCGCCGCCTATGTCTCGGCGCTCGGCGGCAAGCTCGAACTCCTCGCCGATATCGGCGGTCACCTGCTGCGGCTGCCCACCAATCCAGCCGCCTGACAACAGAACCGGGGCCGCGTGGATGGTCGGAGGGCGATTATTCGAACTATGAACGCCGCGAAATCCACACACCACATTGTCGGTGTGTCCGCACCCGTCGCCGCAGGGCCGAGTTCGAACCGCCCGCGCCGGAAAGGTGCCGTCTACCTCGCCCTCGCCGTCACGACGGCCTGGCTGAGTACCGGGTGCGGCCCCGCTGCCGATCCAGCCGCAGGGCCGAGTACCACCGCGGCGACATCCGCACCGAGCACGTCGGCTACTTCGAGCGCGGCGACCACCACGCCGGCGACCACCACTCCAGCAACGACCACTCCGGTGACGACCACTCCACTCGCCGCACCACCGCCGCCACAGCCGCCGCCCACCGAAGCGACTCGCGCCGTCACACTGATGCCGGCTGTCGTCTGCATGAACCTGCAAGACGCCCAGAACACGGTCCAGAAGGCCGGAGTCTTCTTCTCCCGCTCCCTGGACGCCACCGGAGCCGGCCGCAGGCAGGTCCTCGACCGCAATTGGCTGGTCGTCGCTCAAACCCCCTCCCCCGGAACGCCTTTCACCGAGGGCGAGGCAGTGCTGTCGGTCGTGAAGTACGGAGAACCGAACTCCTGCTGATCGCGGCCGACATCGAAGATTCCATGGGAATACGAGCTGTGCTGAAACCGCAACGCAGTCATGTCTCCCACGGGGTATTTCGCAGGTATGACTACTACGACCTCGCTGGGCGCCTCGCCCGCACGCCGCCGTCCCTGGTTCGCCGATCTGGAAGATGCCGAGCGCCGGGGTGCGCACGGGAGTGCGGGGATCGGGTACTTCGATTGTGATTGCGATCTGTGTCGGCGGCGGCACCATGATCCGCCGTTCTGAAAGAAGCTAGGTGCCCTTGTGCTGGTCCGGCTTCGCGGAGCTGTCGGAGACCGGCTCGGGCTCGGCGGAATCCTGTTGTACCGCACCGGGGTCGGTGCCCTCGTCGGCTTCCTGGTCCGGCTCGGGATGCTCGGGGGAGAACTCGGCGGGCAGGCGTTTGATGTGCTTGTTCATCGAGCGGACCAGCAGGACCGTGCCGACCAGCAGCACCAGCACGATGACCAGGCCCAGCGGGGAGGCCTTGCCGAATTCGGGGCCGGTGGGGTTGGTGGCCGGTTGGGCGAGCAGGGTGACGATCATCGGGTGGTGTCCTCGAGCGCGGTGCGCGCGTCCTCGTCCTCGCGGATGCCGGCGAACAGGTCCGTTTCGGGGATCTCGGTGCTCACCCGGGTGCGGGCCAGCTCGAACTCCTCGGTGGGCCACAGCCGCTGCTGCATCTCCATCGGGATGGCGAAGAACGCCCCGTTCGGGTCGATCTGGGTGGCATGGGCGCGCAGGGCGTCGTCACGCTGCGGGAAGTACTTGCCGCACTCGATCTGGGTGGTCACCCGGCCCATGATGTCGCCGCGCTCGGCGGCCATCGCGCGGAACCGGTCCAGCCACTCCTGCATCGGGAACGGCTCACCGATCCGCTCGAACTCGTCGGCGAACACTTCCATCCGCTGAATGCTGAAACCGTGGTCGTAGTACAACTTCAGCGGTGTCCACGGCTCGCCGGCGTCGGGGAACCGCTCCGGGTCGCCCGCGGCCTCGAAGGCCGCCACCGACACCTTGTGGCACATGATGTGATCGGGATGCGGATAGCCACCGTTCTCGTCGTAGGTGGTCATCACGTGCGGCCTGAACTCGCGCACCACCCGGACCAGCGCCTCGGTGGCCTCCTCGAGCGGCACCAGCGCGAACGATCCCTCGGGCAGCGGCGGCAGCGGATCGCCCTCGGGCAGGCCGGAATCCACGAAACCCAGCCAGTGCTGCCGCACGCCGAGCGCCCTGGCCGCCTCGGCCATCTCCTCGCGCCGCACCTCGTTGATGCGATCGAGGATGCCGGGCACATCCATCGCCGGGTTCAGGATCGAGCCGCGCTCGCCGCCGGTCAGGGTGACGACCAGGACGTCGTTGCCCTCCGCGGCGTACTTCGCGGTCGTCGCGGCGCCCTTGCTGGACTCGTCGTCGGGGTGGGCGTGCACCGCCATGAGGCGAAGGCCACTCACGTCTCGTTCACCTCGTTGCTCAACGTCTACACCTCATTGCTTTCCGCCGCGGGTGTCGAACCTGTGGCGCCGGCGGGACCCGCGCCGATCTCCACCCCTTATAGTTCCATCCGACCGTCATTTGTTCCGAGTTACCCCCCTGCGGCGCAGGACCGCGCGCCGCCGCTCGACCACAGGAGCGACAGATCATGAGCGAGGCAGCGCCGGGAGCCGAGCGGGTCGCGGACCGCTACGGTACCGGGCCGCGCCGCCGTCGGCGCTGGCTCCCCTACCTTCTCGGCGCGGTGGTGGTGCTGGCCGGACTGATCGTCGCCTACGCCGGATACCGGCAGTTCGGTCCCGAGGACATCGAACCCGACCAGCTGGGCTACACCATCGCGAACGACTCGACCCTGGACATCCACATCAAGGTCACCCGCGAACATCCGGACCGCCCGGTCGTCTGCTTCGTCCGCGCGATGGATTCCGACCAGGCCGAAGTGGGCCGCCGCGAGGTGCTGATTCCGCCCTCGACCAGCGGAACGGTCGAACTGACCGCTACCATCCGCACCACCGGCCGCCCCGCCGCGGGGGACATCTACGGGTGCAGTGACAAGGTTCCGGCCTACCTGCGCGCCGGGTGACGGCGGCCACGGACCCCACATGTCCCGATCCGGGCGAAACACCATACGATCAAGGCTCCGACCTGCGAATTTGTAGATCGTGCTAAAATGGCCCAACACACGGTTCCGAAGCTCGGAGCCGTGTTTGCTGCATTGGCGGCCAGCGCTGTCGGTTCCGGGGCACCCAGGTGTCGTGCGGACCAGGGCCTGTCGGGGTCGGTGACATCCCCCAGGGATCGCTCTAGCCGTCCACTGCCGCTGTGCGCGTTTCCGGATGGGTACGGCGGCGGGTATCAGGGAATCCCGGTTCGCCGGGAACAACTACTAGGGAGTGATCGAGATGACTGAGACGAACGTGACCTGGCTGACACCGGAGTCGCACGAAAGGCTCAAGGGCGAACTCGACGCGCTCATTGCCAACCGTCCGGTCATCGCGGCCGAGATCAACGAACGCCGCGAAGAAGGCGACCTCAAGGAGAACGGCGGCTATCACGCGGCGCGTGAGGAGCAGGGCCAGCAGGAGGCGCGCATCCGTCAGCTGCAGGAACTGCTGAACAACGCCAAGGTGGGCGTCGCCCCGACCAAGTCGGGAATCGCGCTGCCGGGGTCGGTCGTCAAGGTCTACTACGACGGCGACGAGGCCGATACCGAGACGTTCCTGATCGCGACACGCGAAGAGGGCCTGGTGGGCGGCTCCGACCTGGAGACGTACTCCCCGGCGTCCCCGCTGGGCGGTGCGCTCATCGACGCAAAGGTCGGCGAGACCCGCCAGTACACGCTGCCCAACGGCAACACCATGAAGGTGACGCTGGTCAGCGCGGAGCCCTACCACAGCTGACGGGTCGTGCCTCGGCGGTGGATCGCAGCACCGCCGTCCGAGGCGTCACCGGACGCGGGGGGGGGGGGGGGGGGGGGGGGGGGGGGGGGGGGGGGGGGGGGGGGGGGGGGGGGGGGGGGGGGGGGGGGGGGGGGGGGGGGGGGGGGGGGGCGGGCGGCGGGGCGGGCG
>NZ_JARWOP010000089.1 GCF_029868745.1 Nocardia wallacei | reverse complement strand
CGACGGGGGTGCGGCGTTGGAGCGGGTGGGGGTGAACGATTACGACGTGGTGGTGCTGGACCGGGATCTGCCGGTGGTGTGCGGGGACGAGGTCTGCGAGCGGGTGGTCGAGACGGGGGGTGTGGCGCGGGTAGCTCGGGGCCCGGCCACCGTGGTGGCGACGCGGGCCGCGGCCGACGGCGACGGCTACCGCCTGACCGGCGTGAAAAACCCGGTGCCGCACGGTGATTGCGCCGACCGCCTGGTGGTCAGCGCGACCCTGCCGGACGGTGCGCTGGCGCTGTTCCTGGTCGCCGCGGACGACGCGGGCGTGGTGCGCAAGCCCTACCGGACCTTCGACGAACGCCGCGGCGCCCAGGTGGAATTCGCGTCGGCCGCGGCCGAACTGCTCGGCGACGCGACGGACAGCACCGGGACCATCGCGGCGGCGATCGGCACGGCGCAGGCCGGCCTGTGCGCGGAGGCCGTCGGCGCGATGTCCGAGGCGCTGCGGTTGACCACCGAATATCTGAAGACCCGCAAGCAGTTCGGCGTCCCGCTGGCCAAGTTCCAGACCCTGACCCAACGCGCGGCGAACATGTACGTGTCGCTGGAGCTGGCCCGGAGCATGAGCCTGTACCTCACCGCGGCCCTGGCCGACGGCGATGTCGACGCGGCGGTGGCCTCCCGGGCCCGGTTGCAGGTCGGCGGCGCGGCCCGGCACATCGGGCAGGAGGCCGTGCAGATGCACGGCGGTATCGGCATCACCACCGAGTATCCGGTCAGTCACTACACGGCACGGCTCACGGCCGTGGAGCGGACCTTCGGCGGCGGGCTGGAACATCTGCGCGTGCTCGCCGACCGGATCGGGGACTACGGGCTCGTCGAACTCTGACCGGTCAGTTGCCCGATTCGTCCGACGACGGCTCCTGCTCCGCCGACGACTCGTGCCGGGTCGTGGGTGCGGGGCGGGTCGTCGTCGGACGGGTGGTGGTCGACCGCGTGGTCGTGGTGGTCGTAGGGACGGGTGCGGTGTCGTCGATCGCCTCGGTGCCACGGGCGGGCTCGCCCGCGGCGGGCGGAACGGGTTCCGCCCCGGGCGAAGTGGTCGGCACACCGGACAGCGTGCGGCGCGGCGCCGGGGGATTGACGGCGACCCGCCAGCTGGGCGAGGGCGGGATGAGCACCGCCTGCGCCGTCGTGCCAGGGGCTTTGGTGGTGACACCGCCGGGCGGCGCCGACTGGAGCCCGGCGTTCAGCGGCGGCGGCGTGACGTAGACGTCGCGCTGTCCGAGCCCGCACGATCCGACAAGCACCAGCCCGAGCGACACCGCGCCCGCGGCGAGCGCCGGGCCGGCGATCTTGGCATTCAGGCGGGGTGGCGACTCGTCGTCCACCCCGCGTCCCCCCGAACCCGCCCTGTTCTCCATAGGTGCGCCGCTCCTCGTACGTTTCCGGGTGGCCTCACCTTAAACGAAGGCGGGGCGGTCGGGCCAGACGAGTCCGGTTGCTCGGCAAGATACCCGAAAGTCATCTCAAACCACGGCGATTCACATATCGAATCGGTTACATACCCGCGTTTTGCGGCCGTGTCGTGTGACGTTTCGGCAACGGGCAACTAGCGTGTGAGCAAAGTTACACGTGAGACGCCTGAAGTTTGCTGATGACACTTGCTGAATCCGCAGATCGGCGGGCGTCATCGAGGAGTGGTGATGGGAGCGTACTCGACATCCCCGCTGCGCGCGGTAGGGCAGAACGATTCGGACACATCCGAATCCGGCCGCGCCGTCGGAGCGGTCGTCGCCCGGGTGGTGGCCTGGCTGATCTTCATCGGTGGGCTCACCGGCACGGTGCTGGGCATTGCCGGGCTGCGCGTGGAGGTCGCCGTCGCGGGCCTGATCCTGGCCTGCACCGCCGGGCTGGTCCTGCTCAAGCTGCGCGCGGACGGTGCCGAATCTGTGTGATCACACAGCGAAACTCGGTGGGCGACAGCGGATGCGGCGCTTACCGTAGGTAGGTATGAGGATCGAACTGACCGACGACGTGGTGGCCTTCCAGCGTCGTGCGGCGGAGTTCCTGGGGCGGGATCCACTGCGCAATACGGTCGTCGCGACCGTCGTGGACAGTTTCGTCACCGGATTGTCCGCCGGCCCGGCCGTTTTCGCGGCGGTGCACGTCGACGGCGCGGTGATCGGCACCGGCATGTGCACCTCCGGGCACGCCGTCTATCTCGGTGACGTTCCCGACCCGGCGGTGCCGGAACTGGTGCGCGCCTTCGCGGAACGGGTTCCCGACGCGCCCGGTGTGGAGGGGCCGCCCGGGATCGCCCTGGTGTTCGCCGAGCAGTGGACGGCGCTGTGCGGCAGTAAATTTCGCCTCGATGTCGCCAGTCGGCTGTATCGGCTGGGTGCGCTCTCGATGCCGTCGGTGCCCGGAAGTGCGCGGCGTGCGGGGGAATCCGATATCGGACTGTGTGCGCGCTGGTCGGAACAGATGCGCCGCGAGGAGGGTATCGGCATGAGCGCCGAAGCCATCCGCGCGCGCATCGCCCTGGGGCGATGGTGGCTGTGGGAGAACGGCGGTGCGACGGTCGCGATGGCCGCCTATCAGAGCCGGGCCTACGGCTGGACCCGCATCGGGCCGGTCTACACCCCGCCCGAGCGGCGTGAGCGCGGCTATGCCAGCGCGCTCACCGCGCACGTGTCGAAACTGTTGCGCGACAACGGCTCCGAGGTCTGCCTGTTCACCGATATCGCCAATCCGACCTCGAACAAGATCTACCGGGCGATCGGTTTCGAGCCGGTGCGCAACTTCGTGCACTACGAGTTCGTTTAGCGCACAACGTCCGTCAAGCGCACAGGATGCGGTCGAGGGCCGTTCGCAGGGCCGCGGCCGGATCCGGCGGCAGGGTGGGTGAGCGCCACGCGACGATCTGGTCGGGCCGCACCAGTAGCGCGCCCGAGTCGGTGAGTCCGGCTGCGGCGCACCAGCTCCGGTCCAGGTCGTGCACCTCGACCGGTGTGTCCCGCGCTCGCCACGGCTGCCCCGCGGGGCCCGTCAGCAGGACGAAGCCGGTGCCCATCAGATCGAGGGTGGAGCGCCCGTCGGGCAGGAATCGGTGGGGCACACGGGTTCCGGACTGGCCATCGCCGACGCGGACGGCGCGCGAGCGCTCACCATGCGGCGAGTGGCGACGGCGGTCGGCGCGTCCACGCCGATGTCGCTGTACCGCTACGTCGGCAGCAAGGACGGTCTGGTCGACCTGATGATCGACGCGGTGTACGGCGAAATCCCGCTGCCCGCAATGCCTTCGGCGGACACGGCGCACTGGCGGGCCGGGCTCGAGCAACTCGCCCTGCGGACCTGGGACGTGATCCGCCGGCACCTGTGGTTCGGCGAACTGTGGCACACCCGACCGCCACTGGGTCCGAACGCCTTGCGCTACTTCGACTATCGGTTCGCGCTGCTGGAGCCGCTGGGCCGCGGCGCCGACGATCTGACGCTGCTCACCGGCGCCGTCGACGGCCACCTGATCGGCGCCGCGCTGCAAGCGGCGGAGGAGCGGCGCATGCGCGCCCGCAGCGGTCTGCAGACCGAGGAGCAGCTGGCCGCGGCCGCGCGGCCGTTCGTCGAACCGCTGCTCGCCGACGACCGCTATCCGGCGTTCGCGCGCTGGTTCCACGGCCGCACCGGCGCCGGACCCGACGATCCGGTCGCGTGGACGCTCGGCTGCCTGCTCGACGGCCTGACCGAGCGGTTGGGGCTGCCCGGCCCGGACTAGGGCAGACGCGGATCAGCCGGTGCGCTCGAGGCGGCGGGCGGTGGTCGCGGCGGGACCGGACTCCTGGCGCAGCAACTCGCGGACATCGTCGTCGTCGAGGGGCGCGTAGTCCTCGTAGTACTCGCTCGCGTCGGTGATCCGATCGTGGGTGTGCGGGCAGACGACCTTGTCGGCATCACCGGCCAGACCGGTGATGGCCGTCTCCGCGCCTACCGGCGCCGCCACCACGACTCTGATCGCGCCGAGCGCGTACGCCGCTCGGCAGGCGGCGCGGGCGGGCGCGGCCACCGTCAGCGCCTCGTCGACGATCACGATGGTCCGCCCGGCCAACTCGGGTCGCTGGCCCGCGGCGCGCAGATGTTCGACCCGGCGCCGCAACGCATCTCGTTCCAGCCGCTCGATCCGGGTGAGTTCGGCCGCGCCGGTGCGTAGCGCGCGGGCCCGGTCCCCGTCCACCACCCGCACGCCCCGCTCGGCGATCGCACCGAACGCCGGCTCCGGTTGCTCCGGGGTGCGCAGTTGATGGACCACCATCACATCGAGCGCCACGCGCAACTCGGCGGCGGCCGCGCACGCCACCGCGGCGCCCCCACCGGCAAGACCGACCACCACGATGTCGGGGCCGCGGAATGCCATCAGATGACCGGCCAGTCGGCGGCCGGCGTCGCGACGATCGAGGAACAGCATGAAGCCTCCTGAAGGATCGTGGAAACGAAATCACCTGCGCCTGGTGTGTTGCGTCTCGAGGGGGATTTTCGGTGCGGGAGGCAGCTCTGAGAATGCGCGCTGCATTTGCGATTGCAATCCGGTTCGGAGTGGCAGCGGTGGCGGGCAGGGATGCGGGCCGACGGAATCGGTCACCGCGCCGCCGGGTCCTATCGCTGTGGGGTAGCGAAAGACCTTGTGCCATAACGGATTCTGGCACACGACAGGGCAGTCCAGGATCCATATCTCCTCCAGAGTCGCCTACCGCCGGGGCGCGAGCCACGTTTCTGGACTCGGGAAGACAACGCAGCAATTCTACGTCGCCGCCGGTGCCGCCGCGTGTGAAACACACATGAACGACAATGCGGGAGTTTACGTCGCGGATTTGAAATATGTTGTGCTGGGGGAACTTACGATATAGATGATTCGTAAGACAAACATTGCCCGGGGCGCCGGTCGGTAACTGTGGGGCGAAACCTGTTGCGCGTCAACCGGAGGCGTCCGCAACCCACTCGAATGCGGTGGCCTTCGACCGGGCGCCCTCGGCGGCGCGGGACCGGTTCGGCTCGCCGAGTTCGGCCAGCAGCCGCTCGGTCGTCTCGACCAGTGCGGCCAGCGTCGCCGGGGCGAACCAGTCCGGCCGGGTGGCGAACAGCAGATCCTCGCTCGAGGTATTGCCACTGGCGCCGGGAGCGAAGGGACAGCCGCCGAGCCCGCCCAGCGAGCCGTCCACCACCGCGGCGCCGGCGGCCAGCGCGGCCAGCGAATTCGCCACGCCCATGCCCCAGGTGTCGTGGCCGTGGAAGACGATGCGCCGCTGCGGAGTCCGGGTGCGCACGGCCTCGACGAGCGCGGCCACCTGAGCGGGATGGGCCTGCCCCAGGGTGTCGGCGAGCACGATATCGGCCGCGCCGTCGGTGCGCGGATCCGAGGCGATGGCCAGCACCCGGTCCGGGTCGACCGGCCCGTCGAACGGGCAGGTGAACGCCGTCGCCAGGCAGAGCTGGATGGACCCGCCGGCCTGCCGCGCCAGCCGGATCGCGTCCGGCATGGCGGCCACGCTGTCCTCGGCGGTGCGGCCGATGTTCGCCTTGTTGTGCGCGTCGGAGACCGACAGGCAGTACTGGAAATTGCGCACCCCCGCCTCGGCCGCCCGGGCGACCTGCCGCGGCGTCGCCACCCATACCCAGCAGCGTTGCAGCTCTTCGGGTTCCAGCGCGGCCACCAATGCCAAGGTGTTGGCCATCGGCGGCACCAGGTCCGGCCGCGCCATCGACCCGATCTCCAGTTCGGGCACGCCGAGCCGGAGCAGCGTGCGGGTGATCTCGATCTTGCGTTCGGTCGGCAGCACCTTGCCGGTCAGCTGCAGGCCGTCGCGCAGCGTCACATCGCGCAGCATCAGTTGACCTCCAGCGCGTCGATCTCCGCGTCCGACATCCGCAGCAGACCGGACAGCACCTCGTGGGTGTGCTCGCCCAGGTCCGGGCCCACCGTCCGGATGGGCAGCGACTGCCCGCCGATCACCGGCACGATACCCGGGAAGCCGACCTCCTTCGGCTCGGATTCGCCGACGTCCACCCGGAATCGCTGAATCATGTTGCGGGCCCGGTACTGCGGGTCCGCGGCGATATCGGCGGCCGTGTAGATCGGCCCGCTCGGAATGGCCGCGGCCTCCAGCAGCGCCAGCGCCTCGTCGCGGGTGTGCCGCCGAGTCCACTCGGCGATGGCGGCGTCGAGGCGGTCGCGGTGCCGCCAGCGGCCGGCGTTGTCGGCCAGTTCCGGATCGTCGGCCAGGTCGGCCCGGCCGATCACCCGCATGTAGCGCTGGAAGATGGCGTCGCCGTTGCCGCCGATGATGATGCTGGCGCCGTCGGCGCAGGGGTAGGCGTTGCTGGGGGCGATGCCCTCCATACGGCCGCCCACGCGTTCGCGGGTGATGCCGTAGGCGAAATAGTCGGGCACCAGCGATTCCATCACCGACAGGATCGATTCGTTGAGGGCCACATCGATGACGCGCTGCGGCAGCGGCAGCGGTGTGCCGGTGCGGTCCCGCTGGAACAGCGCCATCACCGTGCCGAACGCGGCGTAGATGCCCGCGATCGAATCGCCGATCGAGACGCCGACCCGCACCGGCGGCCGATCCGGATCGCCGACCAACCCGCGCAGGCCGCCGACCGCCTCGGCGACCGCGGCGAAGCCGGGCCGGTCGGCCAGCGGTCCCGTCTGACCGTAGGCGGAGATGCGGGTGATGACGAGGTCCGGCTTGGCGGCGCTCAGTACCTCCGGGCCCAGCCCCCACTTCTCCAGCATCCCGGGCCGGAAGTTCTCCAGCAGCACATCGCACTGCCGGATCAGATCCAGCACGACCGCGCGCCCGGCCGCGGTGCGCAAATCGAGCGTGATCGACTTCTTGTTGCGGTTCACGGTGCGGTACAGCATCGACGTGTCGCCGCCGTAGAGTCGCCAATTGCGCAGTTCGTCACCGGTTTTCGGGCGTTCGACCTTGATCACCTCGGCGCCGAAGTCGCCGAGGATGCGGCCGGCGGTGGGCGCCGCGATGTAGTTGCCGAGCTCCAGTACCCGCACCCCGTCCAGCGGCCGAATCTCCATGGGGACAGTATCCACGGTCGGATCGGCGGGCGGCCGGGGTGCGGGCGGACCGGATCGGGACGCGCTCGACTACGCCGCCGTCGGCCGGACCTCATCGATGACCGAGTAGTGATCGGCGTTGCCCGAGATCACCTCGCTGGCGCGGCCGTCGACGCCGACCGGGACGTCACCGGCGAGGGTGATGCGGGTCAGCTTGCGGTGTTCGGCGCCATCGTAGTCGTCGATGGCGTAGTGCTGGGTGGCGCGGTTGTCCCAGATGGCGACGTCGCCGAGCGACCAGTTCCAGCGGGTGGTGTGCTCGAGCCGGGTCACCCGGTCCTGGAACAGCCGGAACAGCGCGTGCGATTCGTTGCTCGGCAGGCCGACGATCTGCTTCACGAAATGGCCGAGCAGCAGCGCGCGTTCACCGGTTTCCGGGTGGACGCGCACCACCGGGTGCTCGGTCTCGTAGAAGGTGGACTGGAACTCGGCGCGGTAGGCCCTGGCCTTCTCGTTCGGCGAATCCTCTTGCGCGGCGGCGTAATCGTACTGGTTGGTGTGGCGGGCGCGCAGGCTCTCCGCCAGCCGCTTGAGCGGTTCCGGCAGCGAGTCGTACGCCGCGACGGTGGAGGCCCAGGTGGTGGAGCCGCCGTAGCTCGGCAGCGTGACCGCGCGCAGGATCGAGGCCTTCGGCACCCGGTCGACGAAGGTGACATCAGTGTGCCAGCTGTTGGCGCGGCCGCGGTGCGAGTCGATGGCCAGACTCTTCACGCCCGCCGACGTGACCGTCGGATGCGGGGTGGTGGGGCTGCCGAGCAGTTGCGCGAACTCGTACTGGCCGTCCTCGGTCAGGTGGTGCTGGTCGCGGAAGAAGATCACCTTGTGCTCGTTGAGCGCCGCGCGGAGGGCGGCGACGGTGTCCGCGTCCAGGTCACCGCCGAGCCGGACCCCCTCGATCCGCGCGCCGATGTGGGTGCCGAGCTTGACGGCGGTCACGGTGCCTGCTGCCTGAGCGACTGACATACCAAGGGCCTTTCTCGAAAACGAACAACGCTCCGAGGACACCACCGCGGCCCGGCGCGGAACAGGGTTGCGGTCAGCCGGATCGAAACCCCGGGCGGGCGCGGGGAATTCACCGCGCGGCCCGCAACCGCGTCAGCTCACGTGTTCGCGCAGGTAGGCAAGGTCTTCCGCGATGCCCTCGGCCGGCGTCTCCAGTACGACCGGCGCGTCGGCGGTGCGGCACACCTCGGCCAGCAGTTGCGGGTCGATGGTGCCGTCGGCGAAATTGGCGTGCCGGTCGGCGCCGGAGTTGAAGTCGTCGCGCGAGGAGTTCAGGTGCACCAGGTCGATGCGGCCGGTGATGGCCCGGATCCGGTCCACCACGCCGATCAGCTCCTCGCCGCCGGCCCACGCGTGGCAGGTGTCGAGGCAGAATCCCGCGCTGAACTCGCCCACCTGGTCCCACAGCCGGGCGATGGAGTCGAAATGCCGTGCCATGGCGTGGTTTCCGCCGGCAGTGTTCTCGATCAGGATCGGGACGGCGAACCCGCCCTTGTCCTGCTGGCGTTCGAACAGCTTGCGCCAGTTGACGATTCCCGCCTCGATCTCGGCGTCGGAACGGACGTGACCGCCGTGCACGACGAGGCCGAACGCGCCCAGGTCGGCGGCGGCCTGCGCCTGCTGCGCCACCGCGTTGCGCGAGGGCATGCGCAGCCGGTTGTTCGTGCTGGCCACGTTGATCTGATAGGTGGAGTGCACCACCACGTCGATCGGGCTGGCCTTGATCTGCTCCGCCTGCGGGTGCGGTTGTGGTTTGTCCCAGCTCTGCGGGTCCACCACGAACATCTGGATGACCTCGGCGCCCAACCGCTCACCGAAGCCGATCGGATCACTGTCTTGGCGGACGTGTGCTCCAATGCGCATGGGTGGAGCGTATCGGTAGGCACCGACACCGCGGTGGTCCGGACTGCTATGGTTTCGGTGTTTTCCGTGGTCGGCCGAGGGCGGCGACGGGGGTTCATCTGCGGTACGGCCGTGCGCCGGCGGACCCGGTGCGCGACACGGGAAGTGGGAGCGGACATGCTGGGCAACGGTGACGTCTTCGCCGGGTATGTCATCGAGCGGCAACTGGGCCGCGGTGGCATGGGATCGGTGTACCTCGCCAAACATCCTCGACTGCCGCGCATGACGGCGTTGAAGCTGCTCAACCGGGAGATGGTGGCGGACGCCGAGATCCGGGCCCGCTTCGAGCGCGAGGCCGACCTGGTCGCTCAGCTCGACCATCCGAAGATCGTCACCGTCTACGACCGCGGCCTCGAGGACGGCCAGCTGTGGATCTCCATGCAGTTCGTCGACGGCATCGACGCCGGCGGCGTGGACCCGAGCCGGCTGCCGCCGGAGCGGGCGGTGCAGGTCGTGCAGGAGGTCGCCGAGGCGCTGGACTACGCGCACGACAACGGCGTGCTGCACCGCGACGTGAAGCCCGGCAATATGCTGCTGGCCCGCGCGACCGGCGGCAAGGGCGAGCGGGTCTACCTCACCGACTTCGGCATCGCGCGGCTGCGGGACGACGGCGGTCACCTGACCCAGACCGGGACGTTCACCGCGACCCTGGCCTACGCCTCGCCGGAACAGCTCACCGGTGCGTCGCTGGACGGGCGCTCGGACCAGTACTCGCTGGCGTGCAGCCTGTTCTGGCTGCTCACCGGCCGCGGCCCGTTCACCGCGCCCAACCCGGCGGCCGTCATCCGCGGCCACCTGCAGGGTCCGCCACCGGCATTGAGCAGCGTGCGGCAGGGCTTGCCCGGCGCGCTGGACGGCGTACTGCTGAAGGCGATGGCCAAGCGCCCGGAGGACAGGTTCCCGACCTGTGCCGACTTCGCGGCCGCCGCCCGGCGCGCGTTCGCCGCGCCCAGCGCGCCGGCGATGCCGGTCGCGGGACGGCCGTATACCGGCCCGGCGATGCCGACGGCGGGGCGGCCGGGCACGGGCCCGAGCAATCCCGTCGCGCATCCGCCGACCGGCCACGGGACGCCGATGGCGCAGCGGCCGCCGAGCGGTCCGGGTATGCCGCTCTCGCCGCGCCCGCCGACGGGTCCGGGGATGCCGACCGCGGGTCCGGCCCCGCAGCCGACGGCGGCCTCCCTCCGCGCGGCGACGCCACCGCCGCAGCCGGTGTATCGGCCCGCTCCGCAGTACCCGCAGCAGGGCGGATACGGCTATCCGCCGCAGCCGCCCAAGTCGAACAACGGGGTGGTCATCGGCATCATCATCGGCGTGGTGGTGCTGTTGCTGGTGTTACTGGTGCTCATCGCCGCGCTGTCGGGCTGAGGCCGGTCGCGGATTCGGGCTCTGTCGCTTCGGTTTTCGTGCGGTGCGCGGACCCGGCGCGGGCGGTGTAGCGCCGCAGCGACGCCACGCCCGCGATCGTCCACAGGGCTCCGAGCGCCCAGCCCGCGAGCACGTCGGTGGGCCAGTGCACGCCGAGGTACACCCGCGACATCCCCACCGCGAGCACGAACAGCACGGCGACCGCGGCCACGGCGGCGCGCAGTATCCGCTGCCGCAGCGACAGCACCGTGACGGCGGTGACCACGCCCACCACCGCGGTGGAACCGAGGGTGTGGCCGGACGGAAACGAGTGGGTCGTCTCGGTGACGAGATGTTCCACCCCCGGGCGACGGCGGCCGACGAGGGCCTTCATCACCAGCACCGTCAGCCCGGCGCCCGCGCCCACCACCGCGGTCAGCGCCAATTCCGGCCACCGCTGCCGCCACGCCAGCCAGGCGCCCATCAACACCGCCAGGATCGTCATCGAGAGGGTGTCGCCGAAATCCGTGATCGTCCGGGCGACGGGGGTGAGGCCGTTCGCGCGTTGTGCCACAGCCCAATCCAGCACCGGGCCGTCGATCCGAACCGTGCCGTCTCCCGTGACGACGCCCGTGGTCAGCGCGGCGACCACGGCGACCAGTGCAACCAACGCGACCCAGACCATGGTCACGAGGATATGCGCGCGCGATCGGACCCGGGCGGGAGCGGCGGACGGCCGGGACGGCGGAAACATTGCCCCGAGGTATTGGGGGTATCCCCCGATGGCGCGCGCGTTCCCGTCCCGGAACACTGGGAGGCATGACTGCCGATGCCCTGAGCACCGAATCGGACGCCGAACCCACGGCATCCGCGGCCCGCGCGACCGACCTGGTGAAGCTGTACGGATCGGGGGACACGCAGGTGCGAGCCCTCGACGGGGTGTCCGCCACGTTCGCGCCGCGTGAGTTCACCGCCATCATGGGCCCCTCCGGATCCGGGAAGTCGACGCTCATGCACTGCCTGGCCGGGCTCGACAGCGCCACTACCGGCACGGTGCACATCGGCGACACCGACCTGACCGAGCTGTCGGACAAGCAGATGACCCAGCTGCGGCGCGACCGCATCGGCTTCGTCTTCCAGGCGTTCAATCTGGTTCCCACCCTCACGGCGCTCGAGAACATCACGCTGCCGCTGGACATCGCGGGCCGCCGCCCCGACGACGAATGGCTGCAGACGGTGATCAAACGCCTCGGCCTGGGCGACCGGCTCGACCACCGGCCGAGCGAGCTGTCCGGCGGTCAGCAGCAGCGGGTCGCGTGCGCGCGGGCGCTCGCGGGCAAGCCCGACATCATCTTCGGCGACGAGCCGACCGGCAATCTGGATTCGCGTTCGTCCGGCGAGGTGCTGTCGATCCTGCGGGCCTCGGTCGACGAATTCGGCCAGACCGTGGTGATCGTGACCCACGAGCCGCACGCCGCCGCCTACGCCGACCGCGTGATCTTCCTCGCCGACGGACGCATCGTCGACGAATTGCGCGGGCCCACCGCGGAATCGGTGCTGGACAGGATGAAGTCGCTGGAGAACGTCTGATGGCCGCGAATCCGATGCGCAAGGTGGCCTTGCGCAATTTGGCCGCGCACAAGGTGCGGCTGGCGTTGACGGTGCTCTCGGTGATCCTCGGAACCGCGTTCATCGCGGGGTCCTTCGTGTTCACCGATACCTTGCAGAGCACCTTCGACGGCATCTTCGCCGGGCAGGCCAAGGGCGTCGATGTGCGGGTGGAGCCGAAGGAGCGGCAGTCCCTCGGGCTGCCGAACGACGTCGTGGACAAGATCGCCACGACCGACGGTGTCCGCGCGATCGCCCCCGCCGTGCAGGGCCCGGTGGTGCTGTTGAAGGACGGGCACGCCGTGCAGACCGGCGGCGCGCCCAGCTGGGGCAAGTCCTACCTGCCGCCGGATCGGGCGATCGCGGAACCGGAGAAGTTCGTCGAGGGCGTCGCACCGAGCCGCGCGGACGAGATCGCTCTCAACGCCGGTGGCGCCGAGCGTGCGGGCCTGGGCGTCGGCGACCGCGCCAAGATCCTGATCCCCTCGCACGGCAACCTCGATGTCACCATCACCGGCGTCTACGACGTGCCCTCCGACACCGGCGGTTTCATCGGCGTGCTGTTCGAGGACGCGCAGGCCCGGCAGCTGTTCACCGACGGACAGCACGTGGCGTATCTGGATGTCGCCGCGGTGTCCGGCGTTTCGGATCAGACGCTGCGGGACCGCATCGCCCAGGCGCTGCCGCAGTACAAGGTGATGGACGGCGACCAGGTGCGCGAGGATCTGAAGGCGCAGGTCGGCAATGCCCTGAAATTCGTGAACTACTTCCTGCTGGCGTTCGGCGCGATCGCGCTGCTGGTGGGCACGTTCATCATCTACAACACCTTCTCGATGATCGTGGCGCAGCGGCTGCGCGAACTGGCGCTGCTGCGCGCGGTGGGCGCGAGCCGGCGCCAGGTCGGCTGGTCGGTGGTGTCGGAGGCGGCCGTCATCGGATTGGTCGGCAGCGCCATCGGTCTGGCCGGGGGCGTGGGGCTGGCGTTCGGATTGTCGGCGCTGCTGAACGCCTTCGATCTCGGGCTGCCCACCGGCACCATGCAGGTGCTGCCCCGCACGGTGCTCGCGGCGCTCGGCGTCGGGCTGGTGGTCACCGTGGCGTCGGCCTATGCACCGGCCCGGCGGGCCGCGAAGATCCCGCCGGTGGAGGCCATGCGCGAGGAGTTCGCGCCGGTCGGGGAGTCGCTGCGGGTGCGCACGCTCGCCGGCGCGGTGCTGGCCGTGGCCGGTGTCGTGCTGGTGCTGCTGGGCTCGCGCAACACCGGCGGCAATGCCGCGCTGACCGTCGGAATCGGCGCCGCCGCATTGATTTTCGCGGTGCTGTTCGCCTCGCCCGCGCTGTCGCGGCCGGTGTTGAACGGTCTCGCGGTGCTGATCCGGCCGTTCGGGCCGATCGGGCGGATGGCCCGCAACAACGCCGTCCGCAATCCGCGCCGCACCGCCGCCACCGCGTTCGCGCTCACGCTGGGGCTGATGCTGGTGTCGCTGATCGGCATGCTGGGTACCTCGGCCAAGGCCAGTGTCGGGGAACTCGTGGACAAGGGCGTGAAGGCCGACTACGTGCTGGCCGGTCCGCAGATGATCGGTGTCCCGCTCGGCGCCGGGCAGGCGACGAAAGACGTTGCGGGAGTGGGGAATGTGGTCGCGGTGCGCGGCGTCGTGATGAAGATCGGCGACGATCAGTTGTTCGGCACCTCGCCCAGCGGTCCGCTGGACCACGTGCTGAACTACGAAGTGCGTTCCGGCCCTGGCACGCTCGGCGACGACGACATTCTGGTCTCGGAAACCGAAGCGGGCGAACGGAATTGGCACGCCGGTCAGCGGGTCGAGCTGACCAGCGTGGACAACAAGAAGTTCACCGTCACCGTGTCCGGCATCTACAAGGACACCCAGTTGCTCGGCCCGCTGGTGGTATCGCCGGCGCTGTACAACCAGGTGATGCCGGTGGCGCTGCGCACCGATGTGCTGGTGCTGATCCAGGCCGTGCCCGGCGCGGACCTGTCCGCGATGCGCGACGATCTGGAGAAGGCCACCGCTCCCTACGTGGTGGTGCAGGTGCAGGACCGGGAGGAATTCAAGGGGGCGCAGGGCCAGCAGATCAACACCATGCTGGCGATCCTCTACGGGCTGCTGGCGCTGGCGGTGGTGATCGCCGTGCTCGGCATCGTCAATACGCTGGCGCTGTCGGTGGTCGAGCGGCGTCGCGAGATCGGCATGCTCCGCGCGGTCGGCATGCAGCGGCGTCAGGTGCGGCGGACGATCTATCTGGAGTCGATGCTGATCGCCGTGTTCGGGGCGGTCGTCGGGGTGGTGCTCGGGCTCGGGCTCGGGGTCGGATTCCTGCGTACCCTGCGCGATCTGGGCCTGAGCACCATCGCCGTGCCCTGGGATCAGATCGTGCTGATGCTCGTCGGGTCGGCGATCGTCGGTGTGCTCGCCGCGCTCTGGCCGGGCGTGCGGGCCGCGCGGCCCCCCCCCCCGGGGGGCCCCCCCCCACCCCGCGTGGTTTTCCCCACGGGCGCGCCCCCGGGGCTTAAAACGGCCCCCCCAAACCCCCCCCCCCCCCTGCCGGGCCCCCCCCCCCGGCGCCCCGCCCCCGCACGCGGGCGATAGGTTGATCTGCATGAGCGAGTTCGCGGGGTTCCCGTTCGCGGGCCTGGACTTCTACGAAGACCTCGAGGCCGACAATTCGAAGACGTTCTGGGCCGCCAACAAGCACGTCTACGAGC
>NZ_JARWOP010000088.1 GCF_029868745.1 Nocardia wallacei | reverse complement strand
CGGCCCTGGCGGGCGCCCCCCCCCCCTCCCCCCCCCCCCCCACCCGCCCCCCCCCCCCCCCCCCCCCCCCCCCCCCCCGCCCCCCCCCCCCCGGGCCTCGCGAAAACCCCTGTGCCCTACTTGATCTCGGCGAGCACGGTCCCCTGCGTGATGGCGGCGCCGGCCGCGATCGACAGCCCGGTGACCACACCGGACTTGTGCGCGTTGACCGGGTTCTCCATCTTCATGGCCTCGAGCACCACGATCAGGTCACCGGCCTCGACCGACTGACCCTCCTCGACGGCGACCTTCACCACGGTGCCCTGCATCGGCGCGGTGACCGCGTCACCGGACGCCGCACCGCCACCCGCGCCGCCACGCTTGCGCGCCTTGGGCTTCTTGCGGATGACACCCGCGCCGTTGCCCGCCGCGACGGGCACGCCCGCGCCCACGGAGAACTGACCCGGCAGCGACACCTCCAGCCGCCGGCCGCCGACCTCCACGACCACCTTCTGGCGCGCGGCTTCCTCGTCGTCCTCGATCGGCTGTCCACCGGTGTAGGGCGGAATCGGGTTGTCCCAATCGGTTTCGATCCACTTCGTGTACACGTCGAACTTCGTACCGTCGCCGATGAACGCCGGGTTGGACACGATGTGCTGATGGAACGGCAGCACCGTGGCCAGGCCTTCGATCTCGTACTCGGCCAGCGCGCGGCGCGCCCGCTCCAGCGCCTGGGTGCGGTTCTCGCCGACGACGATCAGCTTGGCCAGCATGGAATCGAACTGGCCGCCGATCACGCTGCCCGCCACGACACCGGAGTCCACGCGCACGCCCGGGCCGGTCGGCTCCTTGTAGACGGTGACCGGGCCCGGCGCGGGCAGGAAGTTGCGTCCGGCGTCCTCGCCGTTGATGCGGAACTCGATCGCGTGCCCGCGCGGGGTCGGGTCCTCGGTGATGGTCAGCTCCTCGCCGTTGGCGATGCGGAACTGCCAGCGCACCAGGTCCAGTCCGGAGGTCTCCTCGGTGACCGGGTGCTCGACCTGCAGGCGCGTGTTGACCTCGAGGAACGACACCGTCTCGCCCTGCACCAGGTACTCCACCGTGCCGGCGCCGTAGTAGCCGGCCTCCTTGCAGATCCGCTTGGCGGACTCGTGGATCTTCGAACGCACCTCGTCGGACAGGAACGGCGCGGGCGCCTCCTCGACCAGTTTCTGGAACCGGCGCTGCAGCGAGCAGTCGCGGGTGCCGGCCACGATCACATTGCCGTGCTGGTCCGCGAGCACCTGCGCCTCGACGTGGCGGGCCTTGTCCAGGTACTGCTCCACGAAGCACTCGCCCCGGCCGAACGCCGCGGTCGCCTCACGGGTCGCGGACTCGAACAGCTCGGGGATCTCCTCGATGGTCTGCGCGACCTTCATGCCGCGACCGCCGCCGCCGAACGCGGCCTTGATCGCCACCGGCACGCCGTAGGTCTTCGCGAACTCCACGACTTCGGCGGCGTCTTTGACCGGGTCCTTGGTGCCCGCGGCCATCGGCGCCTGCGCGCGCTCGGCGATGTGGCGGGCGGTGACCTTGTCGCCCAGGTCCCGGATCGACTGCGGGGACGGGCCGATCCAGATCAGCCCCGCGTCCAGCACGGCCTGCGCGAAATCGGCGTTCTCCGACAGGAACCCGTAACCCGGGTGGATGGCGTCGGCGCCCGACTTGCGGGCGGCGTCGAGCACCTTGTCGAACACCAGGTACGACTCCGCGGAGGTCTGGCCCCCGAGCGCGAATGCCTCATCGGCGAGCTTCACGAACGGCGCGTCCGCGTCCGGTTCGGCGTACACCGCGACGCTGGCGATACCGGCGTCCTTGGCGGCCCGGATCACACGCACCGCGATCTCGCCCCGATTGGCAATCAGGACCTTGGTGATCTGCGCGCTGGCATGGCTGGGCACTGAGCCTCCTGTGCTTTGGACAAACTATCGTCTGGGCCGAGTGTAGGCAGTCTGCCAACAGACGCTGAACCGGGATAGGGGCTACTGAACGGTAAGCCCTGGGAAGTGATGTGGACAACAGCGTGTCCTCATTGCGCCCGACTCGCTGTGGAGGCCCTGTTCAGGGAACTGTCACAACGGGGCGGCCGATATCCGGGATTTCCCCGGGTTCATGCCCTTTGACGATCGGCGTGCGGACCGCATTACTCCATTCGGTCCACGAGCCGTCATAATTGCGCACATTCTCCCGGCCCAGCAGATAAGTGAGTACGAACCAGGTGTGCGCGGAATGTTCACCGATACGGCAGTAGACGATTGTTTCGGGCGCCTCGGAGGCCGCGGCGTAGATCCGGTCCAGTTCCGCCCGCGAGCGGAAGCGCCCGTCGCCGCCCAGCGCGGCGGTCCACGGAATGTTCACCGCGGTGGGGATGTGCCCGGCGCGCAACGACTGTTCCTCCGGCCGGTCGGTGATGCGCGCCAGTTCGCCGCGGTACTCGGCCGCTGGGCGCACGTCGATCAGCGACTGCCCCAGCCGCGCGCGCACCTCGTCGAGGAAGACCCGCGCGCTCCGGTCGTCCCGCTCCACCACCGGATACTCACCCAGACCGACGTCGGGAACCTCGAAGGTGGTGTCGCGCTCCTCGGAGATCCAGGCGTCCCGGCCGCCGTCGAGCAGGCGCACGTCGGGGTGCCCGAACAGGTCGAGGACCCACAGCGTCGCGGCCGCCGTGCCGTTGGATTTGTCGCCGTAGACCACCACCGTGTCGTCGCGCTCGATACCCTTCGCACGCATCAATTCCGCGAAACGGGCGCCATCGACCACATCTCGGGCCATCGGGTCGGTAAGCTCAGCCCGCCAGTCGATCTTGATGGCGCCGGGTACGTGCCCGATGTCGTACAGCAGAACGTCCTCGTTGGACTCCACGATCTTGAGCCCCGGCGCGCCTATGTTTGCCGACAGCCACTCCGTGGTTACTAGTCGGTGAGAGTGTGCGTGGGAGCCGAAGGATGGATGAGAGTCCGGGGCGACGGGCACGGTGTCTGGTCCTTCACGCGTGGGTAGGCGGGTGGTAGCAGGTTCCACCCCGATCGTAGGTGCGAAGCGTTACAGCAGCCGGTTTCACATCACGAATCGGGTGAAGCGCGATTAAGTCGCAGCCTCATCCGATAAAGTCTCCCGGGAGGAGGGGTGAGCTATGTCTGATTCTTGGCCACGACGGCGCCTGCTCGCGATCCTACGTGGCGCCAGCGAGCCTCTCGATGCCCAAGAGCTCGCACGAGTCACCGGGCAACACGTCACCACCGTCCGATTCCATCTCGATGTGCTGACGCGAGAGTCGCTGGTGCGGCAGTTCCAGCAGCCGCCGCGCGGTCGCGGCCGTCCGCGCATCGGTTACACCGCGGTACAGCGATCCGTCGGCTATCAGGATCTCGCCCAGGTGCTGGCCGACCAGCTCGGCAGCGATCCGCGGCGGCGCTCGGATGCCGCCGTCGCCGCCGGGCGAGCCTGGGGCGCCAAACTGGAGGCCGGCGACCAGCCGATCGCCTCGCTCGCCGATGCCCGGGACGTCACCGTCACCACGGCCTCGGAACTGGGCTTCGCACCCGAACGCGACCCGGCCACCGAGACCGACGAGCAGGTGCTGATCCGCCTCACCGCGTGCCCGCTGCGCGATCTGGCCCGCACCCACTCGGAAGTGGTGTGCGGCGTCCATCTGGGGCTGATGCGCGAGGTGCTCGACCGCAACGGCGGCCGGGACACGGTCAACGTGCGGCTGCATCCGTTCGTGGAACCGGAGATGTGCGTCGCCCGGCTGGAAGCGCTCGCGAGCACGCTGGTGCCGGATCCCGCCGAGCTGCCGGACCTGCCGGCGAACGGCGAACCACGGCTGGCCGCACCCGCGGGCAGCCGGGTCGGTCCGCAGCTACGAACCGACCCACAGCTGCGCAATGCCGACACCCACGCCGGCAAGCAGTCGACGCAGCAGCGGTAGCCCGATCCCGATCACGCTCGACGGGTCGCCCTCGATGCGGTCGACGAACCAGCCGCCCCGGCCGTCGAGGGTGAAGGCGCCCGCCACCTGCAACGGCTCGCCGGTGGCGAGGTAGGCGTCCAGCTCCTCGGGTTCGGGCTTGGCGAAATGCACCGTGGTGCGGCTGCAGTCGGCGACCTCGGCGACCGTGCGCGCGTCCCGCAGGCGCAGCACGCAGTGACCGGTCAGCAGGTCGGCGCCGCGGCCGGCCATCGCGGCCCAGCGCTCCCGCGCCACCTCCGGCGTGAGCGGCTTGCCCTGCAGCACACCGTCGACGAGCAGCATCGAATCACAGCCCACCACCACGCAATCCGCGATGGCCTCGGCGCGCTCCGCGACCAACGCCGCGGCCACGGCTTCGGCCTTGGCGCGCGCGAGCGCGGTCACCACGCCTGCCGGGTCGGTGCCCGGCGGCAGTGCCGCCGCCACCGCGTCCTCGTCCACCTCCGAGACGCGCACCAGCGGGCGCAGGCCGGCGGACCGCAGGACCTCCAGCCGGGCGGGCGAGGCGGAGCCGAGTACGAACTCCGTCACGTCAGTCGCGCAGGTGCGACAGTTGGGGGAAGGCGTACGGGGAGAACGGCGACGTGCCGCGGTGCATCAGCGTCGGCCGGCCCCACGCGTCGGCCGGGCCGCTGGGACCGGGAGCCGCGGCGGAATCGGCGGCGGCCGCCAGCACGCACACCAGGGCGGCGATCTCGTCGTCGGTGGGCGAGCCCTTCAGGATCCGGATGACGGGTCCCGCGTTCGATTCGGTATCGGCGTCGGCTACCACCGGCTCCATCGCGACGAATTCGTCGACCGACAGATCCAGCTCGGCCGCCCGCAGTACCTCTTCATCAGCTACAGCCGTCACAGCGCCAGCTCCTCCTGTCCATGTGCCGGGCCCTGCCGGACCCGGCGTTCGCGGTAACCAGGAGCATTCCCGGCGCCCGCGAACGGTATTCGTTGCGGCTCTCGTCTGCGAGGGCCCTACTTACCATCTTTGCTCGGCTGAGGCAGTTGCGCGCGGCCTGCTGTTGTTTCTCACAACCGAGTGTGCTCCCGATACCGCGCATATCGTCGGATCACAGCGGAATGTTGCCGTGCTTCTTCGGCGGCAGGGTCACCATCTTGCGCTCCAGCAGCCGCAGCGCCGAAACGATCTGGCCGCGGGTCTGCGAGGGCGGGATGACCGCGTCGACATAGCCGCGCTCGGCCGCCACGTACGGGTTCACCAGGGTGTCCTCGTACTCGTTCTGCAGCTCGAGCCGCAGCGCGTCGACGTCGGCGCCCTCGGCGGCGGCCTGGGCCAGCTGCTTGCGGTAGACGAACCCGACCGCACCGGACGCGCCCATGACGGCGATCTGCGCGGTCGGCCACGCGAGGTTGACGTCGGCGCCCATGTGCTTGGAGCCCATCACGTCGTAGGCGCCGCCGTAGGCCTTGCGGGTGATGACCGTGATCTTCCCCACAGTGGCCTCGCCGTAGGCGTACAGCAGCTTGGCGCCGCGGCGGATGATGCCGTTGTACTCCTGGCCGGTGCCCGGCAGGAAGCCCGGCACGTCGACCAGGGTGACGATCGGGATGTTGAACGCGTCGCACGTGCGCACGAACCGCGCGGCCTTCTCCGAGGCGTCGATATCCAGACAGCCGGCGAACTGGGTGGGCTGGTTGGCCACGAAACCCACACTGCGCCCGTCGATCCGACCGAATCCGACGATCACGTTCATCGCGCGCTCGGCCTGCACCTCGAAGAACTCGTCGTCGTCGACCAGCCGCCGGATGACCTCGTGCATGTCGTAGGGCTGGTTGGGCGAGTCCGGGATCAGCGTGTCGAGTTCGAGGTCCTCCTCGGTCAGCGACTCCTCGATCGAGCCCTCGATCGGGTCGGTCGCCGGGAACCGCGGCGCCTCGGCGCGGTTGTTGCTCGGCAGGTAGCTCAGCAGGTCCTTGACCCAGTCCAGGGCGTCCTGCTCGCCGGAGGCGACGTAGTGCGCGGTACCGGACTTCACCATGTGGGTGTGGGCGCCGCCCAGCTCCTCCATGGTGACCTCCTCACCGGTGACGGTCTTGATGACGTCCGGCCCGGTGATGAACATCTGGCTGGTCTGATCGACCATGACGACGAAGTCGGTCAGCGCCGGGGAGTACACGTGCCCGCCCGCCGCCGCGCCCATGATCAGCGAGATCTGCGGGATGACGCCCGAGGCCTGGATGTTGCGGTGGAAGATCTCGCCGTACAGGCCGAGCGAGACCACGCCCTCCTGGATGCGGGCGCCGGCGCCGTCGTTGATCCCGATCAGCGGGCGGCCGGTCTTGAGCGCCAGATCCATGACCTTGACGATCTTCTCGCCGTACACCTCGCCGAGGCTGCCGCCGAAGACCGTGGAGTCCTGGCTGAAGATGCACACGTCGCGGCCGTCGATGGTGCCGTAACCGGTCACCACGCCGTCGCCGAGCGGGCGGTTGTTCTCCAGCCCGAAATTCACGCTGCGATGCCGCGCGAGCGCGTCCATCTCCACGAACGAGCCCTCGTCCAGCAGCGCCAGAATGCGCTCGCGCGCGGTCAGCTTGCCCTTGGCGTGGACCTTGTCGACCGCGGCCTCACCCATCGGGTGCTTCGCCTCTTCCAGCCGATTGCGCAGATCAGCCAGCTTCCCAGCGGTGGTGTGGATATCGGGGGCCCCCGCCGAACCCGGCGTAGGCTGCTGCTGGACACTCGTCATGCCCCGGAGTGTAACGAGTGCCAGGCTCGGTGGAAATCCGAGTAGGGGCTACCGACGAGTACCGCTATTGGCTGGCCGCCAGCGGAAAACCGCAGGTGAGAAGCGGTTTGTGGCTCGCGAAAAACCGCGGAAATCCCCGGCCTGAAAACCTTTCAGCGCATGACTCCGGTATGCCCGGTGCAATAGCGTCCCGGTTGCGGCCAGATGGTCAGCCCGTGCGGTCCGTGCCCGACGGGTATGCGCGCCAACAGCTTCCAGTCCACGATGTCGATGGCGTACACCTCGTCGTGGTAGCGGCCCGCCACCCAGAAGACCCGGCCGTCGGCGGAGAGATTGCCCATGTCCGGACTGCCGCCGCCGGGCAGCTCCCACTTGCGCACCAGCCGCCGCGCCGCGAAGTCCCACACCGAAAGGCTGCCCTCGCCGCGATTGGTGATGATCAGCTGCCGCGAGTCCCGGGTGACGTACAGGCCGTGCGCGCCTCTGCCGGTGGGCAAGTGCCCGGTGACGTCGAAGGATTTCGCGTCCACGGTGTACACGCCGTCGGCCATCATGTCCGCGACGAAGAAGGTCGACCCGTCCGGCGACAGCTTGACGTCCTGCGGCATGCCGTGCGGCCCGCCCGGCAGCTCCACCGTCCGCACCAGCCGCAGCGCGCCGATGTCGAGCACCGCCATGCGACCGGCGAATTCGCAACTGGCCAGGGCGAATCGGCCGTCGGCGGTGAAGTCCAGGTGGTCGACACCGGCGCAGTCGGGCACCGGGACCGAGCCGACCTGCCGCCACGTGTGCGGGTCGTAGAGATCCAGCGATCGGTCCGCCTCGGCGACGACCACGGCGTAGCGGCCGTCGGGGGTGAAGTACATGTTGTACGGGTCGCGCACCGGGAGCGGGTCCCCGGACTTGCCGGTGCGTGGATCGATCGGCATCAGGCTGCCGCCGCCGATCGGCAGATCGTTGGTCGCGTACAGGGTCTGCATGTCGTAGGACGGCACGACGTGCTGTGGCTCCACGCCCCGCGAGGAGTAGGTGTCGACGACCTGGAAGGTGGCCGGGTCGATCACGGTCACGGTGTTCGACTTGCTGTTGGGAACGTAGACGCGGGGCAAATGATCGGCCACCGACGGGGCGAGTTCGCGGGCGCCGGCGTACACATCGGTGCCCGACATCGGTGGCGGCATCCCCGGCAGCAGATTCATCGCCGCCGGGGAAGGCTCGCCCGAGACAGTGGCAACTGTGGACGAGACGGCACCGGTCGGTGCTTTCTCCCCCGAGGCGCCCGGTGAGCAACCGGCCAGTACGACGGCCGTGACCAAGACTGCGAGACGAACGTGCCGGGCGCTCACGCGCCGCACCGTGCCGAGAAGTCGAACCGGCGAATCGACATGGACGAATACTAGAGGGCCACAGCTTCTTTCGCAGCAACATTTCAGCGATGTCGCGCGACGAACCTGCCGCACGCCGCGCAGGGGTCAGCCGAGCACCCGGTCCACTGCGTCCACGGCCTCGTCCAACTCCGCTTCCGTCACCGTCAGCGGCGGCCGGAACCGGAGGCCACGCTCCCCCGTGCCGAGGATCAAGACGTGCTCACGCTCGCGCAGTTCGGTGACGACCGCGTCGCGCCGGTGCGCCGACGGCAGGGTGATCGCGCACAGCAGTCCGCGACCGCGAGGCTCGGTGACGGCCGGATGCCGTTCGGCCAGCGCGACCAGCCGGTCCAGCAGATGCGCGCCGAGGCGACCGGCCCGCGCGGCCAGTTCCTCGCGCTCGATCACCTCGAGGACGCGGCGAGCCCGCACCATGTCCGTGAGATTCCCGCCCCAGGTGGAGTTCAGCCGGGAACTCACCGCGAAGACATTGTCGGGCACCTCGTCGACGCGGCCGCCCGCCATCACCCCGCACACCTGGGTCTTCTTACCGAAGGCGACCACGTCCGGGCGCAGCCCCAATTGCCGGTAGGCCCACATGCTTCCGGTCGCGGCCACGCCGGTCTGCACCTCGTCGAGCACGAACAGCGCGTCGTTCTCCCGGCACAGCGCCTGCATCGCGCGCAGGAACTCCGGGCGCAGATGGCGATCGCCGCCCTCGCCCTGGATCGGTTCGGCGATGAAACAGGCTATGTCGTGCGGGTTTTCGGCGAACGCTGCGCGCGCCTGCGCCAGCGCGCGAGCCTCCGCCGCCTCGATGTCGATATCCCCGGCCAGATACGGGGTGTCGATGCGCGGCCAGCCGAAGGACGGAAAGCGCGCGGTCTTCACCGGATCGGTGTTCGTCAGCGACAGCGTGTATCCCGTGCGCCCGTGAAAGGCGCCGGTCAGGTGCAGCACCTTGGTGCCCAGTTCGGCTGGGCGGCCGCGCATTTCGTTGTGCCGGCTCTTCCAGTCGAAGGCCACCTTGAGCGCGTTCTCCACCGCGAGACCGCCACCGTCGATGAAGAACAGGTGCGGCAGTGCGGGATCGCCGAGCACCCGCGCGAAAGTGTCTACGAAGCGCGCCATCTCGACGGTGTAGATGTCGGAGTTGCTCGGCTTGTTCAGCGCGGCCGTGGTGAGTTCGTCGCGAAAGGAGGCGTCGTCGGCCAGCGCCGGATGGTTCATGCCCAGCGCCGAGGACGCGAAGAAGCCGAACATATCCAGATAGGCGGTGCCGTCACGGGCGTCGACCAGGCGCCGGCCACGCGAGGCGCGCAGATCCAGCACCAGCTCGAAACCGTCGGCGAGGATGTTCGCGGACAGGATCTCGTGTACCCGGGAGGGGGTGACCAGCATGTCGTCGGCAACCGCCCCTGGGCGCTCCAGTTCTAGGGTCACACTGGCAGATTACGCAAATTTTTACGCTTTTGCTACGGCACTCCGTAAAGATTACGATCGAGACTCATCTGTCATAGAATGTCTGCAGGATGATGGTGCTTCGAGTCCGAACGTTGGCCGTAGCGCGAATCTCCTGCAGCAACTGCTCCAGGTGCCGGGGCGAGGCCACCCGCACCAGCAGCACATAGCTCTCCTCGCCGGCCACCGAGTGGCACTCCTCGATGCCCGGGATGTGCTGCAGCAGTGCGGGAGCGTCGTCGGGCTGCGAGGGGTCGAGAGGAGTGATGGCGACGAATGCCGACAACAGCTGGCCCAGCGCCTCGGGATCCACCTTGGCCGTGTAACCGCGGATCACCCCGCGCGCCTCGAGCCGACGCACCCGGGACTGCACCGCCGACACCGAAAGATTCGCCTTCTCCGCCAGATTGGAGAGCGTGGCTCGGCCGTCGGCCATCAATTCCCGAATGAGCAGTCGATCGATGTCGTCCAGAGCAGGTTTCGCCGGTGCATCCGCCATCAGCGAAGGCTAACCCAGCACACCGGACTCGTGGCAGGAACCGAGCCCGCGACGGCCGCCGAACGGGGCCCGCGACGCCGCGAAAGCCACCCTCGGACAGGGAGTAACCCATGACCTCAGCACCGACCGCAATCGACACCGGCCACCTGCGTGACCGCGCCGAACGCCATCTGCGCGACCTCGGCGCCGCCCCGCCCGAACCCGGCGCGCTGCCGGCGCGCACGCCCATCACCGGGGGCGAGCTGGCGAGCCTGCGCCCGAGCACGGCCGCGGCGGTGGACGAGGCAATCGACAAGGCCGCCAATGCCTTCCGGTCGTGGCGCACCGTCCCCGCGCCGCAGCGGGCCGCGGTGGTCCGCCGCCTCGGGCAGTTGCTCACCGAGCATCTCGGCGCACTGGCCGAGCTGGTCACGCTGGAGGCGGGCAAGATCGGCGCCGAGGCCCGCGGCGAGGTCCAGGAGATGATCGATATCTGCGAGTTCGCGGTGGGGCTGTCCCGCCAGCTGTACGGGCGCACGATGCCCTCGGAGCGGCCCGGTCACCGGTTGATGGAGACCTGGCATCCGCTGGGGGTCGTGGGGGTGGTGTCGGCGTTCAATTTTCCGGTCGCGGTCTGGTCGTGGAATACCGCGGTCGCGCTGGTGTGCGGGGACACGGTGGTCTGGAAGCCCTCGGAGACAACGCCGTTGACCGCGCTGGCCTGCCACGCCCTGCTGCGGCGGGCGGCGGCGGAGGTCGGCGCCGATCCGGAGATCCACCAGCTGATCCAGGGCGGCGTGGCGGTGGGTGAGCGGCTGGTCGACGACGAGCGGGTCGCGCTGGTGAGTGCGACCGGGTCGGTGCGGATGGGCCGCGCGGTCGGTCCGCGGGTGGCGGCCCGGTTCGGTCGCTGCCTGCTGGAGCTGGGCGGCAACAACGCGGCCGTCGTCACGCCCTCGGCCGACCTGGAATTGGCCACGCGCGGTGTCGTTTTCGCCGCGGCGGGCACGGCCGGGCAGCGCTGCACCACGCTGCGGCGGCTCATCGTCCACGCCGATGTGGCCGACTCGCTGGTGGGCCGGATCGAGCAGGCGTATCACCAGCTGCGCGTGGGCAATCCGCTGGATAACGACGTGCTGGTGGGGCCGCTGATCGACGGGCGGGCCTACGCGGCGATGCAGGAGGCCGTCGCCCGCGCCGTGGCCGATGGCGGCGAACTGGTCTGCGGCGCAGAGCGTCTCATGGTGTCCGGGGAGGACTCGTACTACGTGCGTCCGGCGATCGTGCGCATGCCCGCCCAGACGGAGGTGGTTCGCGAGGAGACCTTCGCGCCCATCCTGTACGTGCTGACCTACCAGGACTTCGACACCGCGATCGCACTGCACAACGGTGTGCCGCAAGGGCTCTCGTCGGCGATTTTCACCGGCGACCAGCGCGAGGCCGAGCGGTTCCTGGCCGCCGACGGCTCCGACTGCGGCATCGCCAACGTCAATATCGGCACCTCGGGGGCGGAGATCGGCGGCGCTTTCGGCGGCGAGAAGCACACCGGCGGCGGCCGCGAATCCGGTTCGGACGCCTGGAAGGCCTACATGCGCCGCGCCACCAACACCGTCAACTACTCCGCCGAACTCCCGCTGGCCCAAGGCATTCGCTTCGGATAGGCACCCGATCAGTCCTCGGCGATGGCGCGGATCTGGTCCTCGTAGGCGGCGCGGGTCCGGCGGTCGGACGGGTGCAGGGCTCGGTCGCCGTCGAAGAGGCGGCGGACCAGGCGCACAGCCGGTTCGGGGGCGGCGGCCAAGGCGAGGTCGACGGGGTTGAGGTAGCCGGGGACGGCCACCTCGGCGCGGCGGGTCCGGCAGGTCTTCAGGATCGCGGCCGCGACATCCCCCGGGTCGACGGTCGGCAGGCCGTGGCCGAGCGCCAGCCCGGACGACAGGCGGGTGCGCACCGCCGAGGGCAGCACGCAGCTCACGCTCACGCCGTGCTCGGCGAACTCCAGCCGGGTCGCCGCCGACAGGCCGACGGCGGCGAACTTGCTGGCGTTGTACACGGCCAGCCCGGGAAGCGGAATCTTCCCGGCCAGTGAGGCCACGTTGACGACGTGTCCGCGCCCCTGCTCGATCATCCCCGGCACCACCGCCCGCATGCCGTGGATCAGGCCCCACACATTGACGTCGATCGTGGTGTGGCCCACGGCATCCGGCTCGGCCAGGAACGCTCCGGCGGGCATCACACCGGCATTGTTGACCAGCACGTCGACACCGCCGAGGTCGGCGACCGCCTTGTCCCATCCCGCGCGGTCCCGCACGTCGAGTTCGCAGGCTCGCCCGCCGATCGTCGCCGCGGCCGCCTGCGCCGCGACCACATCGACATCCGCAACGGTGACCTGGGATCCCTTGTCCGCGAACAACTCCGCGGTCGCCTGCCCGATCCCGCGCCCGCCGCCGGTGATGAGCACGCGGGCCCCGCGCAGGTCGATGCCCGGATAGTCCGCCCCGAAAACGCTCATCGTGCTTCCTTTCTCGCTCAGACGAATTCGCCCTGTTCGACGGCGCGGCGGGTGCTGCCCAGGCTGTGCGCGAAGGTGTCCCGGCGGCGACGGCCGTCCATGAAATTCGGTCCCATCACCGCCAGGTTGGCGGCGGTGGCGTCCACTCGCAGCACCCTCGTACCGGCCGCGCGGACCGCGGCGATCTCCGCATCGAGCTTGGCGCTCATGCGGTTTCGCAGTTGCCGTTCGAGGTAGTGCCCCGGGCCCGCCGCCGGAATACGGCCGGTCGACGCCATCGGCGCCAGCACCACCAGCTCGTCCAGCTCATACGGGACCAGCAGGTCCACTGAAGCGGTGGACGCCGCACCGCCATCGATGTAGCGGCGCCCGTCGATTCGCACCGGCGGGAACCAGCCCGGCACCGCCCACGAGGCCCGCAGCGCCGCGCCGATGGGGGCCACCGGAGCGCCCGGCGCACCGAAGGGCACTCGTTCGCCGGTCGCGTAATCCATGGCGACCAGCCAGGTCGCCGGATGCGCGACCCACGACCGTCCCGGGTTCAGATCCGTCGCCAACCGTTCGAGCCACCCCGCATCGCCGCCACCGACCGGCAGCAATCCGCTGCCCACGGTCAGCAGTCGCTGCTGGGAACGGTTGCCGTGCAAGGCCATTCGCGGCGCACCCACCGACGGCCGAGGCAGTGGCGGAAACCGTCCCGGGCCGCTGCGCAGATGTCGCGCCAGGACCGGATGGGCGGTGCTGCCGTCCTGCATGGCGACCAACTCGTCGACACCCACGCCGCTGCCCAGCATGGTCACCAGTTCCGCGCCCGCCGAGGTGCCCACCAGCACGTCCGCGGTGCGCGGGTCCCAGTCCAGCGCGTCGCGGACCGCCGCAAGCGCCGCGACGATCCACGCCGCCCCCAGCGTGCCCCCGCACCCGATCGCCAGGCCGCGCCGCCGGGGGCGGTTGCCGTTACTCATAGTTTCGAACATATCAGAATGTAAATACTGCCGGTATCCCAAAGCCATCGGTACCTAGAATCGCGATATGGCCCGACTGACCCGCTCCGAGAGCCAGGCCCGCACCCGCGCCGACCTGCTCGCCACCGCGCGCGAGTTGTTCCTCGCCGAGGGCTACGCGCGCACCAGCCTGGAGCGGGTCGCCGATGAAGCGGGATATTCCAAGGGCGCGGTCTATTCCAACTTCCGCACCAAGTCCCAGCTCTGCCTCGACGTGCTCGCCGACATCCACGAGCGGAAGTTCGCCGAGATCAGCGCGCTGCTCGCGGACGAGGGCGAGCTGGATGAGCGGCTGGCACGGTTTCAGGATTGGGCCGAGCACACCCTGGGCGATGTCGGCTGGACCATGCTGGAATTCGAATTCGCCATCGTCGCCCGCGAGGACCCGGAACTGCAGGCGGCGCTGGTGTCGAAGCTGGCGCTGGTGCGCGGCATGGTCGCCGCTCAGTTGGAGACGCTGGCCGACGCCTTCGGCGTGCGGCTGCCGATGCCCGCTTCCGACGCCGCCACGACCGTGCTCAGTATGGGTCTCGGGCTGGGCATCCAGCGTGCGATCGATCCGTCGCTGCCGGCCCGGCTGATCACCGACGCGGTGCGCACGCTGGTGCGGGCCGGGCCGCCCGTCACGCCGTGAGGTGCAGCGTCCAGTCGCCGCGGTGATGCAGCCTGGTCACGCTGACCGGCGGAATATCGATGCGCCAGAACGACTTCGGCGGGGCATCCAGCACGACGAGCAGGGCGGCGCGGATCACCGCCGGATGGGTCACGGCGATGGTCGGGTCGCCCTCGTGCGCGACGGCGGTCAGCCACTCCCGGACCCGCTCGATCACATCGACGACGGCCTCGCCGCCGTGGCCGCGGAATTCCGGGTCGCTCAGCCAGGCGTACAGCTCGTCCGGCGGCACCGACGTCAGCTCGTCGCCGCGCCACGCACCCGCGTCCAGATCGCGTAACCGATCGTCCTCCTCGCCGACCAGGCCCAGCAGCGCCGCGGTTTCGGCGGCGCGGCGTTCGGGCGCGGTGCGGACCCGCGCGGCGCGGAGCAGGTCGTGGGCGGCGACGGCGCGGCGACCGGCCTCGGTCAGCGGTTCGTTCTCCGGGAATCGGGCCTTGCGCATCGCCTCGGTCATGCCGTGACTGACCAGATCGACCCGGAGCACCTTCTGCACGGAGGGAAGCGTACGGCGCGTCCGCGGGACCGTGCCCCCGATCCGGCGATCGCTTCACCTGTCGGTGCCCGGGTGCACACTGGGCCCATGGATCAGTTCTCCCGCCCCACCCAGGAGTGGTTCGGCGGCGCCTTCCCGGCGCCGACGGCCGCTCAGCTGGGCGCGTGGCAGGCCATCTCGGCCGGGGAACACACGCTGGTCGTCGCACCGACCGGCTCGGGCAAGACGCTGTCGGCGTTCCTGTGGGCGATCGATAGGCTCGCCACGCGCGAGCCGTCGGACCCGCCGCGCAAGACGTCGGTGCTGTACATCTCGCCGCTGAAGGCACTGGCCGTCGATGTCGAGCGCAACCTGCGAGCACCGCTGGTGGGCGTCACGCAGACCGCGAAACGGCTCGGCCTGCCCGCTCCGGAGATCAGCGTCGGCGTGCGCTCCGGCGACACCACGGCCGCGGCCCGGCGCTCCCTGCAGCGCACCCCGCCCGACATTCTGATCACCACGCCCGAATCGCTGTTCCTCATGCTCACCTCGGCGGCCCGCGAGACGCTGAGCGAGGTCCACACCGTGATCGTCGACGAGGTACACGCCATCGCGGGCTCCAAACGCGGCGCGCACCTGGCCCTGTCGCTGGCCCGGCTGGATCTGCTCACCGAGCGGTCCGCCCAGCGCATCGGGCTCTCGGCGACGGTCCGGCCGCCCGCGGAGGTGGGCCGGTTCCTGGTGGGTTCGGCGCCGATCACCATCGTGTCGCCCCCGGCGCCGAAGACGTTCGACCTGTCGGTACGGGTGCCCGTGGCCGATATGACGGAGCCGGACCAGACGGGCGAGTCGGACAGTCCGGGCTCGATCTGGCCGCATGTCGATTCGGCGATCGTGGATCTGGTGCTGGCGCATCGTTCCTCGATCGTGTTCGCGAACTCGCGGCGGCTGTCCGAGCGGCTCACGGCCCGGCTGAACGAGGCGTACGCCGAACGGCTCGGCGAGCCCGTCGAGTCGGAGCACGCGCCGCCCGCCCAGCTGGGCCCGTCCACAGAGGTGACGCACGGCGGTTCGGTGCTGCTGGCGCGCGCCCACCACGGATCGGTGAGCAAGGAGCAGCGCGCGCTGATCGAGGACGATCTGAAGAGTGGCCGGCTGCGGTGCGTGGTCGCCACCAGCAGCCTGGAACTCGGAATCGATATGGGCGCGGTGGATCTGGTGGTCCAGGTCGAGGCGCCGCCGTCGGTGGCGAGCGGGCTGCAGCGAGTGGGGCGGGCCGGGCATCAGGTCGGCGAGGTGTCGCGCGGGGTGATCTTCCCGAAGCACCGCACCGATGTCGTGCACTGCGCGGTGGCGTCGATGCGAATGTCGGCGGGGCAGATCGAGGAACTGCGGATGCCCACCCACCCGCTGGACATCCTGGCCCAGCAGACGGTCGCCGCGTGCGCGCTGGAGCCGATCGACGCCGATACCTGGTTCGAAACCGTCCGCGCCACCGGCAGTTACGCGACGCTGCCGCGGTCGGCCTACGAGTCGGTGCTGGACCTGCTGTCGGGCCGCTACCCCTCCGACGAGTTCGCCGAGCTGCGCCCGCGCGTGGTGTGGGATCGCGATGCCGGTACGGTCACCGGCCGCCCGGGAGCACAGCGACTCGCCGTGACCTCCGGCGGCGCGATCCCCGACCGCGGCCTGTTCCCGGTGTTCATGGTCGGCGAACGCGCCTCGCGCGTCGGCGAACTCGACGAGGAGATGGTCTACGAATCCCGCGTCGGCGACATCTTCGCCTTGGGCGCGACGAGCTGGCGCATCGAGGAGATCACCCACGACCGCGTCCTGGTCAGCCCGGCCTTCGGCCTACCCGGTCGACTACCGTTCTGGCACGGCGATTCCCTGGGCCGCCCCGCCGAATTGGGCGCCGCCCTGGGCGAATTCATCCGCAAGGCGAGCCAGGCAGTGGAACGCGCCCCCGCCACCCAGCTGAACGCCCTACTCCGAACGGCCCGTCAGCAGCCCGCCGATCTCGATGCCGAACCTCCGGCCCAGCCGCTCGCCACCGAGGTCGGCGTGCACCATGAGCCGCCCGAGAAAGTTGTGGAACCCGGCGGCGCTGCCGAGTCGGAGCTTCCTGATCTTCCGGAGCACTCCGACGCTGCGCGCACCGGCCGCGCGGCGGGGAAAGCACGGTCGGCTGGTGCGTCCAAGCCCACGAACCCGAAACGTCGCGCCGACGGGTCCGGTCGCACGCGAGGCTCGGCCGCTGTCGAACTGAATGACCTCGAGCAGGTAGTCCACGCGGCTGGGCTGGATGAGTTCGCGACGGCGAATCTGGTGTCGCTGCTGGAGGATCAGCGGCAGGCCACCGGCCACCTTCCGACCGACCGCACGTTGCTGGTGGAACGCTTCCGGGACGAGCTCGGCGACTGGCGGCTGATCCTGCACTCGCCGTACGGGCTGCCCGTACACGCGCCGTGGGCTCTGGCCATCGGCTCGCGGCTGCGCGAACGGTTCGGGGTGGACGCCGCACCCACGGCCTCCGACGACGGCATCGTGGTCCGGCTGCCCGACACCACCGACGACCCGCCGGGCGCCGAACTGTTCGTCTTCGAGCCGGACGAGATCGATGAACTGGTCACCGAGCAGGTCGGCGCCTCGGCGCTGTTCGCGTCCCGCTTCCGGGAGTGCGCGGCCCGCGCACTGCTGCTGCCGCGCCGCGACCCCGGCCGCCGCGCCCCGCTGTGGCAGCAGCGGCAGCGCTCCGCCCAATTGCTCGATGTAGCACGCAAATTCCCCGATTTCCCGATCCTGCTGGAGACGGCGCGCGAATGCCTGCAGGACGTCTACGACCTGGCGGCGCTGCGGGAGCTGCTGGTGGGCGTGGCCCGGCGCAAGCTGCGGCTGGTGGAGGTGGAGACCGCCGCCCCCTCACCGTTCGCCAACGCGCTGCTGTTCGACTACATCGGCCAGTTCATGTACGAGGGCGACAGCCCGCTGGCGGAGCGCCGCGCGGCCGCGCTGTCGCTGGATTCCGCCCTGCTGGCCGAGCTGCTCGGCCGGGTCGAACTGCGCGAGCTGCTGGACGCGGCGGTGCTCGAGCAGACCGAGCGGGAATTGCAGCGCCTGACGCCCGAGCGGCAGGCTCGCGACGCCGAGGGCCTCGCCGATCTGCTGCGTCTGCTCGGCCCGCTCACGGCCGAGGAGGCCGCGCAGCGGTGCCTCGACGATCCGCGGCCGTGGTTCGAGGAACTGGCGAAAAACCGTCGCGCACTGGAGGTCTCGTTCGCCGGTGCGAGCTGGTGGGCGGCCGTGGAGGACGCGTCCCGCCTGCGCGACGCACTGGGCGTACCGCTGCCGATCGGGACGCCCGCCGCCTTCATCGAACCCGTCGCCGATCCGCTGGGCGATCTGGTCGGTCGCTACGCCCGCACGCACGGCCCCTTCACCCTGGACGCGGTCGCCCGCCGCTTCGGCATCGGCACCGCGGTCGCCGCCACCGCACTGCATCGGCTCGCCACCGAGAAGCGCGTGGTGGAAGGCGAATTCACGCCGGGTTCGGCGGGCGCGGAATGGTGCGACAGCCAAGTGCTGCGGAGACTGCGGCGGCGGTCGCTGGCCGCGGCACGCAAGGATGTGGAGCCGGTCGCGACGGCGGCGTTCGCCCGATTCCTGCCCGCCTGGCAACATGTCGGCACCGGCGAGCTGCGCGGCGTGGACGGCGTCGCCACGGTGGTGGAACAGCTTGCGGGAGTTCCCATTCCGGCATCGGCCTGGGAATCGTTGATCCTCCCGTCCCGCGTCCGCGACTACTCCCCCGCCATGCTGGACGAACTGCTCGCCACCGGCGAGGTCATCTGGTCCGGCCACGGCTCGATCACCGCCAAGGACGGCTGGATCGCCCTCCACCCAGCCGACCAAGCAAACCTCACCCTCCCACCACCCGACGACATCGACCTCACCGAAACCCAGATCCAGCTACTCCTTGCCCTCGGCGCAACGGTCATCCCGCAACCCCCCGCAACACAGCGCGAGACATCGCCCCACACGAAGCCCCCTGAGAGCGGCACCCGCCCGGCTCCAAGCCCATCTCGCGGTAGAAGCCATCCAGCACCCGGCACAACCACCCCAGAACATGGCGACAACGCCAAGTCGCCTACCTCCCCGAACGACTCAGCCGCCCCCTCGCCATCCACCTCCCCAAGCAGCTCGGCCAACCCGCCACCAACCTCCCCAGGCAGCTCGGCGGACCCATCGGCACCCACCTTCCCAGGCGACTCGGCCGACCTATACGCACCCACCTCCCCTGGCAGTACGGCCGACCCGGCCCCCTCTCCAGACGGCTCGGCCAAGTCGCCGCCCACCTTCCCTGGCAGTACGGCCGACTCACCGACCCCTACCTCGCCAGGCGGCCCGCAGCGCGCCTCGCGGAACAGCACCCCTGCCGCGAATGCGACTGGGACACCGGCACTTTCGGCCGCATCGTCGTCCGGACGCGTCCAGGTGGTGCCCGGCATGGGTGGCGCGTACTTTTTCCGGCAGCTGTCCGACGCCACCGGGCTGCTCGACGACGCCGCGGTGGTGGCGGCGCTGTGGGAGTTGGTGTGGGCCGGGCACGTCGCGGGCGACACCTTCACGCCGGTGCGGGCGATGCTGTCGGGGACCACGCGCAGTACCACTGCCCATCGCACGCCGCGTCGTACCCCGCGGGGTCGGGTCTATCTGCCGCGGGCGACTATGCCGACGCGCACGGGGCCGCCGAGTGCGGCGGGACGCTGGTCGCTGCTCCCGGAACGCGCCTCGGACAATACGATTCGCGCTCACGCCACCGCCGATGTCCTACTCGAGCGATACGGCGTGCTCACCCGGGGGTCGGTGCAGGGCGAGGGCGTTCCGGGCGGCTTCGCCCTGATGTACCGCGTGCTCACCGAATTCGAGGACCGCGGCCGCTGCCGTCGCGGCTACTTCGTGGATTCGCTGGGCGGAGCGCAGTTCTCCACCACCGATGTGGTGGATCGGCTCCGATCGTTCGACACCGAACGCCCGCAGCGCACCGAGGGCACGGCACTGGCGCTGGCGGCCTGCGACCCGGCCAATCCCTACGGTGCGGCGCTACCGTGGCCCAAGGGCCCGGAGGGCGGGGGCCATCGTCCGGGCCGCAAGGCCGGTGCCCTCGTGGTGCTCGCCGACGGCGAACTCGCCCTGTACCTGGAACGCGGCGGCAAGACCTTGCTCACCTTCTCCGAGGACCCGCGGATCCGTGCGCAGTCGGCCGCCGCCCTCGCCGCGCTCGTCCACGACCGCCGGGTCGACTCACTCGTGATCGACCGTGTCGACGGAGAATCTGTACACGGAAACACCTTCGCCACGTTCCTCACGGAAGCCGGATTCGCCGCGACGCCCCGCGGCTTCCGATTGCGCGGCAAGCCGTGAGCGAGCCGCTCCGCCACCGGCCGCCAGGCGCGCCGTCCGGGAAATGTTGGCCCACAGTGGCTTTCATCGCTCGACAGCGAGGCTCGGATGCCCGAGGGTGACACCGTCTATCTCGCCGCGGCCCGCCTGCGACAGGCGCTTGCTGGAAAGATGCTGACTCGCAGCGATTTCCGTGTCCCGCGCTATGCGACGCTCGATCTGCGCGGCCAGCGGGTCGAGGAGGTCGGCAGCTACGGCAAGCATCTGTTCGTCCGGACGCCGACCGTCAGCATCCACACCCACCTGAAGATGGAAGGCGTGTGGCGCGTGTACCGGCCCGGGCAGCGCTGGACCAAACCGGGTTTCACGGCACGGCTGGTGCTGACCACCGACGACGCGGAAGCCGTCGGCTTCTTGCTCGGCCTGGTCGAGGCGCTCCCTCGCGCCGACGAACACACCGCCGTCGACCACCTCGGCCCGGACCTGCTGGGACCGAATTGGGATGCGGGCGAGGCGGTTCGGCGGCTGGCCCGGCACCCGGACCAGCCGATCGGCCTCGCCCTGCTCGACCAGCGCAATCTCGCCGGAATCGGAAATATCTACCGCAGCGAGGTCTGCTTCCTGCGCCGCGTCCACCCGGCCACCCCGGTCGCCGCCGTCGACGACCTCCCCGGTCTGGTCGCCGAGGCGCACCGCGTACTCACCGAGGCCGCCCACCACCCGCCCTGGCGCACGCTGGCCTATGGGCGGCAACGGCAACCGTGCCGACGATGCGGCACCGGCATGGTCGTCCACCTGCTCGGCGACGACACTGCCACCCGTTCCGAGCGCGGCATCTACTTCTGCCCGCGCTGCCAGCCCGCGCCCGGCTAGCACCGGCACGCCGTATCGCCGGACCGGATACTTTTGCCACTCGATTGCTAACATTTCAACGACCAGGTCCGACACTCTCTGCGACCGATCGAACCCGGATCCAGGAGAGAGGCGGATGGCAGCGACCATGGCCCGGCGCCGCATCGCCGGCATCGCCACCCAACTGCTCGTCGCCACGATCGCGACGGTGGTGACCGTCCTGTTCTCCTGCCTGCTCTGCCAGCATCATTCGCACAGTGGGGTGTCACGGCCGACCGGTCGGCCACCCGCCACCGTCACCTCGCCGCACTGATCGAACCGCGATCGCCGCGAATCCCTTGACCCATCGGAGGCGGCCTGGCCGGGCTCGCCGCCGCCGTGTGGCTGGCCGAGGCCGGCAAACAGGCCACCCTGCTGGAGCGCCGCGGTCGGCTGGGTGGTCGCACGCAGGCCATGCGCGCCGAGCAGGTGGACGACACCCCGGACAACGGCCAGCACGTCATCGCCAGCGGCTACGTCCATCTGTTCCGCTATCTCGAGACCATCGGTACCCGCCGATTCGTCGCCTTTCCGCGGCGAGCGACGCTGCGCTGGCCGGACGGCCGCCAGGCGAGTCTGGTCACCACCGGCGCGGGCGCGATCAAAACACTGTTCGGCGTGCATCCGAGCGCGAGCCTGCCGGACCGGCTCCGGGCGACGCGCGCCACCCTGCGGCTGGGCTGGCAATGCCTGCACCAGCCCGCCGACCTGGCCGACCTCACCACCGAGCAGTGGTTCCAGCGCGTCGGCATGCCCGCCACCGCCCGCGAGGCCCTCTGGGACTGGCTGGCGCTGGGCATCGCGGCCGAACCCGTGCAGCGGGAATCGGCGAAGGTCTTCGCCGATGTGCTGGCGACCGGACTGCGCCTCGGTCTCGCCAACCGGATTCCCGTGACCATCGGCTACCCGACCGTCGACCTGGACACGCTCTACATCACCGGCGCGCTCGAGCTGTTCGAGCGACGCGGCGTGGACGTGCGCTACCGCGCGGTGGCGCGCCGGATCCACTGCTGGAACGGGAGCGGTCCATCGCACTCGCCGGTGTCGGCAGCGTCGACGGACCCACCACCGCGGACGACGTGGACACTCTCGGCCGCGCCTACGCCCTCCGGGTCGGCGCCCACCACCTGTCCCGGTTCACCGGCACGAGCGTCGACCCCGACGGCCCCACCGAACGAATCCTGTTGGCCGCCATCGAGGAACTGGTCCGGCTCCACCTCGAGCACCCCGCGGACTATCCGGACGAGCTGGTCCTGCGCTACCTGCGCACCCTGGTCTCCTGGGCGGCCGACGTCGAATCGGCAGACCGCTGACCGCACGCTCACCGTTCGGTCGGCACCGGTTCCAGGATTTCCGGGCGAGGTTCCGGCGCCGCCGCGCGCAGGGCGTCCGCCGACTCGTCGTCCGGCTGGGTCTGGGATTGGATCTCGGATCGGACTCGGGCGCTGTAGGTCTCGACTTCTCGCGTGATGTCGGCGTCGGACCAGCCCAGTACCGGCGCGACCAGTCGCGCTACCTCCTCGGCGCAGTCCGCGCCGCGGTGGGCGTACTCGATGGAGATGCGGGTGCGGCGGGCCAGGATGTCGTCGAGGTGCAGGGCGCCCTCGGCGGCGGCCGCGTACACCGCCTCCACCCGCAGGTAGGTGGGCGCATCCGTAATCGGTTGCAGCAGTTCGGGTTTGCCCGCGGCCAGGTCGAGGACGTGGGTGACCAGCGAACCGTACCGGTTGAGCAGGTGCTCGACCCGATACGGGTGCACGCCGTAAGTCTCGGCGAGATGCGGCGTCTGGTTGAGCAGGGCGAAGTAGCCGTCGGCGCCCAGCAGCGGCACCTTGTCGGTGATGCTCGGCGAGACGCGCTGTGGAATGTCTTGCGCCGCAGCGTCTACCGCGTCGTAGGCCATCACGCGGTAGGTGGTGTACTTGCCGCCCGCGATGGCGACCAGGCCCGGCGCCAGCCGTGCGACGGCATGCTCACGCGACAGCTTCGACGTCTCGTCGCTCTCCCCCGCCAGCAGCGGCCGCAGCCCGGCGTACACGCCCTGGATGTCGTCGTGGGTGAGCGGCGTGACCAGCACCTCGTTCACCCGGTCCAGCAGATAGTCGATGTCGGCCTTGGTGGCCGCGGGGTGCGCGAGATCCAGATTCCAGTCGGTGTCGGTGGTGCCGACGATCCAGTGGTTGCTGCCCCACGGGATGACGAACAGCACCGAGGTCGGGGTGCGCAGAATCAGCGCGGCGTCACTGGCGATGCGGTCGCGCGGAACGACGATGTGCACGCCCTTGGAGGCGCGCACGTGGAACCGGCCGCGCTGATGCGACAGCGCCTGGATCTCGTCGGTCCACACACCGGTCGCGTTGACGACCACATGACCGCGCACCTCGGTGGTGCGGCCGTCCTCACTGTCGCGCACCTCGACGCCCACCACCCGGTCGGCCTCTCGCAGGAAGCCGACCACCTGCGTGGATGTGCGGATCACGGCGCCGTAGTGGGCCGCGGTGCGGGCCACCGTCATGGTGTGCCGCGCGTCGTCGACCACGGTGTCGTAGTAGGTGACCCCGCCGATGAGCGCGTCGCGGCGCAGGCCGGGCGCCAGCCGCAGCGCACCCGACCGGGTGACATGATGCTGTCCCGGAACGGATTTCGCGCCGCCCATGGTGTCGTAGAGCACCAGCCCCGAGGCCACGTACGGCCGCTCCCACACCCGATGGGTGAGCGGATAGAGAAAGCGCAGCGGCTTGACCAGATGCGGCGCAAGGGTTTTCAGGCTCAACTCGCGCTCGTGCAACGCCTCCCGCACCAGCCCGAACTCGAGCTGCTCCAGATACCGCAGCCCGCCGTGAAACATCTTCGACGACCGGCTCGAGGTCCCCGACGCCAGATCCCGCGCCTCCACCAGCGCGACCTCCAGCCCGCGAGTGGCCGCGTCCAGCGCGATTCCCGCGCCGACCACGCCCCCACCGATCACCACCACGTCGAAATGCTCGTCGCCGAGCCGCTCCCACGCATCGGCCCGCTGCGCGGGTCCGAGATCGCCGGCGGCTTGCCCCTGCGGTTGCGCCTTCTTCGTCATAGCCCGCCTCCTCCAGAACGCCCGTGGTCGCGGGTTGCGGATCGACCCGCCGTTGGTGAAAGCTCTCGTCGGCTGCTCGCGTCCAGGCTATGGGAACACCGAGACTTCCCGGCCGGGGTGGCGCTCGTGTCGCGCGTCCGTCCTCGGCCTACCCACGAGTAACCGAGGCCAACGGTAGCCCACCCGTCACTCCGCGGCGATGTGAAACACACCGCACAAGCAGCGCAGCCCGCACCGGCGGCACACAGCGACCACCGACGCGGTACGCACCGCAGTGACCCACGGGCAAACGAGTACGGCCTCCGACCGGCTACCGGACGGAGGCCATACTCGTGGCTCGGCTGTGCCGCTACGACTTGCAGTCCTTCGACACGCCCGGCTGGCACTTCGGCGGCGGCGGCGTATTGGTGCAATTCGTCGACACACCCGGCTGACAAGGCCCGGCCGTGGCCACGCCCGGCGCGATGAGTGCGGCGGCGGTCGTAATCAGAACTCCCGCAACGATTTTCGAAATCATGGAAACTGCCTCCCGTTAGGTTCGCTCGAAGGTTACGGGGGTGACCGACTCCAGAGCAAGGATGAGGCTGTCCGCTCCGGACGCAAACACACTGCGGCAGTTGGCTATTCGTCGACGGCCAAGGCCAGGCGTTCGACGGCGGCACGCAGCGTGGGCGCGTCGAACGTGGTGAAGCACAGGCGCATCGAGCTTCGGTAGCCGGCGGTGACGGCGAAGGCCGACCCCGGCACGTACGCCACACCTCGGTCGACGGCGCGCGACAGCAGCGCAGCCGTGTCGACGCCGTCGGTGAAGTCGGCCCACACGAACATCCCGCCGGTCGCGTCGGTGCTCACGATCCGCTCACCGAACCGGTCGCGCAGAGCGCCGACCAGCGCTTCCGCCCGCTCGCCATAGCAACGTCGCACCTTGTCCACGTGACCGCTCAGCCAGGCTTCGTCGGCGAGCAGTTCGGTGGTGATCTGCTGGGTCAGCGCGGAACCGCAGAGGTCGGCGCCCTGCTTCAGCAGTTCCACACCACGGCACACCGCGTCCGGCGCCACCATCCACCCCGTCCGCAGGGTCGGCGCCAAAATCTTCGACGCGCTCGACAGCCGAATCACATTGGGCGAGTAGGACGCCACCGGCGCGGGCGACGGCTCATCGAACCACAGCTCACCGTACGGATCGTCCTCGATCACCCAGAACCCGTGCCGTTCGGCGAGCGTCGCCAGCTCCCGGCGACGGGTCGGGCTCATGGTGACGCCCCCGGGATTGTGGAAGTTGCTCACCGTGTGCACTACGGCGGGCCGCTCGCCACGCTCGAGCAACTCGGTCAACGCGTCGATCCGCATACCCTGGGCATCCAGCGGGATTCCGACCACGCGCGCGCCCGCGGCACGGAACACCTGTAGCGCGCCGACATACGCCGGATCCTCGACCACCACCAACGCCCCCGGATCCAGCAGCACCTCGCCCAGCAGCGACAGCGCCTGCTGCGACCCGTGGGTGACGAAAACCTCCTCGACCGGCACCGGACGGCCTATCCGCGCCGTTTCCCGGGCGGCCAGTACCTCACGCAACGGCCCCCAGCCCGCCGATTCGGTGTATTGCAGCCGAGCGCGATCCGCCAGCGCCGACTCGGCCGCCAGCGCGATCCGGTCCCGCGGCATCAGTTCGGCGTCGGGCAGCCCGCCGGCGAGTCCGATGACATCGGCGCGTGCGGTCAGCTTCAGCAGGTCACGAATCGCCGAACTCCGCAGACCGTCCAGCCGGTGAGCCAGTGGTGGGGTGAGCGGCGACATGGGGCGACCTCCAGGGACTGCGCGATACCCCACTGTCACACACGAGAACCCAGATTCTGAAATCAAATTCTCACATAATGAGATCTCTCACCAGATGATCTGTCCCACCAGCGTCCGTCCGTCGACCACGACGGTCGTAATGACCTGCGCGTACAGGGCCGTAGCGCCATCCGGGCGATGCTCGGTGATCTCCACGTTGAACCGGTCGGGCTGCGCTGTCACGATCCGCAGACAGTAGGTCGTGCCGCGCGGGATCTGCTCGTCGATGGCCTTCTGCAGGTCCGCGGCCGGTAGGAGGTTCACGTCGGGAGCCGCGAAACCGCGGGCCAGCGTGGCGTTGCGGTCGGTGTAGTACGCGTGCTGGAAGGCAAGGATCGCCCCGATACCGCTGGCGGTGTCGCCCGGTCCGTTGCCGGTCGTCACATTGCCGTCGGTCTTGGTCTGGCAGTCGGCCGCCCCGGCCGCGGAGGGCGCCGGTCCGGCCGTCGGAGCGCTGTCCTGCCCGTTGTTCCGCGTGGCGAAGACGATCACGGCGGCGATCGCCACGATCACCACGAAGGCCGCGGCCAGGCCGCCGATCAGCACCCTCGTGTTGCGGCCGGACTTCTCCGGCTCGGCCTCGGGCTCGGTCCGGGGTGCGGCGAGCTTCTTGGCCAGATCGTCGTCGTCCCACAGGGAGGACGAGGATTCGCGCTGCGCGGTCGGGCGCGCGGCAACCAGCTTCTTCGCCAAATCGTCGTCGTCCCAGAGGGATCCGGAGGATTCGCGGGGCGGCGTGGGCGGTCCCTGGCGCCACGATCCGCGGTCGTCGGACGCGTCGGCAGGCCGCGGTGGCTGGCGCGGGACGACGCCACGCGAGCCGGCCAGCGGCGGGCGCGACAGATCGAGACTGGACGTGCGCCGCGGCTCGGCCTGCGCGGGCCGCGACAGGTCGGGGCCGGGTGACCGCTGCGGCTCCGCGGTGCGCGGGTCGGCCTGCGCGGGACGCGACAGATCGGGACCGAGTGACCGCCGCGGCTCGGCGGCGCGCGGGTCCGCCTGCACGGGCCGCGACAAGTCCGGGCCCGCCGTGCTCGAATCCGGCGCGCGGTACTGCGGGGGCGGCGGCGGCACGGGCGGCGCGGCCGGTGCGTCGGCGGGCTGCCAGCCCAGAGTGGGGCGCTCCGGCGAGTCCGCGGGCGCCCAGCCGACCGCCGGGGCCTCACCGGTCGGCGGACCGAAATCCTTCAGGGGTGGGCCGAAATCGCCTAGCGGCGGGCCGAATTCGGAGAGGGGCGGGCCGAATTCGGACTCGCCTCGACCCGGTGCACCCGGTCGTCCGGACTCTTCGCGCCCGGCATCGTCTTCGGAGGCCATCACCTACAGTCCCTTCCCCATGACACACTCGTGGGGCGGTCGCGAACGGCCGCCCCACGTGTCGATTCGGTCTGTGTCAGTTCTGGACCGACCCACTCCACTGCGTGGTCACGCCCACGACGTTCACGATTTGCGGCGCGAAGTCGCCCTCCGGAAGCCTACCAACCTGAGCGGCGGCGGCGATGGCCGCTTCGCCGCCCGGCTGCATCCGGATCCAGCCCTCGACCGCCGCCTTGGCGGCATTGGCCTGAGTGGTGTCGACGTAGGTCTCGTTGGTGACGTCGGCGAAACCGGTAGCCGACTTCAGGTCATCGATACCCGTGGTGTGGGTGTAGGTGGTGACCTTGATCTTGTTGGCCTCGACGTACTCGAGCGAGACACCGCCGTCGCCCGTGCCCGTCGGAGTCGAGTAGCCCACCGTGCCGACGTAGCCGTCGAGGTTGCTGAAGTGGTGGGTGTTGGCCACGTAACCCGGAACCAGGCCACCGCCGTCGATGTTCGCGCCGACCTCGGTGTGCGGGCCTGCCATCGGGACGACCGGCGCGGCCGGGGCCGCGTGCAGGCTGGGAGCGTTCCAGCGCGGCTGGGTCTCCTCCGCGGGGCCGTTGTCGGTGAGGGTGTCCAGATTGTTCTGGCCGTTGCCCTGATTGCCCTGGCCGCCTTGACCCGGCTGCGCGGGGCGCGGCGCCACCTGGGGCTGATCCGGCTGCGGCTGCTGGGGCTTGAGCTGATCGGCCTGGGGACCGTTGGGCTGGCCCGGCACCACCGCCGGCTGCACCTCGCCCTGGTTGTTCTGGCCCGGCACGGGCAGCGGCGCCACGCGCGGGGCGGTGACCCCCGGCTGCCGCGGCGCGGCCTGATCGCGCTGATCGGGTTTGGGGGCGTTGGGGTTCGGCGTGGTGACGCCCGGCTGCGGCGACGTGGTGCCCGGCTGCGGGGTGGTGACACCTGGCTGGTTCGGGGTCTGTCCCTGCGGCTCCGCGTCGCCCGGCTGCTGCTCGCCTTCCGGAGCCTGGACCTCGTTGGTACCCGGCTGCGACTCGTTGGCGCCCGGCTGCGCGGGGGTGGTGGGCACCGCCGGCTCGGCGGGGGCCGCGGTGGCCGGCCCGCCGGAGGCCGTCAGGATCGTCGCGACAGCGGCCGCGGCGGCCAATGGCAAGGACGTCTTGGCGACCGTGCGCGTCGGCCGACCCGGCTTACGATGTTTCACTGTCTCGCAATCCCTTTCCCAAGCCCGGTACCCCGTCAAGGGTCGACCGCGCTCCAGCTTTGTCCTCATCGATGCCCGGTCCGCTCGTCCCGGCCGCCAGGGGCCGTCCGCGGATCTCCGGTTCGGGAAAGATCGATCCCCCGCACACGAAATCAACCAACCGCCCACCAGTCACATCTCTGCGGGAAGTGAACCACACGAACAAGTTTCAGGCAACAGCTGCGACAGGCACTCACCGGTGCTGGGAACACGGTGGTCCTGACCTGGTCAGCAGCCGAATCGGCGGTCCGGGTCGGCCGGTACGTCGGCCGGTACTCAGCCGAGGTCGTCGTGCCGCATCAGCTGGCGGGCGGCCTCGGTGAGCGAACCGGACAGCGACGGGTACACCGAGAAGGTCTGAGCCAGGTCGTTGACCGTCAGATTGTTCTGCACCGCCATGGCGATCGGCAGGATCAGCTCGGAGGCGATCGGCGCCACGACGACGCCGCCGATCACCACGCCCGTCGCCGGGCGGCAGAAGATCTTGACGAAGCCCCGGCGCAGGCCGGACATCTTGGCGCGCGGGTTGGTGTTCAGCGGCAGCATCACCGTGCGCGCGGGGGTGTCGCCGTTGTCGATCGCGGTCTGGCTGACGCCCACGGTCGCGATCTCCGGACGGGTGAACACGGCCGAGGCCACCGTCTTCAGCCGGATCGGCTGCACGCCCTCGCCCAGCGCGTGGTACATCGCGATCCGGCCCTGCATCGCGGCCACCGAGGCCAGCGGCAGCAGGCCGGTGCAGTCGCCGGCGGCGTAGATGCCCGGCACCGCGGTCCGCGACACGCGGTCGACCCGAAGGTAACCGCTCTTGTCGAGTTCGATGCCGATGCGTTCGAGGCCGAGATTCTGGGTGTTCGGGGTGGAGCCGACCGTCATGAGCGCGTGCGAGCCGGTCACCGTGCGGCCGTCGGACAGCTTCACCACGATGCCGTCGGCCGTCCGCTCGACCGCGTCGGCCCGCGCCTGCTTGAACAGTTCCACGCCGCGCTCGGCCAGCGCGTCCTCCAGCACGAGGGCCGCGTCGGCATCCTCGCTGGGCATGATGCGGTCGCGGCTGGACAGCACCTTCACCTTCACGCCCATCTCGGTGTACGCGGAGACGAATTCCGCACCGGTGACGCCGGATCCGATGACCACCATGGTCTCGGGCAATTCTTTGAGGTCGTAGAGCTGCCGCCAGGTCAGGATGCGCTCACCGTCGGGCTCGGCGCCCGGCAGCACGCGCGGGCTGGCCCCCGTCGCGAGCAGCACGACGTCGGCCTCGAGCACCCGCTCCGCCCCATCGGCCAGCGTGGCCCGCACCAAATGGGTGGCCAGACCCGGAATCTGATCGATCAGCTGCCCGCGGCCGTTGAGAATGGTGACCCCCGCCGCCTGCAATTTGGACCGGATATCGGACGACTGCGCCTGCGCCAGCGTCTTGACCCGAGAGTTCACCTCGGACAACCGCACCTGCGCCTGCGCCGGATGCAGGGTGATACCCAGATCGCGGGCCCGCCGCAGATCGGTACGCACCCCCGTCGACGCGATGAAGGTCTTCGACGGCACGCAGTCCCACAGCACACACGCACCACCGATGCCGTCGCTGTCGATCACCGTGACCGTCGCGCCGTGCTGAGCCGCCACCAACGCCGCCTCATAGCCGGCGGGACCGCCCCCGATGATTGCAATGCGGGTCATGTGCACCTCCGCTATCGACCTGACACCCGGGATCTCCGGAACCCCCTAAACGTTATCCGCCCTGCTCCTCACACGTTTACTTGCACCACCGGTGAGCCGACCACACCAACTCGTCCCCAACGCTCAGCCCTCGCGCAACCACAACGGTTTTCGGCGCGTCCCGGTTTTCGGGTGCCGCGGCGAAGCGACGAAGGAGTCGGCAGCGGCACCAGATAACCCCATCACCAGCTACGCTTGCCTCGTGCCGATATACGCCGCCTACGGGTCCAACATGGACCCCGAGCAGATGCTCAAGCGCTGTCCGCACTCCCCGGTGTACGGAACCGGTTGGCTGGAGGGTTGGCGCCTGACCTTCGCCGGCGACGACATCGGCTGGGAGGGCCCGCTCGCGACGGTGGTCGAGGAGCCGCGCTCGCGCGTGTTCGTCGTCCTGTACGACGTGTCCGCCGAGGACGAGCTGAGCCTGGACCGCTGGGAGGGTTCGGACTTCGGCATCCACAAGAAGATCCGGCTGCGCGTCACGCCGAGCCCCGGCACCGGTACCGAACCCGTCCTGGCCTGGCTGTATGTGCTCGACGCCTACGAGGGCGGCCTGCCCTCCGCCAGGTACATCGGAGTGATCTCGGACGCGGCCGAAAAGGCCGGCGCCCCCGCCGAATACGTCCACGCCCTACGCACCCGCAACAGCAAGAACGTGGGCCCGGGGACCTTCGGCCCCTGATTCCGGCCAAAAACATGCCGGAACGATGTGGCGAGCGCCAGGACGGCGTGGTACGGGTGTCTCAGCGTGCTTGTAGGACCAGGTTGGTGAGGGTGCGGACGCCGACGGCGAGGGCTCGTTCGTCGATGTCGAAGGTGGGCTGGTGCAGGTCCAGTTGGGGACCCCGGCCGGACCAGACGCCGAGGCGGGCCATCGCGCCGGGGACCTCCTCGAGGTACCAGGAGAAGTCCTCACCGCCGCCGGACTGCGGAGTGTCGGCGAGGGCGTCGGGGCCGAGCGTGCGGATGGCGTCCTCGAACATCCGGGTGGCCTGTTCCTCGTTGACGACCGGCGGCACGCCGCGCTTGTAGTTCAGCTGGTACCGCACGCCCGTCGGGGCGAGCAGGCCGTCGACGATCTCGCGAACCATCGGTTCCAGCAGCGACCAGGTGGCGTGGTCGCCGGTACGCACGGTGCCGGTGAGCATGCCGGTCTGCGGAATCGCGTTGGGCGCCTTGCCCGCCGACACGGCCCCCCACACCATCACGGTGCTGGTGCGCGGATCGATGCGGCGGCTGAGCAGGCCGGGCAGGCCGGTGATGACCGTACCGATCGCGTACACCAGGTCGCTGGTCAGATGGGGACGCGACGTGTGCCCGCCGGGCGAGTCGAGCACCAGTTCCACGGTGTCGGCGGCGGAGGTGATGGGCCCGACGCGGACGCCGACCCGCCCCACCTCCAGCCGCGGATCGCAGTGCAGGGCGAACATCCGCGACACGTCCTCCATGGCGCCGGCGGCGACCATATCGATGGCTCCGCCGGGCATGACCTCCTCGGCGTGCTGGAATACCAGCCGCACGCCGACCGGCAGTTCGGGCGCCTCGGCCAGCGACAGCGCCGTGCCGAGCAGGATGGCGGTGTGCGCGTCGTGCCCGCAGGCATGCGACACGCCCGGAGCGGCGGAGGCGAAGGGCAGTCCGGTGTACTCCTGCAGCGGCAGCGCGTCCATGTCGGCGCGCAGGCCGAGGCGCGGGCCGTCGGGGCCGATGTCACAGATGAGGCCGGCTCCGGTGGGCAGCTTGCGCGGCTCGAGACCGGCCTTGACCAGCCATGTCTCGACGAATTCGGTCGTGGCGAACTCGGTGCGGGACAGCTCGGGGTTAGCGTGGATGTGCCGTCGCCACCCGATCAGGTCCTCCGCGTGTTCGCTCAGCCATGCGTCGACCGCCGCGCGGCCGCGCGCTACCCCGTTCGCCGCCGCGGCGCCGTTCGTCGATGCGCCGAGCCGTCCCGCGGGCGCGTCCGGACCGGTCACCCGCGCCGTACTCGGTGCGGTGTCCGACCCGCCGGTTGTACTCACCGAATGTCCTCCTGTCGCTGAATGCTGCGCTCCAACAACCTGTCTCTCTGAAATTGATCGCCCGCAATCGCAATTGCGGTACGCGCCAGCGCGGTGGCCCCGTCGGTCACCGCGAGATCCGCCGACGGCGTGATACACGCCGCGGCGAATTCCGGCTGATGTGTCACCGCGCCACCGGCCTCGATTCCGATAACCGGATGGATGCCGGGGATGACATTGGTGACGTTGCCCATGTCGGTGCTGCCCAGCGGACGCGCTGCCTCGAGGTCCGCCGCGAGCGGTACCCGGCCCGTGCCGACGATCTGCTCGCGATAGGCAAACAGTAGTGCGGGGTCGGGAGTCAACTCGGTATATGTGGGCGCCAGCGTCCGGATTTCGTGGGTGCATCCGGTCGCCAGTGCTCCCGCCTCGAAGCAGGCCGATGCGCGTCGCATCAGATCGTCGAGGGATGCGGAGTCGACTGCCCGTAGGTAGTACAGCAGTTCCGCATGTCCGGGCACTATGTTGGGGGCAACGCCGCCCGTCTTGACTATACCGTGCAGTTGCTGCCCGGGGTTCAGATGTTGACGCAGCAAACCGAGGGCTACCTGGGTAACGGTCACCGCGTCACCGGCGTTCCGGCCCTGTTCGGGCGCGGCGCTCGCGTGCGCCGCACGCCCTTGGAAGGCGACCGAGACGTCCGCCAGCGCGAGTGAGCGCGCGCCGACGATGTCGCACGGTCCCGGATGGACCATCATCGCCAGCGCCGTATCGTCGAACACGCCGCGCTCGAGCATCAAGACCTTGCCACCGCCGCTCTCCTCGGCCGGCGTGCCAAACACCTTCACGGTGATCCCGCACCGATCGGCCACCTCGGCCAGGCCCAGGGCCGCACCCACCGCCGCGGCGGCGATGATGTTGTGCCCACAGGCGTGCCCGATCTCGGGCAACGCGTCGTACTCCGCGCAGATTCCCACCACCAGTTCACCGCTGCCGTACGTAGCGGTGAACGCGGTGTCCAGCCCGGCCGCGGGCGTCTCGATCGCGAAGCCGCGCTCCCGCAGCGGAACGAGGGTCTTGGCGACGCTGCGCGTCTCGGCGAAGGCGAGTTCGGGCTCGGCGTGGATGTCGTGGGACAGCGCGATCAGCGCGTCCGACGCGGCGCCGATCGCGGCGTCGGCCGCCGCGACCAGCGCGGGATCCGGCGGCGTCGCGAAGTACGAAGCGCCTGTTCCGGAGTCGATCGATCCGACTGTTCGGTCCGACTCCGGGTCGGAGGGGTGGGCGCCGGCGCTACGTGGCATGGCACACAGTGTTGCACTGCGACCGCCTGGCCGCCCGCCGGGTTATCCGGGAGCGAATATCGGACTCCGGCGGCGGAGTGCTCAGCCGGCGTCGAAGGCCAGGTTCTCCGGAGTGGTCGGAGTGGTCAGCCCGGCCAGCGCCCGGCCGTGCAGCGCGCGCTTGATCACCGGCAGATTCGGTTTGCGGTTACCGGCCAGGGCGGCGGCCCGGGTGACGGCCGCGGCCAGCACCTTGTCGGCGTCGGCCTGCTCGTCGACGATGCCGGCCGCGATCGCGTCGGCGGCGGCGTAGCGGCGACCCGTGGTCATCGCCTCCAGCGCTACCTGATTGGTGAGACGCTCGGTGACCAGGGCGTTCATCGCGACGGTGAACGGCATGCCCAGATGCACCTCGGGCAGGCACCAGTAACCGCGATCGCCGCGCATCACCCGGAAGTCGTGCGAGGTGGCCAGCATCGCGCCGGCGCCGAAGGCGTGCCCGTTGATGGCGGCCACGGTCGGCATGGCGAAGGTCAGCAGGCGGCTGAACATCGAGTGCACGCGGTCCAGATACCAGTGCACGCGGTCGTAGTTGCCGAACAGCCAGTCGGTGTCGAGGCCGTTGCTGTAGAACTTGCCGGTGGCCACGGTGACCAGGGCGGCCGGACCCGCCGAGGATTCGACCCGGTCCAGCAGCCCGTGGAACTCGTCGATCCAGTCGGGATGGAAGCGGTTCTCGCTGTCGGTCTGGCCCTCGTTGCCGAGGTAGAGGACGAATACATCCCCGTCGCGCTCCAAGTACGGCATAGCGCGAAGCATAAGTTACCGGCGAGTCGGGACCGGAACACGCATGAGATCTTCGGCCACCACCAACTCGCCGTGGAAGTACTTGCTCGCCTCGATGCGGTGGCCGTCGAGGTCGGGATAGCGCTGCGAGAAGTGCGTGAGCACCAGTGTGCGCACGCCCGCCGCCTCGGCGACCTGGGCGGCCTCGGCGGCGGTCAGGTGGCCGAACTCGTGTGCCAGCGCGGCGTCGGCGTCGAGGAACGTGGATTCGATCACGAGCATGTCCGCGTCCTGCGCCAATTCCTCGACCCCCGAACACATCCGGGTGTCCATGACGAAGGCGAACCGCTGGCCGCGGCGTGGCGTCGAGACTTCGTCGAGGGTCACGGTGCGGCCGTCGGGCAGGGTCAGGCTGCCCGCGCGTTGCAGGCGTCCGACATCAGGTCCGGCAATTCCCGAGGCCGCCAGCCGATCCGGCAGCATCCGGCGGCCGTCGGGTTCGGTGAGGCGATACCCGAACGTCGCCACGCGGTGGGACAGCGACACGGCTTCGAGGTGAAAGGGCGCGTCCGGCAAGGGAATCGGGCCGTCCATCGCGATCGGGTGCGGCCGCAGGCCGGGGTCGCGGTGCCGCGGCACGATCTGGCTCAGCCGCTCGAAATAGTCGATGTCCTCCGCCGGAAAGCAGATGTCGACCGGATGGGTCACCCGGTCCAGGTTCAGCCTGGCGAGGACGCCCGGCAGCCCCAGGCAGTGGTCGCCGTGGAAGTGGGTGAGGCCGATCCGGGTGATGCTCGCCGCGGAGACGCCCGCGTACAGCATCTGACGCTGGGTGCCCTCACCCGGGTCGAACAGCAGGCCGTCCCCGTCCCACCGCAGGAAGTAGCCGTTGTGGTTGCGTTGACGGGTCGGCACCTGGCTGGCCGTCCCCAACACGACGAGTTCACGCACGGCCTCATACTGCCCTGCCCCGCCGACGGTCGCCGGATCGCGCCCGTACTGGGCGGTATTCCCCACGCGGCGGCCCGTATCCGACGCGACTATGGTGAGCCACATGCTTGCCGAACAGGCCGCCGAGGCGATTGCCGAACGTACGGGAGTAGCGCGTCACCGGGTCGCGGTGGTGCTGGGTTCGGGCTGGCAGGACGCGGCCGCCGAGATCGGCACGCCGACCGCTTCCGTGCCGATGAGCGACCTGCCGGGCTTCGGCGCGCCGACCGCGCAGGGCCACCGGAACACCGTGCATTCCGTGCTGGTGAACGACACGCCGACGCTGGTGCTGATGGGCCGCCAGCATCTGTACGAGGGCTACGAGCCCGCCGATGTGGTGCATGGGGTGCGCGCGGCCGTCGCGGCGGGCGCCGACACGATTCTGCTCACCAACGCCGCCGGGGGAATCCGGCCCGGCCTGCGCGTGGGCGAGCCCGTGCTGATCGGCGACCACATCAATCTCACCGGGCGCACGCCGCTGGCCGGGGCGAGCTTCGTCGACATGGTCGACGCCTGGGATCCGGAGCTGCGCACGCTGGCGCGGGAGGTCGACCCGAGCCTCACCGAGGGCGTCTACGCGGGTCTGCACGGGCCGCAGTACGAGACGCCGGCGGAGATCCGGATGCTCGGCACCGCGGGCGCCGATCTGGTGGGTATGTCGACGGTGCTGGAGGCCATCGCGGGCCGCGCCGCCGGCGCCCGGCTGCTGGGTATCTCGCTGGTGACCAACCTGGCCGCCGGTGTCACGGGTGCGCATCTGTCGCACGCCGAGGTGCTGGCCGAGGGTCACGCCCCGGCGCCCCGCGGCCGGCAAAAAAGGGGCGGCGGGGGGGTACGGGGGTTGTTCGAGCCAGCCCCCCCCCCCCGCCGCCCCCCGCCGCGCCCGCC
>NZ_JARWOP010000087.1 GCF_029868745.1 Nocardia wallacei | reverse complement strand
CCCCCCCCCCCCCCCCCCCCCCCCCCCCCCCCCCCCCCCCCCCCCCCCCCCCCCCCCCCCCCGCCCCCCAGGTGAACAAGAGGTTTGTTGGGGGTCAGGCCTTGCGGCCGACGCTGTAGGCGGCGGCGTGGAGGCGGACCTTGTTCAGGTAGGGGGTGGACTGGTTGTAGGTGAGCAGGGCTCGCTGCCAGCCTTCGGGGGTGGTCAGGTTGCCTCCGCTGGCGCACAGGTAGCGGGCGGCGGTGAGGGCGGCATCGTCGATGTTGTCGGGGTCGGCGACGCCGTCACCGTTGGCGTCGGCGCCCCAGCGCTGCCACGTTTCGGGGAGGAACTGGAACGGGCCCTCCGCACGCACATAGACGGGCTCGCCCGCGCGGGCGGTCTCGTGCTCGTCGACGATTCGCGCCACGCCCGGCGATCCGTCCAGCGGCACACCGCGGATGGGCGGGCTCACCTGGCCGTCGGACCCCAGGCGGGAACCGCCGTGGCTGCCGTGTTTGCTCTCCACGCGAGCGATGCCCGCGACCGTGGTCCAGCCTATGCCGCAGTCGGGGCGGGATCGGGCCAGCACGGCCGCGGCGTAGCCGTAGGCCTCGAGCGCCACGACCGGGATGCCGAGCGCGTCGGACTGCTCGTCGGCCCACTCGCGCAGCTGTCCGGCGCTGCGGCCGGGGGCGTCGAGATCGATCGGGGGGACGGGAGTACCCACGCCGGGCGGGATGCCCTCCGGAATGGGCGGGAGCTGCTGCACCTCCCCGCACCCGGACAGCACGACGGCCGCCGCGACGACGCCGAGCAGGGCGGCGCGGACCTTCCGAGCGGTTCGAGCACCGGCCTTCTTCGGACGCACCTCTCCATCATCCAGATATCCGGGCGATGGCGGTTGTGTGGGACTCCGAGTCCCACGTATTCTCGAAGGGAGTCGAGGTTCAGGAGGCACCGATGACGTTGTCCGACACCATGCACACCGGCCCGATAACGCCCGAGTACGCGGAGGCGTTGGCGGCTCTGTCCGAGGGATCGGTGCATCGGCATTTCGACCCGTATCTCGACATCGATTGGGACGGGCCGGAACTCGCGATCGACCCCGACGACCCGCGCTGGGTGCTCGATCCCGAGATCGACCCGCTCGGCGCCACCCGCTGGTACCGGGAGTTGCCGCTGCACCAGCAGATCGAGATCGGCAAATGGCGGATCTCGAACGTGATCAAGGTGGGGGCGGCATTCGAGAGCGTGCTGATCCGCGGGCTGATGCAGTACATCATGAAGCTGCCCAACGGATCTCCCGAGTTCCGGTACTGCCTGCACGAGATGACCGAGGAGTGCAACCACATCCAGATGTTCCAGGAGCTGGTGAACCGCGTCGGCGTGGACGTGCCCGGGATGCGGCCGGTGTTCCGGGCGCTGTCGCCGCTGATCGGGGTGGCGGGCGGATACGCGCACGTCATCCTGTTCATCGGCATTCTCGGCGGCGAGGAGCCGATCGACCACTACCAGAAGGCGGTCATCCGCGCCGAGGCCAATATGCCGCCGGCGGTCCTGCGCACCATGCAGATCCACATCGCCGAGGAGGCGCGGCACATCTCCTTCGCCCACGAGTACCTCACCGCCCACATCGAGCGGATGGGTCTGCCCGGAAAAGCGGTGTGCGCCTTGGCGTTCCCGCTCGCGATGCGGTGGCTGGCCGGCGAGATCATGACGCCGCCGCGGTCGTTCGCCCGGCAGTTCGACATTCCGCGCGAGGTGATCAAGGAGGCGTTCTGGCGCGGTCCCGCCTCGCGCAAGATCCTCTCGGGTTACTTCGACGACGTGCGCAAGCTGGTCGATGATCTCGGCCTCATGCCCGCCCCCGCCAAGCTGCTCTGGCGAGCGCTGAACATCGATGGCGCGCCCTCGCGTTATCGCAGCGAACCGGCGCGCCGGGCGGCGTGAGCGGCAGCACTCATCGGTCCGGTGCGGCCAATGCCTCGATCAGCTGGAGAAGGGGCTGGTCGGGGTCGAGGGTGAGGTGGTGCGTGCGGGCGACGCCGTCGAGGATGCTCCAGGCGTAGCTCGCTACCTCGGCGATCAGGGCGGCGCGGTCGAGCGCGGGGTCCGGTTCGTGGGCCCAGCGCGTGACGGTGGCCTCGACCATGGCGACGATGGCGAAGGTCATGGTGTCGATGACCGGCGGGTCGGCCACGCCGACGGCGCCGGCGAGCCCGGACACCAGCCCGTTGGCGCGGCCGGTGATGGTGATCATCAGGCCGCTCAGCGCGTCGCGGTCCTCGGGGCCGTCCGCCGCGGGGCCGGTGCGCAGGAATTCGTGTTGGCGCGGATGGTCGCCGATCCAGTCGACGACCACGCCGACCGCGCGGGCCAAGATCTCCGCGATGGACCCGGCGCCGATGTCCAGCGCGGCGTCCAAGGCGTCGGTGAAGCGCTCGGCGATGGTGGTCCGAACCCGACGATCGAGCTCCTCGCGGCCCGAGAACTGCCGATACAGAACGGATTTCGCCAATCCGGCCCGCGCCGCGATCTGCTGCGCCGGAATGTCCGCGCCCGCCGGATGCTCCTCCAGCAGCGCAATCGCCGCCTCGACGATCCGCTCCCGCCGCGCAGCATTATGCGGCTGCCACCGCTCCTGCCGCCCCCCAGCCGCCGCGGGCACCGCTGCTGCACTCGACACCCACCGAGTGTATGCCCCACCGTTCTCGGCCACGGACCGCTCAGCCCAGCAGGGCGGCAGTGGCAGCATGTGCCGGAGCCGAAGGACTTCGGCGACCAAGCCTGTTTCGACGATGCGGTCCGGTCGTCCAGGCCACTCAGCCCAGCAGGGCGGCGGTGGCGTCGTGTGCCGGGGCGGCGAGGACCTTGGCGACCGGGCCCGTTTCGACGATGCGGCCGGATTCGAGTACGCACATGCCGGTGCAGTAGCGGGAGACGACGTGCATGTCGTGGGTGATGACGAGCAGGGCCAGATTCCGGTCGCGGCGCAGGCTGTCCAGCAGGGTCATGATGGCGTCGGCGGTGCCGCGGTCGAGTGCCGAGGTGATCTCGTCGCACACCAGCACCGCCGGTCGCAGCGCCAAGGCCCGGGCCAGCGCCACCCGTTGCCGCTGACCACCGGACAGTTCGTGCGGATACCGCTGGGCCAGTGCGCTTTCCAGTTCCACCGTGTCCAGCAAACGCGCGACCTCGGCCATCACCTCCGGCCCGCGCACACCACCGTGCCGCCGCACCGGCCGCGACAGCGTCTGCGCCACGGTCCGACGCGGATTGAGACTCCCCGCACTGTCCTGCGGCACCAACGCCACTCGCCCCGACACCCGCACCTCCCCCACCGCGGCCCGGCGCAATCCCACCACCGCCCGAGCCAACGTCGACTTCCCCGCCCCCGACGGCCCCGCCACCGCCACCGACTCCCCCGCCGCCAACCCCAGGTCGACATTTTCGAGTACCATCCGCCGCCCGATCGACACCCCGAGCCCGGACGCCGAAAGCACCTGGGCACCAATACCTTTGGTCCCACCTGAACTTTCGCCTGCTCCACCGACCGTGCCGCCAGAACCCACCGGCACTCCGGCAGCATGCCGATCGGGCTTCACCCCCGCACCCACAGCATCCACGGGCCGATGCACACCATCTCCGGGCAGCGCGCCGCCGACCACCGAATCCGTAGCCGAAACCCCCACGCCGCCAGGACGTTCCGGCCCAACGACGGCCTCGCCCGGGCACGACCGGCCCGCAACATCCGAAGTCACCGACTCTTCCACGGCGAAATCGATCGAGCTATCCCCGGCGGAATCAACCGCCTTTCCGCGCACCGCACCGCGCCCGTCGCCTGTCGCGACCACCTCATCAACCAAGCCCTGCCCAACAGACGCATCACGCCCGGGATCAACAGCCTCGCTGCCTACCGCACCACGACCACCGCCCACCGCGACCACCTCATCAGCCGAGCCCTGCCCAACGGACACGTCACGGCCGGGGTCGACAGCCTTGCCGGATACCGCGCCACGGCCGTCCCCCACCACGATCGCCTCATCAGCCGAGCCCTGCCCAACGAGCGCGTCACGGCTGGAGTCGACAGCTTCGCCGGATACCGCACTACGACCGTTGCCTACCGTGATCACCTCGTCAGCCGAGCCGTGCTCGACGGGCATGTCATGGCGGAGGTCGACAGCTTCGCCATCTATCGCGTTACGACCGCTGTCTATCGCAGTCACCTCGTCGGCCGAGCTGTGCTCGACGGACGAGTCGCGGCCGGGGTCGACAACCTTGCCGGACATCGCGCTACGACCATTGCCCACCGCGGTCACCTCGCCGGCCGAACCCTGCCCGACGGACGAGTCGCGGCTGGAGTCGACAGCCTTGCCGGACATCACGTTACGACCGCTGCCTACTGCGATCACCTTGTCAGCCGAACCCTGCCCGACGGACGAGTCGCGGCTGGAGTCGACAGCCTTGCCGGACATCACGTTACGACCGCTACCTACCGTGAGCGCCTCGTCAGCCGAGCCCAGCCCGACGGACGAGTCGCGACTGGGATCGACAACCTTGCCGGACATCACGTTACGACCGTTGCCCACTGTGACCACCTCGTCGGCCAAGTCGTGCAGGGCGGCGGTGTCGTGGCCGGAGACGACGATGGTGGTGCCGTGGTCGTCGGCCAGGCTGCGGAGGAGGTGTATGACGGAGGTGCGTAGGCGGCCGTGTAGACCGGCCAGGGGCTCGTCCAGGACCAGGACCGGGGTGCGGCGGGCGAGGGCGCGGGCCAGGGCGACGCGGCGCTGCTCGCCGCCGGACAGTTCGGCCGGGCGGCGGCGCAGGTAGGACTCGGGCAGTTCCACCGCCGCCAGGGATTCCAAAGCTGTTGCGGGGTCGGATAATTCGCCCAGCAAGGAGCGGACGCGCATGGTCGGGTTCAGCGCCACGCCGGGATCCTGGCCGACGAAAGCGATCTGCTCACGCCGGAACCTCCGCAACGCGAGCGGTTCCAGGGTGAGCACTTCGTGCTCGCCGACGTGTACCACCCCGCTCGCGGTGGTGCCCGCCGGAACCTGCCCGAGCAACGCCTTCATCAGGGTCGACTTGCCGCATCCGGACGGCCCGCGCAGCGCGGTGACACCGCCCTCGGGCACCCGCAGCGAGATGGTGTCCAGCAGCGGCGCGGACGCCGCGGACACCGACAGTTCCCGGACCACGATCATGTCCGCCCCGCTTCCCGTCGTCCCAGCGCGGCCGCCAGCAGATTCACGCTCACCGCGACGATGCCGATGGCGAGGCTCGGCGCCAGCACCGCCCACGGATTAAGCAGGATCCCGGAAGCGTTGTCGCGCACCATGACCGCCCAATTCGACGCGCCGAGCGAGGTCGGCAGCCGCAGGAACGCGGCCGTCGCCACCAGGTACATGCCCTCGACGAAACGCAAGCCGAACTGCGCGAAGACCAGTTCACGCATGTTCGGAAGCATCTCGCGGAAGACCACGTAAGCGGTGGACTCCCCGCCGAGCCGCGCCGCCTCGACATACCCGGTGGCGGCCACGGGCGTCGCCGCGGCCGCGAACACCCTTGCGGAGTAAGGGATTCCGAACACGATCGCCACCAGCACCACCCCGAACGCCCCCGACTCCGGCCACGACGCCACCACCAGCAGCAGCGCCAGAACGGCCGGCAACAGGATCGCCAGATCCGCACCGCGCTCGATCACCGCCCCCAGCCGCGGCCGCAGCGCCGCCAGCGCACCCAGCACACTCGCGCACCCGGTGACCGCGACCGCGATCAACACGGCCAGCAGTATCAGCCCCCACCCACCGTGCAGCAACCGGCTGAACACGTCGTGCCCCAACCGATCCCCGCCCAACGGCGCCCCCGCCCCCGGCGCGGCAAACGGAATCCCCACGGTGGCGTCCACCGCCCGCGGCGCCACCCACGGCCCCACCGCCGCCCCCACCACCACGACCACCGCGGGCAATCCCCGCAACAGCAAGCCCCGATTCATGTCCACCCGCCCACGTCGTCACCCCCACGCACCGACCACCCGGCCTGCGCAGACACAAATCGACCCCACACGGCAAATCCCGCCACTTCCCCGCGACCCGTGTCCATCAAGGCCGGATCACCGCTGCCGGAAAGCCGCCCCACCCCCACCCAACTCTCCCCCAACCACCCCCCCCAACCCAATGTCCGAGAAACACGGCCCCCCGGCGCCACCCGCCCGTATCCAGCCCAGGCACCACCCACCCATTCATGCCCGCGCACAACCGCCACCACCCCACAACACACCCGACGCAACGCCCCCGCCAAAAGCCGCAACTTCCCCACGACAAAACCGCAGCGATACCCCATCCCCCACAACCCCACCGCCCACACCCACCGCGACACCTCCATCAACAGCCGCGCTTCACGACTCGACCGCAGTGATACTCCGCCCACCACCACCCGATCGCCCACACTCGACGCAACGCCACCGCCAACACCCACGACTTCCCGCTGCCACGACCGCAGTGACGCTCCACCCACCACCCCCCCCCCCCATGAAAACACACCACAGCCAACCGCCCCGCCGTACTCGCCACACCGACGCCCCGCTACCCCACACCCCCCCACCCCACCCCCCTCAAACCCCCCCACATACACCCCACCCCGA
>NZ_JARWOP010000086.1 GCF_029868745.1 Nocardia wallacei | reverse complement strand
TTTAAAATAAAAAAAACCGTTCCCCCCCCCGCCTAACTGTGGCCCGGCCCCCTCCGGGGGGGGCCGCCGGCAACTCCTGGTCACTTCGCCTGTACCAGTACCAGCTTTTCCGCCCTGGGCGCCGGAATCACGATGCGGGTCTCCTCGGCGATGGCACCGAGCGGAACCGACACGGTCGCGACCGCGGCGTCGGCGGCCGCGGCGGCCGGAGCCGCGGGCACGGGCCGCGCGGGCACCCCGTCCGCCTCGGCCATCGCCGCGCTCACATCCGACAGCACCCGTGACAGCGGTAGGTCCAGCGCCTGGCAAATGGCCGCCAGCAGTTCGCTGGAGGCTTCCTTGCGACCGCGCTCCACCTCGGACAGGTAGCCGAGACTGACCCGCGCGGACGTGGATACCTCGCGCAGGGTCCGGCTCTGCGCGATCCGAGCGCGCCGCAGACTTTCCCCGATGGCCTCTCGCAGCAGCGTCATCTCGTTCTCCTCACGTTCTTTACTCGCCGGACCCGAGTTCCTGCAGTGACAACGTCACACGCCACCCGGTTGGTTCCCGGGTGCCGGCGCTCCCAGACTCCGGACGAGTTCGCGCACGGCCGCGCGCACGGCTTCCACCCTGATCGTCCACCGGTCGCCGGACAGTTTCAACCGCAACACCTCGGTGCCCTCCGGTCCGGCCAGCCCGAGGAACACCGTGCCGACCGGCCGACCGGCCTGCGGATCCGGTCCGGCGACACCGGTGAGGCCCACGCCCCAGTCGGCGGCGCAGGCGGTACGCGCGCCCACGGCCAGCTGTTCGGCGGTGCTCGCGGCGACCGGACCGTCGGTGGCCAACGTGTGTTCGCTCACTCCGGCCAGGGTGTGCTTGAGATCGGTGGCGTAGACGATCAGTCCGCCGCGCAGCACCGTGCTGGCGCCGGGCACACCGGCGACGGTGGCCGCGAGCAGGCCCGCGGTCAGCGATTCCGCGGTGGCCAGGGTGAGGTCGCGCTGCCGCAGCAGCCGGACCAGTTCGGTGACGGGAATCGCCGCGACCAGCGGATCGTTCGGCGGCGGCACCGCGGTCACGACCGCCGGACCGGCCCGAATCGGAGCCGGGCCGCCTGCCCCACATAGTCCAGGCCGGTGATCACCGTCAGCGCCACCGCCACGTACATCAGCAGCAGCCCCGCGGTCTGGAACGCGCCCGACAGCGGCAGCAGCATCACGCCGATGGCCAGCGACTGCACCAGCGTCTTCAATTTGCCGCCCCGACCGGCCGGAATCACGCCGCGCCGGACCACCGCCAAGCGCAGCAGCGTGACGCCGATCTCGCGCGCGCAGATCACCAGCGTGATCCACCAGGCCAGATCGCCGAGTGCCGAGAGCCCGATCAGCGCCGAGCCGATCAGCGCCTTGTCGGCGATCGGGTCGGCCAGTTTGCCGAAGTCGGTCACCAGGCCGTATTTGCGGGCCAGTTGCCCGTCGATGCGATCGGTCACGGCCGCGACCCCGAACAGCACCGTCGCCGCGATCCGCCAGCCGGTGTCGTGCCCGCCGGCGGCGAACAGCGCCAGCAGGAACAGCGGCACGATGAGGATCCGCAGCACGGTCAGGATGTTGGCGATGTTCATCAGCGGCACCGCCGACGGCTCCACGGTGCGGGGCGTGGCGGAGACCAGATTCGCGCGCGCTCGGCCCGTATCGACCCAGGCACTGTCCATATCGTCGCTCTGCACGCTCACCGGCACCCCCACCTGGTTACGCCGCGCCGGACCCCGGAATGTGGGGGCTCGGAGGCGGGCTGGCGGTGCGGCACTCCACCAGACTATCGGTTGTCCAGCCGACTACTGTGCACCCCATGACAACACGGGCCTCGCACAGTGATTCGATCGGCGACGCCGTGCCCGACGACCGCGCTCCCCAGCCCGCCGTGACCGCGCGGGCCCCGGGTCCGGAGTCGAGGGCCGGGGCGGGCGACCCGATCGTGCGACGCGCCCGGACCTCGGATGTGCCCGACATCAAGACCCTCGTCGACGTCTACGCCGGCAAGATCCTGCTGGAGAAGAATCTCGTCACACTGTACGAGGCGGTGCAGGAGTTCTGGGTGGCCGAGGTGGACGGCCGGGTGGTCGGCTGCGGCGCGCTGCACGTGTTGTGGGCGGATCTGGGCGAGGTGCGCACGGTGGCGGTGCACCCGAGTGCCAAGGGCAAGGGCATCGGCCGCCTGATCGTCGACAAGTTGATCACGACGGCGCGCGAGCTGGAGTTGCGGCGGCTGTTCGTACTCACCTTCGAGGTGGACTTCTTCGAGCGCCACGGGTTCGCCGAGATCGACGGCACGCCCGTGACCGCCGAGGTGTTCGCCGAGATGTGCCGCTCCTACGACACCGGTGTGGCGGAGTTCCTCGACCTCAGCTACGTCAAGCCGAACACCCTCGGCAATACTCGAATGCTGTTGACCCTCTAGCTCTCAGGGAGTTCTCCGTGCCGATCTTCGCCGTCCACTACACCTACTCCGCGACGACCGCGCCCGCCCGCGACGAGCACCGGCCCGCCCACCGGGCTTGGCTGTCCGGGCTGGTGGACCAGGGCGTGGTGCTGTCGACGGGTCCCTACCCGGACGGCTCGGGCGCGCTGCTCCTGTTCCGCGCCGACGACGCCGCGGCCGTGGAGAAGCTGCTGGCCGAGGATCCGTTCGCCCAGCGGGACCTGATCGACGCCAAGCGCTTCGTCGAATGGCAGCCGGTCATGGGCGCCTTCGCCGAGTGAGGCAAGCCCCGGAAATTCGGTTTCCCAAGGCATTTCGCGGTGCTACCGTCGATACAACACACCGGAACCAGCGGAAGGAGTCAGCGATGATCAGACAGCTCGCGCTACTTCCGGTATCCGGATTCCGCGGGACGAACGTCCGCAGCGGTCCCTGAGGTCCTGTCGCAAGGACCCACACAGGGCCGCATTTCGGGCAATTCGCCACGGAGCGGCCCTTTTTCATGCCTGCGCCCTCCCGTCCGTGTCCCTCCCTCGTAGCCCAATCGGAAGAGGCACCGGTCTCAGGTACCGGCCAGTGCGAGTTCGAATCTCGCCGAGGGAACCGAATCTCCGGCCCGCGCACCTCAATGCCGAGACGGGTGTCAACGCCGACACCCCGCGCGGGCGCTTAACCTGGACCGATGCGATTGGACGAGCAGGATGCCCTGCGACGTTTCCGGGCGGCCCGGGTAGCGCGGCTGGCCACGGTGAGCGCGACCGGGCAGCCGCATCTGGTGCCGGTCACCTTCGCGGTCGCCCCCGACGCACCAATCGTCGTGATCGCCGTGGACCACAAGCCGAAGACGACGACCAACCTGCGGCGGCTGCGCAATATCGCGGCGCACGACCGGGTGTCGGTGCTGGCCGACGAGTACGACGAGGACTGGACGCAACTGTGGTGGGTGCGCGCGGACGGCAGGGCCCGCATTCTCACCGAGGATGCCGATCGCGACGCGCCGATCGCCTGGCTCACCGCCAAATACCCGCAGTACCAAGGCAATAGGCCGCAGGGGCCGGTGATTCGAATCGATGCCGATGCCGTGACCGGCTGGTCCTACAGCGACTGAAGCGGTACCGAATGCGCGGAGCACACGGTCACCGTGCGACCGTCCGGTTCGTACCGGAATAGCTGGGTGTTCGCGCCTACCCCTACGCAATTCGCCATTCGCGACCGGCGCCGGGTAGGGTGGCCGCGAATGCCGGAGCAGGGCCGAATTCAGGGGGTTACATTGCGCGCACACGTTCTGGCCGGTGCCGTTGCACTGTCCGGTCTCGGAATGCTGATCAGCACAACGCTTTTCGCGGGCCCGGCAGCAGCCGCCGCGGCCGCCGACCCGGAATACTACCGCCATGCCGACGGGTATTTCTTCACCACGGCGGACGGCAGCGTCGGCTGCGGTATCCAGGACACACCACTGTCCGATCCGCCGGCCACCGCGGGTTGCCAGCAGCTCGCCACGCACGAGCGCGGCCGTACCGGGTGCGTTTCGAACGACGCCGATCAGCCCACCGAACCGACCATGATGCTCGGCTACACCGCCGCCGAACTGATCTGCCTGAAAGAGGGGCTCTTCCAGGGCGCCCATCCCGCCTACGTCCTCCCCGACGAGACCGCCCTCACGGTCGGCGATTTCACCTGCGCCGCCCGCGACCAGCGCGCCACTTGCACCAACAACGCCACGGGCCACGGCTTCCTGTTCGCCCGCGGCGTCAACCTGCGCTGGTAGCGTCGCCGCGCGCGACGTCGACGGTCGCCATGTGTTCCTCGGCCCACGCCCGCAAGGCGGCGAGCGGGGTTTCGAGGGACAGCCCGAGATCGGTGAGGCGATAGTGCACCCGGGGCGGCACCGTGGGCTCGACGCGGCGGGCCACCAACCCGTCGCGGGTCAGATTCCGCAGGGTGACCGACAGCATCTTCTGGGAGACGCCGGGCATGCGGCGGCGGAGTTCGGCGAAACGGACTTCGGCCGGGTGTGCCTCGGCCAGCAGCTTCACCACCATGGACACCCATTTGGTCCCGATGCGGTCGAGCAGCCGCCGCGTCGGGCAGGCCGGGTCGAACACATCACCGCGCCGGGTAGTCACCTGGACCTCACCACCTGAGTCGAAAGTGCCGTCTTCACCGACCAGCATAGGTTTCCTACGGTCATGTGGTCACTATTAGTTACTCGATGAGGTGAGCCATGACGCTCCGAACGTCCCGGATCTCTGTGCGACGGGTACCGGCGAACGGTCTCGATATCAATGTCGCCGTCGCGGGCGCCGGGCCGGCCGTGCTACTGCTGCACGGCTTTCCGCACACCTGGCAGTTGTGGCGCGAGGTGATCGACACGCTCGCGCACTCACACCGGGTGATCGCGCCGGACCTACGCGGGCTCGGCGCCACCGAACGCCCGGCCGACGGCTACGACGCCGGAAATCTGGCCGCGGACGCCGCCGGACTGCTCGAGGAACTGGGCGAGCGCGAGGCCGCCGTGGTCGGCATCGATCTCGGCGCCCCGGCCGCCTTCCTGCTCGCGATGCGGCGGCCCGACCTGGTCCGGCGGCTGGTCGTGATGGAATCGCTGCTGGGCAGGCTGCCGGGCGCGGAGAACTTCCTGCGCGACGGACCGCCGTGGTGGTTCGGCTTCCACTCCGTCCCCAGTCTCGCCGAACGCGTTCTGGCGGGACACGAATCGGAGTACATCGACTGGTTTCTGACCGCCGGGACCCGTGGCCGCGGCGTCCCCGGCGCGTTGCGAGACGCCTTCGTCGACGCCTACAGCCGTCCGGGCGCGTTGCGGGCCGCGTTCGCGCACTACCGCGCCATGCCCGACAGTGCCCGGCAGATCGAACGCGCCGTCGCCGAAACCCATTTGCGCGTAACGACTTTGGCGATAGGCGCGCACCCCGTAGGCGACGCCCTCGCCCGCCAGCTCGCACCCCACACCGACGACCTCACCGGTCACGTCATCCCCGGCTGCGGCCACATCATCCCGATCGACGGCGCTGCCGCCCTATCCCCGCTACTGACGAAATTCCTTGCAGCACACCAGGATTCCGTCCTATAACCAGGCTACAGCGGCATCAGGTGATGCTTGCGCGGCCCATGCGTGACGCGCTTGTCGCGCAGCAGGCGCAAGGCCTTGCGAATCTCCAGCCGGGTACTGCTCGGCTCGATGACGGCGTCGATGTAGCCGCGCTCGGCGGCGATCCAAGGGGTGGCGACGGTGGCGTTGTAGAAGTCGATCATCTGCTGCCGCAACGCCGGACGCTCCTCGTCGGAGACCGCGGCGAGCTGACGGCGCTGTGTAAGCCCGACGGCCGCCTCACCACCCATGACGGCGATGCGGGCGGTGGGCCAGGCGAGATTGATGTCCCCGCCGAGCTGTTTGCAGCCCATCACCGCATAGCCGCCGCCGTAGGCCTTACGCACCACCACGGTGACGATCGGGACGGTGGCCTCGACCACGGCGTAGAAGAACCGGCCGCCGCGCTTGATGACGCCGATCTTCTCCTCCTCGACCCCCGGCAGCACGCCGGGAGTGTCGACCACGAACACCAGCGGCAACCCGAACGCGTCGCAGAGCCTGATGAAATGCGCCGCCTTGTCCGAACTGCGAGCATCGATCGCGCCGCTGGACACCAGCGGCTGATTGGCCACCACACCCACGCTGCGGCCGTCCACGCGGGCGAAGCCGGTGATCATGTTGCGGGCGGCGGCATCCCCGACCTCGTGGAACTCGCCGTCGTCGAAGATCCGCAGCAGCACGTCGTACATGTCGTACCCGGCGCGATCGGAATCGGGAATGATCGTGTCGAGTTCGCGGTCGGAGTCGGTGATTTCGGGCTCGAGGCCCGGATTGACGACGGGCGGCTGCTCGAAACAGTTCGACGGCATGTAGCTCAGATACGTCCGCGCCCACTCGAACGCCGCCGGCTCGTCCGGCGCGACATGATGGATATTGCCGTTCTCGGCCTGGGTGAACGCGCCGCCGAGTTCCTCGAGGGTGACCTCCTCACCCGTCGTCTCGCGGATGATGTCGGGCCCGGTCACGAACATGTAGGCCGATTCGGTCGCGATCAGGACATCGGTATTGATCGGCGCGTACACCGCACCCGCGGCGCATTTGCCCAGCATCAGCGAGACCTGCGGCACCACCCCGGACAGTCCCAGTTGACGGCGGCTCATCGCCGCGTACCAGGCCAGCGAGGTCACCGCGTCCTGCACCCGCGCGCCGCCGGAGTCGTTGATCGCCACGAACGGGCAGCCGATCTCGGCCGCGAAATCCATTGCCGCGGCGACCTTGCGGCCGAACATCTCGCCGACCGAGCCGCCGAACACCGTCTGGTCATGGGCGATCACCACGACCGGGCGGCCGTCGACGGTGCCGTGGCCGGTCACCACGCCGTCGCCGTACAGGGTGTCGCGGGAGCCGGGCTGCTTCACCAGCGCACCGATCTCGATGAAACTCCCGGCGTCGAGCAGCATGCCGATGCGCTCACGCGGGCTGGGAATCCCCTTCGCGGCCCGCTTGGCGATCCCCGCGGCCCCGGCCGGTTCTCGCGCCATTTCCAGACTGTGTTGCAGCAGCTTCAGTTTCGCGGCGGTCGTCTCCAACGATGCGTCCTCCCTCGGTAACCCTCGGTTCGCTGTCCCACCGACAGTAGCCGGAAGAGACGCGTTCACAACTATGTGCACTGCAATAGACTCTCGGCCGTGTCGTCTACAGCTATGCATCGCGGACCGGACGCGACCTACCAGCGGCGAGCCGGGAGAGCGCTCGAGGAACGCACCAAAGCGATGATCGTCGCGGCGGCGGAACAGGTGATGACGGCGCCGGACGCGGGCGATTCGATCGCCCGCCTCACGACCGGCGACATCTGCGCGGCGGCGCGCGGCTACGTCCGGCGCGACGGCACGGAGGGGCCGATCCCGAAGGCCACCATGTGGAAGCACTTCAAGACGATCGCCGCCCTCGCGGCCGCGGTGGTCGACAAGATGACCGCCGAGAACCGTCCCGTGCCGGACGCGATCATCGAGTTGGCCGCGGGCGCGGGACACACCGAACGCCGCCCCGCCACTGTCGACGTGAAACGGCTGGAAGCACGATACTCCAGCCGGAACTACGAAGTCGGGCAACTGGAGGAACAATTCGCGCACGCGGCCGCCCGGGACGACCGCTCCGACATGCTGTACTGGTCCGCCGAACTCGCCGAGCGCCGGCTGCGACAGCGTCGCCGAGGCGATCGGGAACCGATCGAGGCGGCCCGCGACTGGGCGCGCCGGGGTCTGCGGCTGGTCGACGTCGGCTCGCGACTGGACTGCATGATCGGCATCCGCTGCGCTCGCGCGGCGGCCGAGGCCGAGGCCGTGTTGTCGCGGCACGCGGAGTACGAGCCGACCGGGCTGAGCCGGATCCGCTCGATCAAGGAGACCGAGCTGGAACTCGCCGGGATCCTCGGCTGGGACTTGCATCGCGAACTCGCCCGCTTTCACGCCGAGCACGCCCGCGCCCTGGCCGAGGAGGATCCGGAACGCGAGATTCGGGCGATGCGGGCCGTCACGAGCGTGCTGATCGAATTGTGCGGTCCCGGCGCGGCCGGGGATCGAGATCCCCAGGACGGTCTGCGCGCGGAAGAACTCGGCGAGATCATCATCGAGTTGCGCCGCCTGGAGATGGCCTACGCCGCGCATCCGGAGTACGGGAATCTGTTCGCGGCCGCCTTCGGTACGGACGCGGCCGAAACGACCCGGGACCTGCTGGCGTGTTTTCCGGGCAGTACCGGCGGGCGACGGCGGCACGAGGGCAATGTGCGAGCGCTGTTGCGGCTGGACGATCGCACGCGGCGGCTCGCCCGGATGGCCGACGACACCGAACCCGCCGCGGTGATCGCGGCGGTCGAGAACTACGAGCACGCGTCGGTGGACATCCTCCGGACCGCCGAATTCGGTACCGTCCGTGACATTCTCGTCGCGCGCTACCTCGCCGCCAAGGCCCGCGCCCTCGCGCTGAGTCAGGGCGATCCGGCCCGACCGCCGAGCGCGGACGACTCACTGGTCCGGCCGAAACCGTCGGGACTGATCGCGGCCGCGATCCGCTACTACGACCACGCCGCCAAGGTGACCAGCACCCGCGGCGCCGACGGCGAGCTGCGCGCACAGGCCGCGCGCGCCGGTGCGGAACTGCGCGCTTCGAACCTGCTCGGCGCGGATTCGCCCGAAACCGACGCAGCCGGAGAGGGCGAGTTCGACCGCATCGTGCGGGCCATCAACGACCTGGTACTGATCACCGTCAGCCGCCGAAATCGCTTCACCGACAGCGAAGTACAGCATCTGCTGGACATGGTCGACCCGATGTACTACTACATCACCTCGGGCCGGAACTGAGCACGCCGGGGCGCTGCCCGGTCGCGGCGGCTCAGGTCCCGATCGCGGCGTTCATGATGGTGCCGGCGCTGGTGGCGACGATGCCGCCGATCATGGCGCCGATGACCATCTTCGGCGACGGGCCCGCGCCGATGGATTTGTCCCAGGCGAAACGCCCACCCGCATAGGTGATTCCGAGGACGCCGGCCAGGATCACGAACCATGTGAAGTATCGGACGAGCTTCATCAGCTTGTCTGCGGCGGGCGGAGTCTCCGGGGTGGGGTTCCCGATCTGGGCGAGGAGGGTGTCGTGAACGGCTGCGAGAATCATGCAGTGACCTTTCGGATTCGGTAAACCGCTCTACCTGCCGCGAAAACATGAGTGCCAGAACGCGATCGACAACCGTTATCACGATACCGGTCCGGGAACCGCGGTGATGTCCGTTTCGATCGATTCGGTGTGTGGTGTACGTCTCGGCGGAACGCGCAGCCGCGCAGCCGGATTCGCTGACGAATCAACGAATCCTACTGTGCGGGCGACCAGCTCGGGTCAGTCCGCCATCGCGGGCGCCGGTGTCACCACGGCGGTCAAGATCTTGGGCAGCGCGTACGGGTGGTAGGCGCTCAGCCAGGACACCAGCTCCTCGCGGACCGCGCAGCGCAGCGTCCACACGTCGTCGGCGTTGCGGGCCGACATGGAGGCGCGGACCACGATGCTGGTCGGCGTGCTGCCGGTGACCAGCAGGTTCCAGTCCCGGCCGTCCCAGTCCTGCCGCCGCCGCACGAAGTCGTGCAGGTGCTCGCGTAACGCGGCGACCGGGGTGCTGTGGTCGAGGTGCAGGAAGACCGTGCCGGTGAGCTGCGGGCCGCCCTTGGACCAGTTCTCGTAGGGTTTGTTGTTGAAGTAGGAGACGGGCATGGTCAGCCGGCGGTCGTCCCAGATCCGCACGGTGAGGAACGACAGGGTGATCTCCTCGACGGTGCCCCACTCCCCCTCGACCACCACGGTGTCACCGATCTTCACGGAATCGCCGAAGGCGATCTGCAGCCCGGCCATCAAGTTGCCGAGGGTCGACTGCGCCGCGACACCGGCGATGATGCCGATGATTCCGGCCGATGCCAGCAGCGAGGTGCCCAGTGTGCGCAGGCCCGGGAACAGCAGCAGCATCACCACGGCCGCGCTGGTCAGTGCCAGCACCGTGGTGACGATCCGGCGCACCAGGGTCAGCTGGGTGTGCAGGCGGCGCACCCGCGCGGTGTCGGCGGTGCGGCCGGCGTATTTGTCCAGGGTGTTCTCGGCGACGGCATCGACGACGCGGATGGTGAGCCAGGCGGCGGCCAGGACCGCCGCGGTGGCCAGCAGATTGCGAATCACCGCGTCCTGGCGCAGGTGCAGTTCCGCCAGCGGATAGGTGAATTGCAGTCCGGCCGTGGCCAACAGGAGCTGCAGGGGCAGCTGCACCCGGCGCAGCAGGCCGGGCAGTCGCGTTCGCGGGTGCTTGGTCGCGGCGTAACACAGCAGCCGGTCGATCAGTACGCCGACCGCCACCGTGACCGCGAGCGTGCCGCCGAAAACGATGAGCGGGCGTAGTACCTCATCCAAGGCGTCCAACTCCTTGCGACGGTGTTCGGGTGTGCCTCCCAGCCACGCTACCTACGGGTCGGGGCCGCGAAGCAACCCCGGAATCGCGGATCGGGGCCGACTCGGTGCCCGGCCGCGCGGGCGGCGTGCCCGCAAATCCCCGTGCTCCCAGCGACTTCGGCGGACCGCGGCGGCGCACCGGGCGAGAGCCCGGGTCCGCGGGTGAACCTACTCACAAGGCATCGGCGCGTTAGGGATCGTCGAACGGTGGTATCCGGGCACCGATCTGTGTCCGGAGCCACGCTGAGCGGCAGGGTGCGAGCGGCGAAAAGGACTCCACCGCAACAACTTCCGGCGGCCCTACGCTTCGTCTTCGGGCTCCTCGGCGGCCGGGTCGCCACCCTTGATCGTGTACAGCAGGCCCTCCAGCTCGTCGGGCTTGATCAGCACGTCGCGGGCCTTGGAACCCTCGCTGGGTCCGACGACGCCGCGGGTCTCCATCAGGTCCATCAGGCGGCCCGCCTTGGCGAAACCGACGCGCAGCTTGCGCTGCAGCATCGAGGTCGAGCCGAACTGCGAGGTGACCACCAGCTCGACGGCCTGCACGAACAGGTCCAGGTCGTCGCCGATGTCCGGGTCGACGTCCTTCTTCTCACCGGCCTTGGCGCTGGTGACGCCTTCCTGGTACTCGGGTTCGGCCTGGTTCTTGGCGAAGTCGACGACGCCCTGGATCTCCTCGTCGGAGATGAACGCGCCCTGCAGGCGGGTCGGCTTGTTGGCGCCCATCGGCAGGAACAGGCCGTCGCCCATGCCGATCAGCTTCTCCGCGCCGGGCTGGTCGAGGATGACCCGCGAGTCGGTCAGCGAGGAGGTGGCGAAGGCCAGCCGGGACGGCACGTTGGTCTTGATCAGGCCGGTGACCACGTCCACCGACGGCCGCTGCGTCGCCAGCACCAGGTGAATGCCCGCGGCGCGGGCCTTCTGGGTGATGCGCACGATCGCGTCCTCGACGTCGCGAGGCGCGGTCATCATCAGGTCGGCCAGCTCGTCGACGATGGCGAGGATGTACGGGTAAGGCCGGTACACCCGCTCGCTGCCCAGCGGCGTGGTGATCTGGCCCGACTTGACCTTCTTGTTGAAGTCATCGATGTGGCGGACCTTGCTGGCCTGCATGTCCTGGTATCGCTGCTCCATCTCCTCCACCAGCCAGGCCAGCGCGGCGGCGGCCTTCTTCGGCTGCGTGATGATGGGCGTGATCAGATGCGGAATGCCTTCGTAGGGCGTGAGTTCCACCATCTTCGGGTCGATGAGGATCATTCGCACCTCGTCGGGCGTCGCGCGCTGCAGCAGCGACACCAGCATCGAGTTCACGAAGCTCGACTTACCCGAGCCGGTGGAACCGGCCACCAGCAGATGCGGCATCTTCGCCAGGTTGGCGGCGAGGAATTCGCCCTCGATGTTCTTGCCGAGCCCGATCAGCAAGGGGTGGTGGTCGTTTCGCGTCGAGGGCGCCTTGAGCACGTCGGCCAGGCGCACCAGCTCGCGGTCGGAGTTGGGCACCTCGATGCCGACTGCCGACTTACCCGGGATCGGCGCCAGCAGCCGGACGTTCTCCGTCGCCACGGCATAGGCGATATTGCGGGCGAGGGCGGTGATCTTCTCGACCTTCACGCCGGGCCCGAGTTCCACCTCGTAGCGGGTGACCGTCGGGCCGCGCACGAATCCGGTGACCGCGGCGTCGATCTTGAACTGCACCAGCACCTCGGTGATCGCCTCGATCATCGATTCGTTGGCGGCGCTGCGGCGTTTCGGCGGATCGCCGTCGATCAGCAGCGACATCGGCGGCAGCTGGTAGTCGCCCTCCACTTGCCGTTCGGTGACGAACTCCAGTTGCTGCGGTGCGGGCGGGTCGGGGGTCTGGTCGACGACCTTGGGCAGCTTCTTGGGTTTCGGCTTGGGGGCGGGCTTTTCGGCCGCGGCCGCCTCGGCGGTCTCGGCGGCGATGTCCTTGGCGTCGCGCAGCGGCGGCTCTCCGATGACCTCGGTGACCGCGTCGGAGCCGCCGAATTCGTCGGTCGGATAGTTCTCCGCGGGGGTACGGCCGCGGCGCCGGGACTTGCTCCCGTGCAGCGGGAAGCCGTCGGCGTCGAAGTTCTCCGGGTCGTAGAGACCGTATTGGCCGTCGTAGGAGTCGTATTCGTCGCCGCGGCTGCCCGTGCCGAACAGTTCGCGCAGCCGGTTGGGCACCTCGCGCACGGTGGTTCCGGTCAGCAGCAGCACGCCGAACACCATGGCGATCAGCAACAGTGGGACCGCGAGCCAGGCCGTCAGGCCGTCGCGCAGTGGGCCGCCCACCACGTAGCCGGCGAAACCCGCGGCGTGCGAGCGCCCGTGCGGATCGGTGGGCGCACCCGCGGCGATGTGCCACAGCCCCAGCGCGGGGAGCCCGACCAGCAGGCCGCCCAGCACCAGGCGCGGCCGGATCTCGGGCCGAGGTTCGGTGCGCATCAGGATCACCGCCACGGCCACGGCGACGAACGGCAGCGCCGCCGAGGCGGATCCGGTGATCCAGCGGATCGCGGTGTCGACCGCGTGCCCGACCGGACCGCCCGCCGCCAGCCACACCGCCGCCGCGATGATCACGCTGAACGCGATGAGCACCAGCGCGATTCCGTCGCGCCGGTGCCCGTGCTCGATCTCCCCGGCGCGACTCAGTGTGCGGGTGGTGGCGCCGACGCCGCGCGCGAGCATCGACCAGCCGTTGCCGATCCCGCGCCCGAGCACGGCCAGCGGGGCCGTATTGGACCGCGCCCGCGGTGCGGGACGCCGCGTCGCGGAGGTGCGCCCGCGCGTGGTCGACCCGCGTGGCGTCGACCCCGTCCGTGATCCGGCGGAACGAGACCGCGCCGGAGCCCTCCCCCGGGTCGATCCCGCCCGCGCACGTGAGGTCGTGGTGCCGCGGGACTTACCTGCCATAGCCTCAGGCTAGCCGCAATCGCCCCATCCAGACCATCCGCAACACCCACACCACGAACATCACATAGTCCAGCCCCGCCGCTCACAGCCCGTTTTCGTCCCGGTGAGCAGGCCAACTCGGCAATCGAACCGACCTCCGGGACCCGGAGGTGAGGCGGTGGCCGGTGCGGCTTCTGTTCCGGGTCAGACGCTGCGGTCGGTGGCGAAAACCGCCTTGACGTCCTCGTCCGGGCCGGTGGTCTCGAGGCGGACCTCGTTGCGGCCGAAGGCGTGCAGCAGGAGTTCGGAGGGTGGGCCGGTGAGGATCACCGCGTCGCCGCCGGCGTTGTGGGCGGCGACGCGCTCGCCCTGCGGGGTGGTCAGTACGACCGTGACCGGGGACTTGCGGTAGGCCACGCGGGCCATCCGGCGCACCGCGTTCCACAGCTTGGCCTCGTCGGCCTCGCTCAATGTGCGTGGCTCCCAACCGGGTTCGCCGCGGCGCACGTCCTCGTGGTGGACGAACATCTCGGTGAGGTTGACCACCGCGTCCACAGGATACAGCGGCGACCACCACGGCGGGCCGGTGCGGACCTGCTCCAGCAGCTCGGTGAACGGCCGCTGGGCGGCGCGCTCCTGCACCGATTCCAGGTGGCCCGCAAGGGGTTTCAGCATGATGCCGGGTGCGGCGTCGGGGCGGCGCTCGCGCACCACCAGGTGCGCGGCCAGGTCGCGCACGGTCCAGGCGCCGCACAGCGTCGGTGCGTCGGGGCCCGCGGCGGTCATGGTCACGACCAGGGCGCGCCGCTCCCGTCGGGCCATACTCATGCTCTCGAGCCTAATCGACTCGCGGCCACCGGGACTGTGGCCGCCGACACACCCCTAGACCCCGAGCACGGTCGGCACGATCATCGGCCGCCGCCGGTAGGCGTCGGCGACCCAGCGGCCGACCACCCGCCGTACGCTCTGCGCGATGCGATGGGTATCGGTGACGCCCTCACCCGCCAGCCGCAGCAATTCCGCCTCGACCAGTTCCTGCGCCGCGACCAGCGCCTCCGGATCGTCGGAGAAACCGCGACCGCTGACCTCCGGCGCGCTGATCGCCTTGCCGGTGGTCTCGTCGACGGCGACCGTGATCGCGATGAAGCCGCCCTCACCCAGGATCAAGCGGTCCGACAGCGTCGACTCGCCCACGTCGCCGACCGACAGACCGTCGACGTACACCTGTCCGACCGGGAACCGTCCGGTGATCGAGGCGATGCCGTCCACCAAGTCCACCACCACGCCGTTCTCGGCGAGCATGACGCGGTCCTCGGGGACGCCGGTGGCGACGGCCAGCGCGGCGTTGGCCCGCAGATGCCGCCACTCGCCGTGCACGGGCATGGCGTTGGTCGGACGCACCGCGTTGTACAGGTACAGCAGTTCACCGGCCGAGGCGTGGCCGGAAACGTGCACCTTCGCGCTCTGCTGGGTGACCACGGTGGCGCCGAGCCGGGCCAGGCCGTTGACCACTCCGAACACCGCGTTCTCGTTGCCGGGGATGAGCGAGGACGCCAGCACCACCAGGTCGTCGGCGCGGATGTTGATCTGACGGTGGTCGCCACGGGCCATCCGCGACAGCGCGGACAGCGGCTCGCCCTGCGAACCGGTCGAGATCAGCACCAGCTTGTGCACCGGCAGATTGGCGGCCTGGTCCAGATCCACCACCAGCCCGTCGGGCAGTTCGAGGTAACCGAGGTCCTGCGCGATCTGCATATTGCGCACCATGGACCGGCCGACGAAGCACACCCGCCGGTCGTTGCGCTGCGCGACGTCGACCACCTGCTGGATGCGGTGCACGTGGCTGGCGAAGGAGGCGACGATCACCCGGCCCTTGGCCTTGCCGATGACGCTGTCGAGGACCGGCCCGATTTCGCGCTCGGGCGTCACGAAGCCGGGCACCTCGGCGTTGGTGGAGTCGACCAGGAACAGGTCCACTCCTTCGTCGCCGAGACGGGAGAAACCGGCCAGGTCGGTGAGTCGGCCGTCCAGCGGCAACTGGTCCAGCTTGATGTCGCCGGTGTGCAGGACCAGTCCGGCCGGGGTGCGCAGCGCGACCGCGATGGCGTCCGGGATGGAGTGGTTGACGGCGAAGTACTCGCACTCGAAGGGGCCGTGGGTGGTCTTCTCGCCCTCGGTGACCTCGAGCAGCTTCGGCTGCAGCCGGTGCTCGCGGCACTTGGCGGCGACCAGCGCGAGGGTGAACTTGGAGCCGACGACCGGGATGTCGGGGCGCAGGCGCAGCAGGAACGGCACCGCGCCGATGTGGTCCTCGTGACCGTGCGTGAGCACCACGGCCACGACGTCCTCGATCCGGTCCTCGATGGGCCGGAAATCGGGCAGGATCAGGTCGACGCCGGGCTGCTGGTCCTCCGGGAACAGCACACCGCAGTCGACGATCAGCAGCTTGCCGTCGTATTCGAAAACGGTCATGTTGCGGCCGATCTCGCTGATGCCGCCGAGGGCGAACACGCGCAGGCCGTGCCGCGGCGGCGCCTCGGGCAGGCCGAGGGCCGGCGGGCCGGGCGGCGGCGGTTCGGACTGTTCGGCGCGCACCTGCTCGGCGCGCCCACGGGCCTGCTCCGCCCGACCGCGACTCCCCTGCCTGCCCCGGCCACGGCGCTGCCGGTCGGGCCGCTCCGACTTTCCGGACTCGGCCGAAACAGTCTGCGGCGCAGCCTTTTCCGCCGCACGCAGATCCCGCTCCGCGGCCTTGGCCAGCTGCCGCTCCTCACGCGCCGCGGCCTTCGCCTCCTGAGCGACCGAATCGACCTGCGACCGCGACTCGGCCCGCGGTGTCGTCGAGTCGGGCTGTGATGTCGGCTCGCGCCGCGGCGGCTCGGTGACGGCCTGCGGCGGCTTGGGCTCGGGGGCCCCGGCGGACCGGCTGGCAGCTCTGCGTCGCGGACGACGGCCTTCGGGATCACTCATGCGTAAACTCCTCCCGCCTCCAGCTCGGCGCCGATCAGATGCAGCACCTCGCCCTCCGGCATCAGTTGCGGCAGCCGCGGCTCACCCACCTCGACGCCGAGCAGCCGCAGCGACGCCTTCACCATCGCCACACCGCCGACCCGGGCCATCGCGCGCATCAGCGGCAGCATGCTCACATGGATCTCACGGGCGCCCGCCACGTCCCCGGCCAGGTAGGCGTCGCGCAAGGACACCAGCCGTTCCGGCACGAGATGCCCGATGACGCTGATATAGCCGACCGCGCCGACCGACAGCCACGGCAGATTCAATACGTCGTCGCCGGAGTACCAGTCCAAGCCCGTCTCGGCGATCAACTCCGCGCCGACGCCGAGGTCTCCCTTGGCGTCTTTCACCGCGACGATGCGCGGGTGCTCGGCGAGGCGGCGGATCGTCTCCGGCAGGATCGGCACCACCGAGCGCGGCGGAATGTCGTACAGCGTCACCGGCAGATCGGTGGCGTCGGCGACCGCGGTGAAGTGGGCCAGCAGCCCCTCCTGCGCCGGGCGCGAGTAGTACGGGGTCACCAGCAACACTCCGTGCGCACCGGCCCGCTGGGCGCTGCGCGCCAATTCGATGCTGTGCGCGGTGTCGTAGGTACCGGCCCCGGCGATCACCGTGGCGCGCGTGCCGACGGTCTCGACGACGGCGTGCAGCAGATCGAACTTCTCCGACTCGGTGGTGGTCGGCGATTCGCCGGTGGTTCCGGACACGGCGAGCAGGTCGACACCCCGGTCGACCAGGCGACTCGCCAGAGCGACGCCGGCATCGACGTCGAGCTTGCCCTCCGCGGTGAAGGGCGTCACCATCGCGACACCGACCGTGCCGGACGCGCGCAACCCTGTCCGCGTCGAATCACCGTTCGTCATGGTCAGCAAGGCTACCCGGTCGGGGAACCGACATCGCACCCGTCGTCCACCTGGGCGCGGGGGACACTCGTCACACCAGTATCACGACAGCAACCGCGACATCATTTTGCCGCTTGTATGACATCAGGAATGGCGTCATGCTGATGTCATGGATTTGAACACCTATACCGCGCGATTACGCGAGGATCTGGTCGCGGCGGCGGCACTCGGCGACGAGAAGACGCAGGCCACCGCCGCCGCCTTGGCCGCGGCCACCGAGAACGCAGCGCGGTTGACGCTGCTCGCGGCGCTGTCGGACCTGGCCGCCGAGATCAGCGAGGCACTCGGCGATCGGACCGTCCGGGTGTCGATGGACGGCACCGACGCGCGCGTCGATGTGCGGGCCGACGAGCGTCCGGACGAGACGCCCACTTTCGAAGATCTGACCGGTGACATCAGCCGGGTCACGCTCCGCCTGGTCGACCAGATCAAGTCGCGCGCCGAGCAGGCCGCCGCGCAGAACGGGATGTCACTGAATTCGTGGCTGTCCAGCACGGTGCAGGACGCGCTGCGCGACCAGATGCGCCGGGGCGGCCCCGGACGCTGCGACGACTGAGCCCACGCCGGGATCCCGCGACGCCTCAGGTCGATACCGAGATGTTGCCGTCGGTGTCGATCTCGGTGCGGCGGTCGTGCTCCGGGGCGTTGGCGAGCACCGTCGCCAGCACCCGGCGGCCCGTCGGCAGCACCCGCACCGTGATCGAACCACCGTTGGCGGCGTCCAATTCCTTTGTCGCCGAGTCGATTACGCGCTGACGTACCCACTGCGGCGCACCGGCGAAGCCCCCGTCGTCGAGCAGCACCACCTCGACGCCGCGGGAGCGAGCGCCGCGGGCCGCGCCGCTGAGTTCCTCGGTCACCAGTTTCGGCGCGCGCAGGCCGTCGCGCAGTTCCGCCTCCAGCAACCGGCATTCCTCGCGTTCCGCGGCGGTGAGTTCGGCGCCGTCGGCGATCCGCTCCAGGATCGGCCGCGCCACTCGGTCCAGCCGCGCCAGCTGCCGGACGCGCTCGCCGTCGGCGGCGGCCATGGTGGCCTCCGCGGCGGCGCGGATCGTGACTTCTTCGCGCAGGATCCGCAGCGTGCGCTGGGTCGGGCGCATGATCACCGCGAACACCGAGATGGCCGTGACCGTGCCGACCGGTACCAGGGCCGCGGAGATGGCGCCGTCGGCGCTGCCGATCCGGGCCGCCGCCAGACCGTCGACCACCACCACCCCGGCGACACCGAGCCAGGCCGCCCGCAATCGGCCGCGCAGCACCAGCACCGCGAGCACGTAGGAGGTGACGAAGGTCGTCCACACCATGTGCCCGGCGTGCGCGGCATCCAGATGGGCGACGGTCAGCACCGTGGCGACCGGCCCGGCCGCGACCACGTACGCCGTGACCGGCCAGGGCAGCGGGTCGGTCGGCACCACCAGCACCAGCGCCCCCGCGATCACCTGCACGACCAGCGCGATCAGCACCGCCCACAACGGCGAGGCCGACAAGTTGCGCAGCATGTACAGCACGATCGTCAATTCCAGGATCAGCAGGAACAGCCAGGCCGCACCGCCACGCAGGCCGAGCAACTCCCGCAAACCGAACCCCGCGGCGACATCGGGGTCCCGGAAGTCAGTGCGAACCATCGCCGCCCCACACCAGCGTCACCGCCGTCCCCTCCCCCGGCTGCGATTCCACGAACCCGGCGCCGCCGGCGAGCTGCCGCATCCGGCCCAGGATGCTGACCGAGATGCCGAGCCGGTCCGACGGCACCCGCCGCACGTCGAAACCCGCTCCGTCGTCGGTGAAGACGAGCCGGATACTGCCCGCGCTGATGGTGCAGGTGACGGTGCGGTGCACGGTCCGTCCGGGGATCGCCGCGTGCCGCAGGCTGTTTCGCACGGCCTCGCCCAGCGCCGAGGCCAGCGTGGTGGCCGCGTGCACCGGCATGCGCAGGTCGTCGAAGCCGGGCCAGGTCCGCGTGGCGAAGCGGATGCCCGGATTGATCTCGTGCACGGCCGAACGCAGGAAGATGACCGCCGCGCGGGCGTCGAGGACATCGGGTTCGCGGGCGGCGACACGGATCTCGTCGAGCTGTTCGAGGGTGCGTTCGGCCTGGCGGCGCAGCACCGCCGACTGCTCGTTGCCGCGGGAGGCGTCGAGCAGGGTGGAGAGCACGGCGTCATGGATCAGCGCGGCGAAGCGGGACCTTTCGTGATCGCGGGCCGAGGCCGCGGCCGACGACGCCGCCTGCCGGCTGGCCCGCGCCGACTCCCGGTCCACGCGAGCGGTCGCGCTCAACGCGCTGGCCACGCACCACAGCAGCAGTGTGGACAGCCCGAAGGCGCGGGCGAACGCGCTGACCGCCGACATCGCCGTGAGCTCCTCGACCAGATAGACGTTGCTCGCCGCCACCGCCACCGAACCGACCAGCAGATACCCGGCCGACAGCAGCACCGGCCAGGCCAGCGCGGCGGTCAGCATGCCCAGTGGCAGCATCCGGTACACCCACATCGAGGCCGCATCCACGGTGTGGGTCTGCAGGGCGAACGGCAACGTGGCCAGACCGGCCAGGTAGCCCACCGCGATGAACCCGGAGACCGCACGAATAGCCTTGGGCCGCAAGCGAATCGACACTGCCGCCAGGACCGGGAAGCCGCCGAACACCAGTGCCGCCGCGATCGGCGCCCACCAATCCGGCGCATGCCGGCTCTGGGCGACGATCTCGGGGAGGTCGACCAGGCCCATGATCATCCCGCCGATACCCATCGACAGGCCCAGCCGCCGGACGATCCGGTCGAATGCCACCGCGCCGGCGTCCTCGCTCACCGAATGGCCGCGCCACCACGTTCCCGCCCGCACCAGCGGACCCGCCCGGACGATCGGTGCCTCCGTCGTGCCGACAGCGATCATGCCCGGGGGTTGCCGCGTTCGGGCACCGGTAGCCAGCCGTCCTCCACCGCCCGCTTGTACAGGTCGGTCTTGGTGGGGGCGGGCCGACCGGCATCGGCGTACTTCTGGCGGATGCGCCCGAGATAGTCGTTGACGGTCTGCTCCGAGAGCCCCGTCAGCCGCGCTACCCGCGATGCCTTCTCTCCCGACGCGTACAGCGTGAGCACTTCCTGCTGGCGCGGGCTGAGCCCGACGTCCGAGAGCTGCGGGTCTCCGTCGATGGCGGCGGCCCAATCCGTGGTCACCACCTGCTCCCCCGAGGCGGCCGCGCGCACCGCCGACACGACGGTCTGCACGTCCTCCGACTTGCGCACCACGCCCAGCACACCCGCACGCGCGGCCGAACGCACCAGGAACGGATTGTCGGCGCCGGTGAACACCAGCACCTCGAGGCCGCGATCGCGCAACGCGCGCACATTGTCCTGCGGCGTGGAACCGTCGGCCAGCCGCAGATCCAGCACCACCAGATCCAGCTGCGGCGCCGCCGCGAGCAGCTCACCCACCGTCCCAGCGGTCAGCACGAGTTCGAGATCGGCCTCCCCCGCCAGCATCGAGGCCAGACCGAGCGCCACGGACTCGTGGTCCTCGACCAGTCCGATCCGGCGCGGCTGCGACGTCACCGGTTGCTCCGGCGTCCCCTGCTGTATCGCGTCCACGGCCACTCACCCCTTCTCAGAATCCCGAACACCTGGCCCGGCGACCGACCCCGCGCACAAACCAACAGGCACCGGAACGTTGTTTCGTCGAGTATGCCGGTGCGGAGGGCTCCAAGTCAGCCACAAGAAATCGGGGGGTGGGTGTTTTGGCGCCGCCTTCGGCGGGGGTGCGCGTGGATGTGCCTTCTGAGGTGATGCGCTCGGGCCAGAAGAAGGTACCGATAATGACCGCCAGCGGCAGGCCGATCACGACGACGAATCCGAGGACTACGCCCACGTCACGGCTCCGTGGTCTCGGTGTCGACATAGAATTCCTCAGGGCGGACCGGCCATCCGTCGGCACCCACGAACGACCAGGTTCCGTCACTGTGATGCAGATAGCCGAGCGGGCCGCTGTCCGGCGCGGGCGTGGCGTTTCCCAGTTCGCCCCATCGTGCGGGTGTGGTCATGTCCGCCCCTTCTGGTCGTCCGGCTGGCGTCCACCCGTCACCTGGAGACCGGCGCGGAGGCTGGTCGATCCGACGGCGGGACATGAATCGAACGCTAAGTAAGCACCGACCACAGCGGCTACACTTTTGCGAGTCTTTGCGATCGCTATTGCCAGCCAGCGTCCATTACACGGATTATTGCCGGGCAGGTTCCCTTCAATCGCAAAGGATGGCCTCACAATGCAATCTCACCTCACACTGCGTCTGCTCGGATCCGGCTCGAAAAGCGGCACTTGCCCGGCGCTGTACGCGGCCGAGACCGGCGAGTTGGTCGTACAAGGCGACATCACCGACCGAACCGGGAGCGTGCTCGTGCCTCATGCCCTGCTCGACTGGCTCGAACCCGGAATGACGCTGCCCGTCGAGGCCATCGAGCAACCCGGCGCATTCCTAGTCAGCGGGGAGCAGGTCACCGCGCCCGAAGTCCTCGCACAGCTCCGGCTCGCCGACCATGAGACGGCCGTGGTGGTGCGCTGATGCTCCACGTCGTCGGCGACGCGGTGTTCGAGCCGCTGTTTCGCTCGGCTCGCCGGTATGCCTTCCACCTGGAGGTGCAGGACACCTACGGCGTGGCCGACGAAGTCGAAGCACTGCGGCGCTGGAAGGCCGGCCAGACCTACGAACCAGAGGAACAGCCCGCGTCCTGGAAGGCATGGGATGACCTCATGGCCGAAACGGCTGGGCGCGGCGTCGCGCTCGAACGGCTACGAGTCGTGACCGTCCCGCACTCGGACTACACGCGGTGGCTACTCAGCGAGACAGACAACAATGTGGAGGTCGGGGAGGTAGTGCGGTGGCTTCCGCGCCACCTCGCCGACCCGGCCGACGTGCCTGGCGATGACTACTGGTTGTTCGATGACGACACGGTAGCGTTCACGACGTTCGCCGAGACGGGAGAATTCATGGGCCTGTCCATCACCACCGATCCGGGGATCGTCGGCCTGTGCGTGCGAGCACGGGCGACGTTGTGGCCGAAGGGAATCGACCACGCCCGCTACGCCGACAGCGAGTACGCGCACGCACTGTGAGAGCTGTCGATGACGCACGGGCCGCGCTCGGCGCACGCCTTCGGGAACTGCGCCGAGCCGCCCATCTATCCGGCGTCGACCTCGCCGTTCGGTGCGGCTGGCACTCCAGCAAGATCAGCCGCATCGAGCGCGGAAAGCAAGCACCGTCCGAAGCCGACCTCGCCGTCTGGTGCGAAGCGTGCGACAGCCTGGCCGTCCTGGATGATCTGGTAGCGAGCCTGCGAAACCTGCGCGCGATGTATCTGGAGTGGCAGCGCACCATGGCCGCCGGACACGCGCACCGACAGCGGCAGTCGGTCAAGCTCGAAGGCGAGACCCGACTCATCCGCTGGTACGACCCGGACACCATGCCCGGCCTGTTGCAGACCGAGGACTACGCGCGAGCCATATTGCGTATCTGCATCGCCCTCATCGGAGGTCGTGACGACCTGGAGGAAGCCGTGGCCACGCGGATGGCCAGACAGAATGTCCTGGCGCGCGGCGGGCATCGCTTCCACATCCTGATCGGCGAGGCCGCCCTACACCCGACAGTCGGCGACAGCGCGGTCATGAGAGCACAGCTCGAACGCCTACTCGACGAACTCGAGCGCCCCAATCTCCGCCTGGGCATAATCCCACTGGACGCCGAATACCGCGCCCCAGCAACAAACTTCGTAATCTATGACCGCACCCAGGTGCTCACCGAAACCGTCAGCGCCGAACTGACCATCACCCGCCCATCCGAGATCGCCCTGCACGAGAAGACCTTCGCCGTGCTCGCCGAACAAGCTGTTTACAACGACGCCGCCCGGGCCCTCATCGTGAAAGTGCTGGGGCGACGCATGGGCACCGCGTAAGCGCATTCGTGCACGCCGGCCTCGGTTTCGGCGTCATTCATTGCCGGGCCGAGTTTACGAGTCGTCGGAAACGCGATCATGGGGCCGGTTTCACACGCTCGCGACCGCTCGGATCGTGCGAGGAGTGATGGTGATCAATGTCCGGCTGCGGGCGAGGCTCATGTCGACCGCGGCAGGAGCGATCCTCGGTGTCGATCACCAATCCGACCCTCGGATCGGTTCGGATTCGGTCCAGGTGCGGACGATCTGCGTCGCTGGTCAAGTGGAACTTGTTGTGCTCCCACAGAAACCAGATAGGGACGATGTGCGGTTAGCCCGCGGCATCGACCGCAGCCAAGTGCGCCACAATATCCAGGCTCAGTAGCTCTTCGATCTCGGTGTCGTGCAATCGACGCATCGCCGGTGACATACTTTCGTGTTCGTGGGTTCGACCTACGGCGTTGTCAGCCGGTCTTTCTCGAGCATCGCAATGTTGCCGCCGCTCACCCTTCCATCAGCTGTGCCGCCACGGTCGCGCCGAGTTCCCAGCACGCTTGAAGATCGCCCTTGGACGGCTTGCCCGACACCACCACATACTCGGCCGCCTTCACCCACCCCAATCCGGTCGTGATCGAGGTGACGCCCTTCTCCGCTCCCTCGGTGCCCTCGTTGCCGTGGAGGTAGAGGCCGAAGGGGCGGCCTCGGGTGGAATCGAGGCAGGGGTAGTAGATGATGTCGAAGGCGTGTTTGAGGGCGCCGCTCATGTAGCCCAGGTTGGCCGGGGTGCCGAGGAGGTATCCGTCTGCCGCCAAGACGTCTGTCGGCGACACTGCCATGGCCGCTCGCCGCACGACCTCCACGCCCTCGATTTCCGGATCGGTCGCGCCGGACACCACGGCCTCGAACATTGCTTGCATGAATGGTGATGGTGTGTGGTGGATGATCAGCAATGTCGGCACGCTTCGAGCCTAGTGCGGCTATCGCGGCGCTTCGGGCGGCTACCGTACGTGGCGTGCCTTCCCGTTCCCGACTTCCCCGGTTGCCGGAGTTGACGCCGGCGGCCGACCCTCGCCGGGGGTATTCGCAGCAGGAGATTCTGGGTGAGTTGCGGCGGTTGATTCTCGAGGGGAATCTGCCGCCGGGGACGGGGTTGCCGTTGCGGGAGTTCGCGAAGCGGTTCGATGTGAGTGCGATTCCGGTGCGGGAGTCGTTGCAGACGCTGATCGGCGAAGGGCTGGTGGAGCATCGGCCCAACTTCGGGTACACCGTGACCCGGCTGACCGCCGCGGAGTTGCGCGAGTTGTATGTGGTGCGGGAGCGGCTGGAGTCGGCGGCGCTGGCCGCCGCGGTGCGGCAGGCCGATACCGAGGATCATCGCCTCGCCACCGAGTCGCATGCCCGGCTCGAGCGCGCGGTGCTCGACGACGACCCGGCCGCCTATCACCGCGAGACCCGCATCTTTCACCTGGCGCTGACCCGTCCGTCGGGGATGGCCCGGCTGGTGCACATGCTCGAATACGCGTGGAACATCACCGAACCGGTACAACCGATGGTGCACGTCAGTACCGGCGAGCGGGTTGTGCTGCACGCCGACCACAGCCGTCAGCTGGCCGCGTTCCTGGCCGGGGACGCCGAGGCGCTGCTGGCGGCCACCGAGCAGCACCATGCCCGGCTCAACCACGTGGTGTCGGGCTTGCCGACCGACACCGGTCTGTTCGCCGAGCCGACCACGCCGGAAGATATATAGTTCACGCAACAAGCAGGCAATACCGGCTCGTTAACGTCGTCCGAATCACGTTTCACCCGCTGCCGCGGGATAGATCGATCGGATGTGCGACATGACCGAGACCGCCGCACCGGCGCTCGCGACCACCCAGGAGGCGGCAGCTCCTGCGATCCCGGGCACCGCTTCGAATCCCGACTACGACCCCCGCCTCACCAACGAGGATCTGGCCCCGCTGCGCGAACAGACCTGGGGTGTCTACAACATCTTCGCGTTCTGGATGTCGGACGTGCACAGCGTCGGCGGCTACGTCACCGCGGGCAGCCTGTTCGCGCTCGGCCTGGCCAGCTGGCAGGTGCTGATCGCGCTGGTGGTGGGCATCGTGATCGTCAATGTCTTCTGCAACCTGGTGGCCAAGCCGAGCCAGCGCACGGGCGTGCCGTACCCGGTGATCTGCCGCAGCGCGTTCGGCGTCCTGGGCGCCAATATTCCGGCCGTCATCCGGGGTCTCATCGCGGTGGCCTGGTACGGCATCCAGACCTTCCTGGCCTCGGCGGCGCTGGATGTCGTGCTGGTCAAGCTGTTTCCGGGGCTGGCGCCGTACGCGGTGACCGCCGATTACGGTTTCCTCGGACTGTCGGCGCTGGGCTGGGGCAGCTATCTGGCGCTGTGGGTGTTGCAGGCGTGCGTGTTCTGGCGCGGCATGGAATCCATCCGGAAGTTCATCGACTTCTGTGGTCCGGCCGTCTACGTCGTGATGTTCGCGCTGTGCGGATACCTCATCGCGAAGGCCGGCTGGGGCGCGATCGATCTGAATCTGTCCACGGTCACCCACCACGGCTGGTCGGCGCTGCCGGTGATGCTGGGCGCGATCGCGCTGGTGGTGTCGTACTTCTCCGGCCCGATGCTGAACTTCGGCGACTTCTCCCGGTACGGCCGGTCGTTCACCGCGGTGAAGCGCGCGAATCTGCTCGGGCTGCCGGTGAACTTCCTGGTGTTCTCGCTGCTCGTGGTGGTCACCGCATCGCTGACGGTGCCGGTGTACGGCGAACTCGTGACCGATCCGGTGGCGACGGTCGCCCGCATCGACAACACCTTCGCTATCGTGCTCGGCGCCCTGACGTTCACCGTCGCCACCATCGGCATCAACATCGTCGCGAACTTCGTCTCCCCGGCGTTCGATTTCTCGAACGTGAGTCCGCAGCAGATCAGCTGGCGGGCGGGCGGCATGATCGCCGCGGTCGGTTCGCTGCTCATCACCCCGTGGAATCTCTACAACAACCCGGATGTCATCCACTACACGCTGGAAACGCTGGGCGCCTGCATCGGCCCGCTGTTCGGCGTGCTCATCGCCGACTACTACCTGGTGCGCAAGCAGCACGTGGTGGTCGACGACCTGTTCACGATGTCCTCGCGCGGCACATACTGGTATCGCCGGGGCTACAACCCGGCCGCGATCATCGCGACCGCGGTCGGCGCCGCCGCCGCGATGTTCCCGGTGCTGACCTCCGGCCGCCTCACCGGGATGTACACCGCCGCGCAGTACAGCTGGTTCATCGGCTGCGGGCTCGGCCTGCTCGCCTACGGGGCGCTCGCCACCCGCGGCCGGTTCCGGCTACCCGTCCCAGTCCCTTCCGAGACCCGTTGAGGAACATGAGAATTCGTGTAATCAACCCGAACACGACGGCCGCCATGACGGCGGTCATCGACGAGTGCGCGCGAGCTGTCGCCGCGCCCGGCACGGTTGTCGAGTCGGTCACCTCGGCCATGGGCCCGGCCTCCATCGAAAGTCACTACGACGAGGCGCTGGCGGTGCCCGGACTGCTGGCCGAGATCGCGCGCGGCGAGGCGGAGGGTGTCGACGGCTATGTGATCGCCTGCTTCGGCGATCCCGGACTGTACGCCGCGCGGGAGCGGGCACGCGGCCCGGTGATCGGCATCGCCGAGGCGGCCATGCAGGCCGCGAGCCATCTGGGCCGCGGGTTCAGCGTGGTCACCACGCTGGCCCGCACCGTCGGCCAGGCCGAGGATCTGGCCGAACGCTATGGGATGCAACGCTTCTGCCGCGGCATCCACGCCACCGACATCCCCGTACTCGAACTCGAGGACCCGAAGGTGCGGCGCGTCATCGCCGATGCCTGCCGCGCCGCGGTGGCGGCGGACGGCTCCGACGCGATCGTGCTCGGCTGCGCGGGCATGGCGGACCTGTGCGAATACCTCACCGCGGAGTCCGGGGTGCCGGTGGTCGACGGCGTCGCCGCGGCGACCCTCGCGGTGCAGTCGCTGGTGACCCTGGGCCTGCGCAAGTCCGGCCGTGGCGAATTCGCGGCCCCACTGCCCAAGCACTACACGGGACTGCTGGCGGAGTTCGGGACCGACGGGACAGCCTCGTGACCGGACTGCCGCCGGACTTCCTGTCCACCGTCGCGAGCCGGCTGCGCGATGTGGACGCCGAGTTGGCCCGGTACTACCCCGGCGACCGGCCCGGGCAGCCTATTCACACGGCGTACGTGTCCGCTGCCGATGCGACCAAGGAGCTGCCGTACGAATGGGGTGCGGCGGCAACGGAACTGGCGGATCGTCATGCCGGGCTGCTGATGGATCTGGGCGGAGACGACGGGCTGGCACGGGTGCGGGAAACCCTGGCGCAGCGGCCTGTTCAGGATCTGCGGCTGGATTTCGAGGACGGCTACGGCACCCGCGCTGACGAGATCGAGGATCGAGACGCGGTGCGCGCCGGGCAGATTCTGGCGACGTTACCCGCGGCGGTGTTCTCCCGCGGCGTCCGTATCAAGGGCCTGACCGGGGCGGAGTACCACCGGGCGATCGGCACGCTGGAGCGGGTGCTCGACGGCGCGGGCGGGGTGCCGGACGGGTTCGTGTTCACCGTGCCGAAGATCCGCGCGGCCGAACAGGTCGACATCGCCGTGCACTTGTGCGAGGCACTGGAGTCCGCGCACGGCTTGCCCTCGGGCGCTTTGCGTTTCGAGTTGCAGATCGAGAGCCCGCAGGCGGTCATCGCCCCCGACGGCTGCGCCACGGTCGCCCGGGCGATCCACCGCAGTGCCGGACGGTGCAGCGGATTGCACTACGGCACATACGATTACAGCGCGGCGTGCGGGATCTCACCGCAGTTCCAATCCCTGGATCATCCGGTCGCCGACCACGCCAAGGCCGTGATGCAGGCGGCGGCCGCGCAGACGGGCGTGTGGGTGTGCGACGGCTCCACGCAGGTGGCGCCGATCGGCGCCGATGTGGAGGTCGCCGCGGCGATCTCACGGCACTTCCGCCTGGTCACCCGGTCGCTCGAGCGCGGCTACTACCAGGGCTGGGACATGCATCCCGGCCACCTGGTCACCCGCTGGCTGGCGACCTACACCTTCTTCCGAGGCGCGCTGCGGGCCGCTGCGCCGCGCATCGACCGATACCTCCAGCGCCACGGCGGCGCCGTCGTCGACGAACCGGCGACCGCGCAGGCGCTGGCCACGGTCGTGCTGCGCGGGCTGGACTGCGGCGCCTTCGAACCCGGCGACGTCACGGCGCTGGCCCCGGCCGCCACCGTCGACGTCCTTCACCAATTGCGAGAAAGGAAACTGCCACTCACATGAGCGGTGCGCCAAACGATTTCAGCCTGCTTCCCGACCTGGCCCTGCGCTCGCTCGGCGGCGCGGTCATCTGGGCCAACGACGAGTCGTTCGCCGAGAAGGAGAACCTGATCCGTCCCGAGCCCGCCACCTTCTCCACGGAGAGCTTCGGGCACAAGGGCAAGGTCTACGACGGCTGGGAGACCCGGCGGCGACGACGGCCCGGCGGCGACGCACCGGCCGCCGACGACTGCGATGAGGCCGTCGTGCGGCTCGGCGTGCCCGGCGTGATCCGCGGCGTGGTCGTCGACACCGCGTGGTTCAAGGGCAACTATCCGCCGGAAATCTCGGTGGAGGCGATCGCGATCGAGGGCTACCCGCCCGCCGACGAGATCGCGGCCCGGCCCGGCTGGACCACGCTCGTCCCGCGCGCCAAGGTCGAGGGCGATACCGCCAACTCCTTCACCGTCGACTCCGAGCGGCGCTTCACCCATGTGCGGCTGCGGATGTATCCCGACGGCGGCGTGGCCCGGCTGCGCGTGCACGGCGAGGCGAAAACCGATCTGCGCTGGCTCGGTTCGGGCCGGTTCGATCTGGCGGGGCTGGAGAACGGCGGGCGCGTGGTGGACTGCTCCGACCGCTTCTACTCCGCGCCGCAGAACCTGCTCCTTCCCGACCGGGCCCGCATCATGGGCGAGGGCTGGGAGACCGCCCGGCGGCGCGGCGGCGGCAACGATTGGGTGCGGGTGCGGCTGACCGGAGAGGGAGTGCTGGACGCCGTCGAGATCGATACCTCCTACTTCCTGTTCAACAGCCCGGGCGCGGCCCGCCTCACCGGTATCCGCGCGGACGGCACCGAGGTGGAACTGCTGCCGCGGACCGGCCTGCTGCCCGATACCCGGCACCGCTTCCCGCTCGAGAAGGCCGAACCGGTCACCGAGGTCCGCCTGGACGTCTATCCGGACGGCGGTTTCGCCCGGCTGCGCGTCTTCGGCACGCTCACCGAGACGGCCCGCACGCAACTGGCCGTGGAGCCGGTGCTCGGTCCCCTGGCCGACGACGCGCTCGACCGGTTGCGCGAGGACCCGTCGTGACCCGGACCGCACGGCGCCGCGCCCGCTTGGGGGCGAAAGGTGTTGCGGCATGAGCGATTACGGACGCGACATGGTCGGGTACGGCCCCAACCCGCCACATCCGCACTGGCCCGGAGATGCCAACGTGGCCGTGCAGTTCGTGCTCAACTACGAGGAGGGCGGCGAGAACTGCGTCCTCGACGGAGACGCGGGCTCGGAGACATTTCTGTCGGATATCGTTCCGGCCCAAGCCTTTCCGAACCGGCACCTGAGCATGGAGACGCTCTACGAGTACGGTTCGCGGGCGGGACTGTGGCGAGTGCTGCGGGTGTTCGAGAGCCGCGGCATTCCGCTGACGATCTTCGGTGTCGCCCGCGCGCTGGAACGCAATCCGGAGGCGGTGGCGGCGTTCCGGCGGCTGGACTACGAGGTGGCCTGCCATGGGCTGCGCTGGATCTCGTATCAGATGGTGGACGCGGAGACCGAGCGCAAGCACATGGCGGAGGCGGTGCGCATCTGCACCGATCTGTTCGGCGCGCCGCCGCGCGGCTGGTACACCGGGCGCGACTCGCCGCAGACCCGCGAACTGGTGGTCGAGCACGGCGGTTTCACCTACGACTCCGACTCCTACGCCGACGACCTGCCCTACTGGGTGCGGGTCCAGGGACAGGACCATCTGGTGGTGCCGTACACGTTGGAAGCCAACGACATGCGGTTCTCCTCCCCCGCCGGATTCGCCAACGGCGAGGAGTTCTTCACGTATCTGAAGGACGCCTTCGACGTGCTCTACGCCGAGGGCGCGGCCGGCGCGCCGAAGATGCTGTCGGTGGGACTGCACTGCCGGTTGGCCGGGCGTCCGGCGCGGGCGGCGGCACTCGGCCGGTTCCTCGACTATGTGCAGTCGCACGACAAGGTATGGCTGGCGCGGCGCATCGATATCGCCGAGCACTGGGCGAAAGTGCATCCACCGCAGTAATTTTCATGGGATAGGGAGCTACGCCCGCGCAAGGTCTCACATTCCGTGGCATTCGATGATCGGCGCTGGATAGACCTCGGGCGGCACCCCCGCACGCCACGGCCGGTGCACCGCGGCGCCCGGCAGGTGCGCGAGTTCCGGAACCCAGCGGCGCACGAATTCGCCTTCGGGATCGTGCCTATCGGCCTGGCGCAACGGATTGAGTACCCGGTTGGGCCGGGTGTCGGTGCCGGTGCCGGCGGCCCACTGCCAGTTCAGCTGATTGTTCGCGATATCGGCGTCGACCAGCCAGCGCAGGAAGTGGTCGGCGCCGATACGCCAGTCCAGGCGAAGGGTCTTGGTCAGGAAACTGGCCGCGATCAAGCGGGCGCGGCCGTGCATCCAGCCCTCGGCACGCAGTTGGCGCATGGCCGCGTCGACGACCGGATAGCCGGTCCGGCCGGTCCGCCACGCGTCGACCGCCTGCGGGTCGTCGCGCCACGCACGCGGGCTCGGGCGATAGTCGCGCCACCCGACCTCGGGCCGCGCGGCGAGCACTTGGTGATGGAAGTCCCGCCAGGCGAGTTGCCGGGCGAACGCCTCGCCGCCCGCGCTGGACACGTCGGCGCGCGCGAGCACCTCGGTCGGTGACAGGCACCCGAAATGCAGATAGCGCGACAGCCGCGAAGTGGCGTCGGCGCACAGGCTGTCGGCGTGCGTGGCGTAGTCGCTGATCGGACCGGAAACCCAGCGCTGCAACGCCTTCCGCGCGGTGATCTCGCCACCGACGGACAGCTGTGGCGAACCCGTCACGGCATCGAAGTCGGGTAGCGGATCGCTGTCCACCGGCGGCACACTCAGGGGCGCGGGCTTCGGTAGCGGGCGGCGCAGCGGCACCTCCCGCCAGCGCCGGTAGTAGGGAGTGAAGACGGCGAAATGGTCCCGCCCGGTGGCCGGGGACAGCTCGGACGGATCGGCGGCGGTGATCGATCCGCCGTGTACGCGCAGTTCGCAGCCGCGCCGAAGGAGCCGCTCCCGCAGCGCATCCGCGCGTCGGCGGCTGTACCAGCTCACGTCCGAGGCGATGTGCACGCTCGCCGCACCCACCTCGTCGACCACCCGATCCACCGCGTCCACGACATCGCCGTGTCGAATCACCAGACGGCCCTGCGTCTTCCGCAGTCCGGCGTCCAGTTCGGCGAGTGCGGCGGCCAGGAAGCGCGCCCGGTTCGCCGACGCCCGCTCGGCGACGATCCCGTCGTCGACGACGAACAGCGGGACGACCGCGTGGCCCTCCCGCTGCGCGGCCGTCAGCACGGGATTGTCGTGCACGCGCAGATCGCGGGTGAACAGGGCGACGGTGACAGGCAATACAGACCTCCGAATCGGTTGTCGCCGAACGGGTGCGGCTGCCACGAGGGTGGCGCCGGAACAGGGTCGGGCGGCTCAGCCCACCACTGCCGACGCGACCCTCGCGGCAGCCGCACCGGACGAATCAGAGCGAGCAGAGGGGAACGATCGCGGTATGACCCCCGCCGCGGGCGATGTCAGGTAGCGGCAGGTGTCCTGGCCGGCGGCCGCGATCGCGTCCCGCACGTCCTGCCACTGTCCGGCATCCAGGCTCGGGGTGCGGGACAGCACGAATCCGGAGACCGCGGTCGGGTCGGTGACCACCGCCCACGAATAGTCCGACGCGAGGCCGGTGACGACGTAGTTGGGCGGACCGTGTCGCTGCTCCTGCGCTGGCACACCCGGGAACGCGACGTGCAGCTGCGCGTCCGTCACCGGATCGGTCACCGTGGCCGTGCCGGTGATCTCGTTGGTGGTACCGGCCCAGGTGAGGCAGCTGTTGTGCACCGATACGTCGCCCGCCGGATCGAGCATGTACTCGGCGCGGGTATCGCGGGCGCAGACGAGAGTGAAGTACTGCGGAACCGCAGCCAGCTGGTGCCACGTGCCGAGATACCGCTGGAGATCGAGCCGCGGCACGGGGGGGGGCGCCGCGGCCGCCACCGGTGCCGCCGCGAACAGTACCGCTATCGCCCCGAGCGGAGCGGTAGCGACGGAGATCCAGCGGAAACGGCTGCGAGCGGGCACGGGCATTCCTTCCGGGTCGACTGTCGTCCATCCTACGCACAAACGATGCATAAACGTTGCGCCTTGCCAGAATTCTTACCACAGCGCCGGACCGCCATGGCTCCTCGGACGATCCATCCCTCGACCGAGACACGAGCGGACCCGGCCGTGCCGTGGCCGCACCGCACCGGCAGGCAGAATGTGGCCATGCCCGCTGGTTCCAGGCCCGACTCCGACGCGGGGTACACGGTGCGCGCGGTCGCCGAACGGCTGGGCATCCCGACCGCCACGCTGCGGAGTTGGAATCACCGCTACGACATCGGGCCGCCGCGCGATCGGCCCGGGCGGCACCGCCTTTACACCGAGGCCGACATCGCGCAGCTCGAACGCATGGTCGCCCTGATCCGCGGTGGCGCCAGCCCGGCCGGGGCCGCCGCCGCGGTGCGCCTGCCGGTCGCCACGCGCGGCGACACCGCCACCCTGCTGGCCGCCGCTTTCGCCTTGGACGCCACCCGGACGACCGAGCTACTGACCGCTCACTTCCGCGCGTACGGCGTGGTCGATACGTGGAATGCGTTGTGCCGACCCGCATTCGGTGAGATCGTCGCGCAGCAGGAGGACGGTGTGGGCTGTGTCGACGTGGAGCATCTGCTGTCGTGGTGCATCACCTCAGTGTTGCAACGGGTCGCGCCGCCGCCCGCCGGACGCCCGGGGTCCGTGGTCCTCGCGTGCACCAGCGGCGAAACCCACGCGCTGCCGCTCGAGGTGTTGCGCGCCGCCCTCGCCGAACTCGGGGTCGGCGCGCTCATGCTCGGCGCGAACGTGCCGACGAGTGCGCTGACCGACACTCTGGTCCGGCATACCCGGCCGGTCTCCATCGTGCTGTGGTCACAGCAGGAGTCGACCGCGCTGACATCGGCGGTCCGCGCCTGCCTCGCCGGGCGGGCCCGGGTGTACGTCGGCGGTCCCGGTTGGGACGAGGTGTCGTTGCCGGATCCGGTGACCCCGGTGTACAGCCTTGTGAATGCGATCGATCGGTTACGTTGACCGCTCGGGCCTAGCGCTCGCCTTCGCGCTCGAGACGTTCCAGAGCGACTGCGCGGCGCATGGTTTCGCGGGCGCGGGTGCGGTCACCGGCGTAGTCGTAGGCGCGGGCGGCCCGGTAGTTGGTGCGCCAGTTCTCCGGGTCGGCTTCCCATTCGCCGCGCACCTGCTCGAAAAGGGCGTCGGCAGCGGCCTTTTCGATCCGACCGGAAGGTCGGCGCGGCAGCTCGGAGACATCGAGTTCGCCGCCCTCCTCGTGCATGCGCCGAGCCAGCCGCTGGTGTGCGAGCGCGGCGCGAATACTGGTCGCGACGATCCACACGCCCAGGACCGGCAGGATCAGCACCCCGATCCCGATGGCAACAGCCGCCACCCCACCCGAGCGAATCAACTCCACCGCGATCCGCCCCAGCAGAACGAAATAGAACGCCAGTGCCAGCACCAGAAACCCGAGAAAGCCAACCTTCACCCCCACCTGGCGAGCATCCCCACCCCTCACGACGCGACTCCGACGACGGGCCGCCACCCGAAGTTCGTGCCGTTCACGATGGCACTTCGCTGACCGGCAACGACCCCCATGCCGCTCACGATGGCGCTTCGCCGACCGGCAACGACCCCCATACCACTCACGATGGCGCTCCGCAGGCCGACAACCACCCCCGTGATGCTCCCGATGGCACTCCACAGGCCGACAACCACCCCCGTGATGCCACTCCGCGGGCCGATGCCCCACGTCGATTGCATGCCGATCACGAGGCAACTCCGCAGACCGACGGCCGCCCGGACCCCGTGCTGCCGCTCATGATGCCGACCATCCGGATCCCGCTCACAGGTCCAGGAGGGGGTCGAGGCCGACCGTGAGGCCGGGGCGGGCGGCGATCTGCCGCACGCCGAGCAGCACGCCCGGCGCGAAGGACGAGCGGTCCAGCGAATCGTGGCGGATGGTCAGGGTCTCGCCTTGGGTGCCGAACAGCACTTCCTGGTGGGCGACCAGTCCGGCGAGCCGCACCGAGTGCACTCGCACGCCGTCCACGTTCGCGCCGCGAGCGCCGTCCAGTTCGGTAGTGGTGGCGTCCGGGCTGGGCCCCACACCCGCCGACTTGCGGGCCTCGGCGATGATGCCCGCCGTCCGGTAGGCCGTGCCCGAGGGCGCGTCGGCCTTGTTCGGGTGGTGCAATTCGATCACCTCGACCGAGTCGAACCAGCGCGCCGCCTGCTCGGCGAAACGCATGGACAGCACCGCGCCGATCGCGAAGTTCGGGGCGATCAGCACCCCCACCTCGGGGGCGGCCGACAGCCAGCCGCGGACCTCCGCCAGCCGGGCCTCGTCGAATCCGGTGGTGCCGACCACGGCGTGAATGCCGGACTCCACCAGCCGGCGCAGGTTGGGCATCACCACGTCGGGATGGGTGAAATCGACGACGACCTGGGTGCCGGCTTCGGTGAACGCATTCAGCGAGTCGTCCTTGTCGACCTGCGCGACCAGTTCCAGATCGTCGGCCGCCTCGACCGCCGCGCAGATCGCCTGCCCGACCTTGCCGCGCGCGCCGAGCACACCCACCCGGATCCGGTTCGCAGTCACCCTGAACTCCTCACATGCCTCGACGTCTCCTGCGCAGCCGAGCCTAGCCGCCGGAGAATCGGCCGCCGGGAGCCATCCCCTCGACAGCCGCTCAGTCGAACACGATGACCTGACGCAGGCCGTGCCCGGCCGCCAGTTCGTCCATGGCCTCGTTGATGTCCTCCAGCCGGATGCGCGAGGACACGAGGCGCTCGACGGGCAGCCGCGCCTCGCGCCACATCCGGATGTATTCCGGAATGTCGCGGTCGGGCACGGCCGAACCGAGGTAGCTGCCGACGATCGAGCGGCCCTGCGCCACCAGTCCCAGCGGTGAAATGCTCGCTCGCGCTTCGGGATTGGGTAAGCCGACGGTCACGGTGGTGCCGCCCGGCGCGGTGGCGGCGACGGCGGTCTCGAAGGCCCGCACATTACCGGCCGCCTCGACCACGACATCGGCCCGCACGCCCCACTCGGTCAGTTCCGCGGGCGTGAATACCTGATCCGCACCGAGATCGGTTGCCAGCGCGAGCTTTTCGGGCAAGGTGTCGACCGCGATCACCGTGCTGCCGAGTTCCTTGCGCAGCGACGCCGCCACCAGCACCGCCGCCATGCCGACCCCGCCCAGGCCGACGACCATGATGCGGTCGCCCGGACCCGGACGGGCCGAATTCAGCAGTGCGCCACCGCCGGTCAGCACCGCGCAGCCGAGCACGGCCGCTACCTCGGGCGGCACGTCGTCGTCGACGAGCACCACCGAGCGCCGATCGACCACCGCGTGGGTCGCGAAGGCGGAGACGCCGAGATGGTGATGCACCGGTTCGCCGCGACGCCGCAGTCGGCGTCCGCCGGTGAGCAGTTCACCGCTGTTGTTGGCGACACTGCCCGGCACGCACGGGGTGCGGCCGCCGGTCGCGCAGCCCTCGCAGTTCCCGCAGCGCGGCAGGAAGGTCATCACCACGCGCTGCCCGATCTCGAGGTCGACGCCGGAACCGGTCTGCTCCACGCGGCCCGCCGCCTCGTGGCCGAGCAGCATCGGCACCGGGCGCACCCGGTTGCCGTCGACGACCGACAGGTCCGAATGGCACAGCCCGGCGGCCTCGATGCGGACCAGCAGCTCGCCGGGGCCGGGTGCGCCGAGGTCCAGTTCGTCCACGACGAGGGGTTTCGACTCGGCATATGGCGAGTGATCGCCGATTCGTTCCAGGACAGCACCGCAGATCCTCATGGACCCGACGCTACCGCCCGCGGGTACCGGGTGTGCGCGGACCGTCGCGGTCGGTGCCATAATCCCCGCAGGTACACCTTCCGAGCACGCGCCGACACCGACGAGGCGAATTCATGAAGACGACCTCCCCCACCCGCAGCCTCAACCGCCTGATCACCGGCTCCTTCGGCCGGATCGCGCGCGGTTACGACAGCCCGCTGCTCCAGCACGTCGTGTATCGGCCACCGCAGGACCAGGTGATCGCCGAACTGCGGGCGGCCGGCTGCCGCCGGATCGCCGACATCGGTTGCGGCACGGGCATTCTCACCACGCGGATCGAGCGCGAGCTGCGACCGGAACAGGTGTTCGGCGTCGACGCCTCCCCCGGCATGCTGGCCCAGGCGCGTACCCGATCACCGCAGGTGACGTGGCTGCAGGCCCCCGCCGAGCGCCTGCCGTTCGGCGACGAGTCACTCGACGCGGTGGTCACCACCAGCGCGTTCCACTTCTTCGACCAGCCCGCCGCGCTGGACGAGTTCGCGCGCGTACTGGTGCCCGGCGGCCTGGTCGCCGTCTCCACCGTGAACCCGGCCGGTCAGCTGGCGAGCCCCGTCCGCCAACTCACCCGCACCACCTTCAGCCCCTACCACGCACCCTCCCCCGCCGAAATGCGAAACCTCTTGCGAGGCGCAGGTTTCGACGTCTCGAACCAACGCAGAATCGATCGCCCACTCCCCCGCTGGCTGGTCCCCGACGTAATCACCGTCGGCCGCAAACACTAGCCCCCACAGCATCGCCCAACCCTCCACCGCACCCACCCCGCCGCAAAACCACCCACTCCCCAGCGCTCCTACCCACGCCCCAGCGCACCCGCGCTCACCCCAGCGCGCACCACTCACCCCAGCGCACACCCACTCACGCCCAACGCACCCACTCACTCCAGCGCACACCCACTCATGCCCAGCGCACTCGCTCACCCCCAGCGCACACCCCCGCAAGCCCAGCGCCCACGCCCAACCCCAGCGCGCCCCAACCCACGCCCCCCGCAGCCCCGCAGCCCACCGCACCCCCACCCGCCCAACCCCCCCCCCACCC
>NZ_JARWOP010000085.1 GCF_029868745.1 Nocardia wallacei | reverse complement strand
CCCCCCCCCCCCCCCCCCCCCCCCCCCCCCCCCCCCCCCCCCCCCCCCCCCCCCCCCGCGGTTTTGACGGACGGCACGCCGGGATGACGGATGGCATGCCGGGATGACGGATGGCATGCCGGGATGACGGATGGCATGCCGAGTACAGGTGGAAGGCATGCCGTTCGTCGTTCGACCGCTCACTCGTCGTAGTTGACCGTGATGGATTCGGTGTCGGGGATGGCTTGGCAGGTGAGGACGTAGCCTTCGGCCAGTTCGTCGTCGGTGAGGGCGTTGTTCTGGCGGAGGGTGGCGCTGCCTTCGGTGACCTTGGCGATGCAGGTGGCGCAGTTGCCCTGTTCGCAGGAGAACGGGGGCGCCAGGCCGGCGCGGCGGGCGCTCTCCAGGAGGGTTTCGCCGTCCTTGCGTGGCACGTCCTTCTTCTTGCGGTTCAGTTTGATCGTCACCGTGCCCGCTCCGGCGGCCGAGACCGGGCCGGGCGCAGGGGCATTCGTGGCGGGTGAGGTGGCGGCCGCCTGCTGCGGTGCGTCGCCTTCCGGGACGGCCGCCGGTGCGCCGAACCGCTCGCTGTACACCAGGCCGGGGCCCGGCAGCGCCAGCTCGACCATCTCCATGAACGGTTCGGGGCCGCAGATGTAGGCGTCGGCGTGCGCGTCGGCGGCGACGAAGGCGTGGACCGCCGCGGCGTCGAGGAAGCCGCGGTCGGCGTCGAGGTGGCGGACCACCTCCAGCCGGTCCGGATACTGACGCACCAATTCGGCCAGCGCCGTCTCGAAGATCATCGAATCGGCATCGCGGTCGGCGCACAGCAAACGGACGCGCCGCCCGGTGGTCGCCAGGGCGCACTTGGTCAGCGACATGATCGGGGTGATCCCGCTGCCGCCGCTGAAGCCGAGCAGTGGTACGTCCGTCTCGCGCAGGCAGAACCGGCCCGCCGCGCCGGACATCTGGACCTCGTCGCCCTCGGTGAGGTTGTCCAGCATCCAGTTCGAGACCTTGCCGCCCGGAACGCGTTTGACCGTCGTCATCAGCTCGTCGTCGGTCTCCGGCGCGCTGGACATGGAATAGGAGCGAAAGAGCGCGGTGCCGTCCACGGGCACCCGGAAGGTGCAGAACTGTCCGGCCCGGTAGGTGATCGGCCCGCCGTGCGGCGCGAGCACGAACGTGCGCGCGTCCACGCTCTCCTTGACGATCCGGGTCACGGTCGCCGACTGGAACATCGAGGGTCTCGCCATGAACCGCATCCTCCTGGTAGGTAGATTCTAGTACTATGAGAATTATATTCTCACCCATGAGACGAGATCTCTCAAATATGTTCCCGAGCCGACTCCCCGAGGAGCGCCATGGATGTCCGTCTGACCAGCGAACAGCGCCAATTGCGCGACGCCGCCGCCAAATTGGCCGACGACCTGGGCCCCGGCTCGGTCGCCGACCTCGATGACGAGACCCGGCGGGCGCGGCTGGAGCGGGCCGTCGCGACGGCGGGCTGGCGCGATCTGCGCAGTGACGGCGCGTCCGGGGTCGAGATGGCGATCGTGGCCGAGGAGTTCGGCCGCGGCCTGGTCGACGTCGCGTTTCTCGGCCCGGCCCTGGCCGACGGGCTGCCGGGGCGGCCCGGCGACGGGCGCGGCTGGACCCTCGCGGTCGGCGATCGCGCGATCGACTCCCGCGGCAGCGATCGGGCGCTGATCGTGGACGGCTCCCGGATCCGCACCGCCACCGTCGGCGACGTGCTGCCCGGGGCCGACCTGACCCGGCAGACGGCCGCGCTCACCGGCGAATCGGAGACCGTCGCCGAACTTCCGGCCGACGACGCCACCCGCTGGCAGGCCCTGGCCCTCGCCCTGACCACCGCCGATCTGCTCGGCGCCGCCCGCGGCGCGCAGGACCTCGCCGTCGACTACGCCAAGGTGCGCGAGCAGTACGGCGCCACCATCGGCTCGTATCAGGCGGTGGCACATCTGCTCGCGGAGAACCAGGCCCTGATCGAGGGCGCGATCAGCGTGCTGCGGCACGCGGCGTGGGCGGTCGACGAACTCGCGCCCGCCGAGGCGTTGCGGGCCGCGCGCGTCGCGAAGGTCTACACCGCGCGGATGGCCCGCACGGTCTGCGAGGCGTCGATCCAGGTGCACGGCGGCATCGGCAATACCTGGGAGTGCCTCGCGCACGTGTATCTGCGGCGGGCACTGGTCTCGACCGAACTGTTCCCCGCCCGTCTGAAGGAGATCGATCTTGGACTTTCGTGATTCCCCGCAGGAGGCCGAGTTCCGGGCGCGGCTGCGCGCCTGGCTGGCCGAGACGGCGGGCCGGTTCCCCACCTCCGGTGACGAATACTGGGCCCGGCAGGGCGAATGGCATCAGGCGCTGTACGCGGCCGGGTTCTTCGGATCGTCATGGCCCAAGGAGTTCGGCGGGCACGAACTGCCGCCCGTGTACGACGTGATCGTGGACGAGGAACTGGCCATCGCCGGTGCGCCGCCGCGGCCCAGCCTCGGCTACCTGGTGCAGGGCCTGGGCCGGCACGGCAGCAAGGAACTTCAGCAACGGTTCCTGCCCGGCATGATCAACGGCACCGAGCGCTGGTGCCAGGGCTTCAGCGAACCGGGCGCGGGCTCGGACCTGGCGTCGCTGACGACCACCGCCACCCGCGACGGTGACGAGTACGTGGTGCACGGCCACAAGATCTGGACCAGCTACTCCGACGTCGCGGACTGGTGTTTGCTGTTGGCCCGCACCGATTCGGAAGTGCCACGGCACAAGGGCATTTCGGCGTTCATCATCGCCATGAAGCAGCCCGGCGTGGAACAGCGGCCGCTGCAGATGATCAGCGGCGTCACCCGCGAGTTCGGCCAGGTGCACTTCGACGGCGCGCGGGTGCCCGCCGATCAGATGGTCGGCGCGCCCGGCGACGGCTGGAAACTCGCCATGACCGTCGTCGGGCACGAGCGCGAGCCCTCCACCCTGGGATACGCGGCCCGATACGGAAAGCTGGTGCGGCAGTTGGCCGCCCGGCTCGACGGCCCCGCGCCGGACGACCTGGCGTGGGCGGCCGTGCAGACCGAGATGCTGCGGCTGCATGTGCGCCGGCGGCTGTCCGAGCAACTGGACGGCGTGGTGCACGGCCCCGACGGCTCGCTCGACAAACTCCTCATGACCTGGGTGGACCAGTCGGTGGGTCATGCGGCCTTGGCCGTCACCGGCACCGCCGACCCGGAACTGCTCGGCAGTTACTTCTACAGCCGCGCCCAGAGCGTCATGGGCGGCACCTCGCAGATCCAGAAGAACATCATCGCCTCCCGCATCCTCGGACTAGGAGTCTGACCATGTACGACCTGCCGGACGTCATCGACGTCCAGTCCGACGGCCCGCTCCGGATCATCACGCTGAACCGGCCGGACGCGCTCAATGCCGTGAACGACGACCTGCACACCGGTCTGGCGCGGCTCTGGCCGCGGCTGGGCGACGACCGGGACGCCCGGGTCGCGGTGCTCACGGGTGCGGGCAAGGCGTTCTCCGCCGGTGGCGATTTCGCGTATCTGGCCGAGCTGAGCCGAGATTCGCAGTTGCGGGCGAAGACGATCGCCCACGGCCGCGACATCGTGCTCGGCATGGCGCGGTGCCGGGTGCCGGTGATCACGGCCGTGAACGGCCCGGCCGTCGGGCTGGGTTGCAGCCTGGTCGCGTTGAGCGACATCGCCTACATCGCCGAGACGGCGTATCTGAAGGACCCGCACGTTCAGGTGGGCCTGGTCGCCGCCGACGGCGGGCCGCTGACCTGGCCGCTGCACACCAGCCTGCTGCTCGCCAAGGAATACGCGCTCACCGGCGCGAAGATCGGCGCCGCGCGGGCCCGGGAGATGGGGCTGGTGAACCATGTGGTCGCCGATCCCATGTCCGAGGCGCTGGCCTGCGCGAAACGCATTCTCGAACTGCCCCAGCAGGCCGTGGAGAGCACCAAGCGCCTGTTGAATCTGCATCTGGAGCGAGCGGTCCTGGCGACCTTGGACTTCGCCACCACCGCCGAGGACCTGTCGTTCCAGACCGACGACTTCCGGGCGGTGATCAGCAAGCTCACCGCGGCCAAGGAGTAGCGGCGCGCGATCGAAGGTCCCGGAACCCCCCTGGCTCCGGGACCTTCGCGCGAAACTACTTGGGCGGGAAGCGGAGTGCGCCGTCGAGACGGATGACCTCGCCGTTGAGGTAGTCGTTCTCGATGATCGAGGTGGCCAGCTGGGCGTACTCGACCGATCGGCCCATGCGCTTGGGGAAGGGCACCTGCGGGGACCAGTAGGCCTCGAGCTTGTCGGCGGCCTGTCCGTAGGCGGGCGTGTTCACGGTGCCGGGCGCGATCGTCACCACCCGGATGCCCAGCGGCGACAGGTCGCGCGCCGCGACCAGGGTCATGCCGACCACGCCGCCCTTGGCCGCCGAGTAGGGGATCTGGCCGGTCTGGCCCTCGAACGCGGCGATCGAGGCGGTGTTGACGATCACGCCGCGGGCGCCCTCGTCCAGCGGCTCGGTCTTGGCGATCGCGGCGGCCGACAGCCGCAGCACGTTGAACACCGCGGTCAGATAGAACTCGATCGTGGTGCGGAAGCCCTCGAGCGGCAGCGGCGAGCCGTCCTTGCCGACCAGCCTGCCGCCGGTGGCCGGACCGCCGTGGGTGTCGACCGAGATGCGCAGCGGGCCCAGCGATTCCGCCTCCGCGATGGCGGCGAGTACCGAATCCTCGTCGGTGGCGTCGGTGTGCACGTACCGGATCCCCAGCTCGGTTTCCAGCTGTTTGCCCTTGTCGTCGGCGACGTCGGCGACCACCACCTTCGCCCCGGCGGCGTGCAGGCGTCGCACCGTCGCCTCGCCCAGGCCGCCGGTGCCGCCGACTACAAGGGCGGAGCTTCCACTGATCTGCATGTGATAATCCTATCTTGCAACTACGGCTCTCCTATTGAGAAAATAGCATTCTCGTCGTGTGTCGCACGAGCACCCGAGCGGTCGCGCCGAGTACCCGTCGCCGAATTGGAGGCCACCGAAATGCCTGAAGCCGTTATCGTGTCCGCGCTGCGGACCCCCATCGGTACCGCCCGGAAGGGAACCCTGCGCGACACCAACGCCTTCGATCTGGCGCACCACGTGGTGAGCGCGGCCGCCGAGGGGCTGGACGCCGCGCGCGTCGATGACGTCGTCCTGGGGGAGGGGCGGTACGGCGGCGGCGTGGTCGCCCGGCACGCGGCCGTCACCGCGGGGCTGACCGGCGCGCCGGGCCTGGCGCTGAACCGGCACTGCGCGGCGGGCATGTCCGCGGTGCAGACCGCCGCGGCCGGAATCCGCGCCGGCATGGACGAACTCGTCATCGCGGGCGGGGTGAACTCCGATTCCACCGCGCCGCGCGTCCGGTTCCAGGTCGGGCCGGACGAGTGGATCGATCCCTGGGTGTCGCCGAGCCATCCGGACCGCCCGGACGCCCCCGCCATGGACATGTCCATCACCGTGGGCTGGAACGCGGCCGTGCGGGCGGGTCTCACGCGCGCCGAACTCGACGCGTGGGCGCTGCGCTCGCACCGCAATGCGATCGCGGCCATCGACGAGGGCCGTTTCAAGGAAGAGATCGTGCCGATCGAGACGCCGCACGGCCTGTTCGACACCGACGAGCATCCGCGCCGCGACACCTCGCTGGAGAAACTGGCCGGGCTGAAGGTACTGCATCCGGAGATCGAGGGCTTCTCCATCACTGCGGGCAATGCCTGCGGCGCGAACGACGGGGCCGCCGCGCTGGCCGTCGCCAGTGACCGGCTCGGGTTGCCCGCGCTGGCCTATATCCGGTCGTGGGTGTCGGTGGGCGTCGATCCGGCCGAGACCGGCCTCGCCCCGATCGAGGCGATCACCCGGGCCGTCTCCCGCGCCGGGATCTCGCTGTCGTCGGTGCGGGTGATCGAGATCAACGAGGCCTTCGCGTCGGTGCCGATCGCCGCCATCCGCGCCCTGGACCTCGATCCGGACATCGTCAACGTGAGCGGCAGCGGCTGCTCGCTGGGCCACCCGGTGGCCGCCACCGGAGCGCGGATGATCGTCACCCTGGTACACGAATTGCGCCGCCGCGGTGGTGGTTTCGGTATCGCCGCGATGTGCGCGGGCGGCGGCATGGGCTCGGCGACGGTCATCGAGGTACCGGCTGCGTGAGTGCGGAGAACGACCGTGGCGCAGCGGCTTCCGGAGTCGCCGGGGTAGTCGGCGCGTCCGTGGCCGATCTGCTCGCGCAGGCGCGGGGCGGGTCGGCGCGGGCAGTGGGGCGGCTGCTCACCCTGGTGGAGGGGGAGCGGCGCGGCGAGGTGCGGGCGGCGTTGGAGCCGGTGCCGGTGCGGGTGGTCGGGGTGACCGGGCCGCCGGGTGCGGGGAAGTCGACCACCATCGCCGCGCTGGCGAGCGTCTATCGGGAGCGGGGGCTGCGGGTCGCGGTACTCGCGGTCGACCCGTCCTCGCCCTACAGCGGCGGCGCGCTGCTGGGCGACCGGATCCGCATGGCCCGGCACATCGATGACCCCGACGTGTTGATCCGATCGCTGGCGACCCGCGGCCATCTCGGCGGGCTGTCCGCCGCCGTGCCCGCCGCGATCCAGCTGCTCGGGGCGCTCGGCTACGACATCGTGCTGCTGGAGACGGTGGGCGTCGGGCAGTCGGAGATCGAGATCGCCGCGATCGCCGACCCCACCCTGGTGATCCTGAATCCCGGTGCGGGAGACGCGGTTCAGGCCGCGAAGGCCGGCCTGCTGGAAGTGGCCGACATCCTGGTCGTGAACAAGGCCGACCGGGAAGGCGCCCAGCAGACCGTCCGTGACCTGCGCGCCGAATCCGATGCCCCGATCCTCACCCTGATCGCCTCGCGCGGCGAACGCATCGCCGAATTGGCCGACGCGATCGAGGCCCACCACCGCACCGACACCCCCCAGCGCCGCACCGCCCGAGCCCGAGCCCAAATCCTCTCCCTCGCCCAAACCCGCCTACGCACCCACGCCGACCTCGACCGCCTGGCCGCCGCCGTAGCCTCCGGCGAATGCGACGCCTACCACGCCGCCCAAACCCTCCTCCCCCTCGAGCACGAATAGGCGCTGTGCTCGCGGGCGAGCAGGGTAAGTGGGCGCGGTCGAGCGTGAGACCCGCTGCGCTCGGGTATGTGGGCGCGTTCGAGCACGAGGAACCCGCCGTGCCCGAGGGCTAGTGCCACATCCAGGGAAATCCACGCGAACCGTCCCCCGTCATCCCGGCACGCTTTTGGCCGGGATCCACACCATGCAGCTGATTCCGGCCAAAAGCATGCCGGAATGACGAGAGGTATGCCGGAATGACGAGAGGTATGCCGGAGTGGCGAGAGGTATGCCGGAATGACGAGGGACTGCCTGGTGATTTCTATCGTTTGTCTACTGCTCCGGGAGGCGGACCATGGCTTCCTGGGCGTAGGAGGCGACGAGGGTGCCGTTCTCGGTGAGGATGTCGCCGCGGCCGTAGGCGCGGGCGTGGGCGAGTAGGGGGCTGTGCTGGCGGAGGAGGAGCCAGTCGTCGGTGCGGAAGGTGCGGTGGAACCAGAGGGTGTGGGAGGTGACGGCGGAGAGGAAGGCTGTGCCGTTGCCGCTTTGGGTGAAGCCCTCTTGCGGTAGCAGGGCCGTGCCGATCAGGGTGAGGTCGGTGGCGTAGGCGGCGATCGCGGGCGCCAGCGCGGGGTCGGCCTCCGGCGTGCGCATCCAGAACTCGAATTCCGGTGGGGCGGAGCCGAAGTCCTCGAGATCTACGACGGCCCGGGTCTCCCACGGGAGCAGATCCCACTGCACCTTGTGCTCGGCCGACAACAGAGCGGGCGCGGCGGGTACGGTCTGCCGGTCCGGACCCTGCTCGGGAGTGTGCAGCGAGACCGACGCGGTCGCCACCACGCCCTTGGACTGTTCGGCGACGACCGAGACGGTGGCGAAGGAACGCCCGGCGTGATGGCGGTGCACCCGGTAGCGGATCGGTTCGTCGGCGCTGCCCTCGCGCACGAAGATCGCGTGCAGCGACTTGATCTCTTTGTCCGGAACGCCTGCCGCGGCCGCTCGCGCGAACTGGGCGAGTAGCTGGCCGCCGAACACACGGTGGTAGGCCAAATTCAGGTTGCGGCCCTCGAATACGGCGTCGGCGTCCTCGGTGGACGATGCCGCGCTCAGATCGAGGCTGCTGACGAGATCACTCCACAAATCGGGCATGGCACCGAGTGTAAGACAATTCTCGCTAGACGAGAATATTATTCTCCGTGACGAGCGAAGCCGTGCGCGCAGAAATCCCACGCCTCGGCCGCCGTGATCGGGTGCTGGGTCTCCTCGGCGGAGCTGCCGGCGGACTGCGCGATGAACATCACGGTCTGCATCAGCATGGCCGATGTCCGACGGGAGTTGATATCCGCGCGCAGCTGACCGGCGGCCTTGGCCTTGTCCATCAGCTCGGTGAACAGCGACAGCATCGGCACGTGCGCGACCTTGACGTGTCCGGGGTGCGAGAGCAGCAGCTGCGGCGCGAAATCGGTGAACAGCGGGCGCCGGGCCGCGGGGTCGGGGCGGCACAATTCGAAGAGCAGCTCCACGGCCACCCGCAGCTTTTCGAGGGGTTCGGTCTGCCCGTCGGCGGTGGCGCGCAACTGGTCGGCGGTGCGGCCGAGGGCGTCCTCGAACAGCGCGAGCAGCAGTTCGTGTTTGCCGTCGAACTGCATGTAGAAGCTGCGCAGCGACTGCCGCGAGCGGTCCACCACCTCCTGCACGGTGAAGTCGGTGGTGCCCTTCTCGGTGATGATGGCCTGGGCGGCATCGAGGAACCGCTGTACGCGCTGCTCGGCGCGCAGCTTGGCGGTGCGCAGCGAGCGCTCGACGGCGCGCTGCTTCCAGGCGGGCTTCTCGCTCGGCGTGGTCACCGGCGCCCCGGTTCTCGGTCATTTGAAGAGAACATGAATGTACTGTACCGGAGAACGACATGTTCAAGGTCGGTTCGGAACCAAAGCAATCTCCTTCTGGGAGACTTACCTTTCCTGACATGAGAATGTTATTCTCACCTCACCCGATGACCGCGGCCGGCGCACAGCCCTGCCGACCCGGCGTTTCCCGGAGTTGAGGAGCTCGACGTGTACATCCGCTACGAGGCCGCCGATCGGATCGCCACCATCACACTCGACCGGCCCGAAGCGGCCAACGCGCAGAACCGGGAGTTGCTGGACGAGCTGGACGCCGCCTGGGTGCGCGCCGCCGAGGACGAGGACGTGTCGGTGATCGTGCTGCGGGCGGAGGGCAAGCACTTCTCCTCCGGCCACGACATGCGGGCCACCGGCGGCGCGGACATCACCAAGATCACCCTGCAGCTCATCTACGAGACCGAGGCCCGCCGCTACCTGGAATATTCGCTGCGCTGGCGCAACATCCCGAAACCGTCGATCGCGGCGGTGCAGGGGCGGTGTATCGCGGGCGGCCTGCTGCTGTGCTGGCCGTGCGATCTCATCGTGGCCGCCGACGACGCGAAATTCTCCGATCCGGTGGTGATGATGGGCATCGGCGGCGTCGAATACCACGGGCACACTTGGGAACTCGGGCCGCGCAAGGCGAAGGAGATCCTGTTCACCGGGCGCTCGGTGACCGCCGAGGAGGCCCGGCAGGTCGGCATGGTGAATCAGGTCGTGCCGCGCGCGGAACTCGACGAGCAGACCAGGGCGCTGGCCGAGCGGATCGCGACGATGCCGCCGTTCGGGTTGCGCCAAGCCAAGCGCGCGGTCAATCAGACGCTGGATGTGCAAGGGTTCTACGCCGCGATCCAATCGGTGTTCGACGTGCACCAGACCGGGCACGGCAACGCGCTGAGCGTGAGCGGCTACCCGATCCTGGCCGCGCTGGACGAGATGAAGGCGAAGACCGAGTAGATCCGGCGACATCGTCTGCCGGGCGACCGGCAGCACCCGCACGGTCCGTCTCGCCTCGCGCAGGGGCACGGTGGCCGTACGGGACCACCGGCGCTCCGGGCGGACACGCTCCCGGCGCCACCGCTGTTCCCTTTCGAAACGAGGAAATCCATGCGCGATTCCATCCTTCGCCGGGCCGCGATCTGTTGCGGCGCGACCCTCGTCGCGGCCGTAGCGCTGACCGGCTGCGGGTCCGACGACGAATCCACCGACGCGTCGTCGTCCACGTCGGCCGCGGCGACCAGTTCGGCGGCGGCCCAGGCGGATCCGGCCACGACCAAGGCCGTCACCGACGTCTACACGACCTTCTTCGCCGGCACCACGCCGCCGCAGGACAAAGCCGCGGTGGTGCAGAACGGCGATGTCTTCCGCCCGATCCTGGACGCGCAGGCGGCCAACCCGCAGGCGCAGGGCACCACCGTGACCGTGGCCGCGGTGAAGCCGGTGGACGCCGATCACGCCGACGTCACCTACACGCTGCTGATCGGCGGCAACCCGATGCTGCCCGACCAGACCGGCCAGGCGGTGCGGGAAGCCGGCAAGTGGAAGGTCGCCACCGCCACCTTCTGCGCCCTGCTGGCGATCCAGGGCGGTACCTCCCCGGCCTGCTGAACCCCTTACCCGGGGACCGAAAGTCCGGTGCCGCAACCCTTTCCGGTACCGGACTTCTCCATGTCGCCGCGGTAGCCCCTCGTCAGCGGATGTGCGGCTTCAGAGTTGGGCGAGGCGGGGGGCGGATCGCGACGTGCGGATGTGGGCGCCTGCGGCACGGGTGAGTTCCCTTGTGCTGCCGAGTAAGCCGTCCAGGACCAGGGTGCGGCGGATGTGGCGGTGCAGGTCGTGTTCGGCGGTGAAGCCGATGCCGCCGAGGACCTGCTGGCAGTGGCGGGCGGCGGTGAGTGCCGCCTGGCCCGCGGCGGCCTTGGCCAGTAGGGCGCCCAGATCGGTGTCGGCGTGGGTGAGGGCGGCTTCGGCGCCCTCCAGTGCTACGAGGGTTTCGGCGAGGCGGTGCCGGATGGCCTGGAACGAGGCGATCGGACGGCCGAACTGCTTGCGTTCCAGGGCATGTCGGCGGGCGAGGGCCAGCATGGCGTGCCCGGTGCCGAGCAGCCACCAGCCGAGGGCGCGGCGTCCGGCGGCCAGCGCGGCGGCCGGGAGTTCGGCGCCGGAATCGACGGTGCGCAGCGGCAGTTCTTCGTCCACGGCGGCGCCAGGTTCGGCCGCCCGATCCCACACCACCCACGTGCCACCGGAGAACGGCAGCGGGATGGGTTGTGGCTCAGTCCATTCGGCGGCTTGCCGGACGACGTCGTCGAGTACGGCAGCGTGCGCCCCGGTCTCGCCGAGCAGCCGGAACACCAGCGGCACAGCGACATCGGGCAGCTCGGCGAGCAACTCCGCCCACCCCAACTCGCCCAGCGCGTCATCGAGTTCGGCGGCGCTACCGGTGGTCATAGCCTTGCGCAGCGCATCGGCGAGCAGATCCAGTTCGCCCGCGTCGAGATCGGTCATGCGCACTCCTCGTCCGCTAGTGCCTCGCCCAGAGGGATTGCAGTGGTAGGCCGTTCGTCATTCCGACATGGCCGATGACGGCAAGATGGCATCGGCCCCTCACTCCTTGCCCAGGTCCAGGAGGCGGCGGGCGATGATGTTGCGCTGGATCTCGGCGGTGCCGCCGTAGATGGTGGCGGCGCGGGAGTAGAGGTACTCGGTGCGCCAGTGGGGGTCGGTGAATTCGACTGCGCCGGGGAGCAAGTCGCGGGCGGTGTCGAACAGTCGTTGTTCGGCGGTCGCCAGCAGCACCTTGTCGATCGAGGTCTCCGCGCCCAGCCGCGCGCCCGCGGCGAGGCGGCGCTGGGTGGCGTGGGAGCGGCAGCGGACCGTGTGCAGTGCCAGGTACGCCGCGCCCAGCTCGGCGTCGTCGGGCTCGGCGGTCTGCTCCAGCACCTGGTCCAGCCGGGTGAACAGGTACGCGATCCGATGCCAGAAACAGGTGGAGCGCTCGTAGGGCAGCAGATCCATCGCCACCCGCCAGCCGTCGCCGGGCCGGCCGAGCATGCGGTCGCCCGGAACCACCACGTCGTCGAAGAACACCTCGGCGAACTCGTCGACGCCGTGCATGGTGCGCAGCGGCCGCACGGTGATGCCGGGGGAGTCCATGTCGACGAAGAAGGCGGTGATCCCGTCGTGGCCCGGGCCGGTGCGGGTGAGCAGCACGCAGCGCGCGGCGTACTGGGCCAGACTGGTCCACACCTTCTGCCCGCTGATCACCCAATCACCGTCGCGGGGAACGGCTTTGGTGCTCAGCGAGGCGAGGTCGCTGCCCGACCCCGGCTCGGAGAAGCCCTGGCACCACTGCTCGCGCCCGGACAGCAGCAGCGGCACCATGGCCGCCGCCAGCTCCGGTCGCGCGTAGCTGATCATCGTGGGCGCGAGCACCTCGATCATCGAGTAGATGCCGGGTTCGGCGAGGTCGCGGGAGGCGACCTCCTCACCCAGCACCGCGCGCAAAGCGGCGGGCCCGCCGAGTCCGTTCACCTCGGCGGGCCAGCCGTAACGCATCCAGTCCGCGGCGTACAGCGCGCGCCGCACCCGCAGCAACTGCTCGACCTGCCCGTCCAGCGAGTGGTCCGGGCCGGGCGTCAGGTCGTTCGCGTCCAGCCAGTCGCGCAGGCCCGACCGGAATCGGGCGATCTGCTCGTCCGGGCCGGTGGTCGTGCCCGGCGCCGTCACCGCTCAGACCACCGGCTCGCGGACGATGTCGAGGTAGGCCGCGCCGGAGTCGGGCACCCGCGGCTGCTTCCACACCTCGACCGGGAACGACACCATCACCAGCGACTGCAGCAGGTGGAACAGGTTGCGCACCTCGTCGGGCAGATCGCCCCATTCGTACTTGTCGCAGAACGCCATCGCGGCCTCGAGGCGCGGGAACACCGTGTCGTAGAGGTCCTGCATCTCCGCCATCGAGGAGGCGAGCCGCTTCTGGTAGCGCTCCGGCTCGGTGGGCAGGATCCAGTCGGAGAGCCGCGACCACTCGGCGAACTCCGCGGGGAGCTGCGGTCCGGTGCCGTTACTTTGCGCTGCCATTGCGGTACTCCTCGACGATTCGCTGGGCGGTCTTGTGCAGGTGGCGGAGCAGGATCTCCTGATCGTTGAGCGGGAACTCGGTGACCTCGCGGGTGGCGATCATGGTCTGGGTCGCCTCCAGGGTGTTCGCGTCCTGCAGCGCGTACTCCTTGAAGGTGACCGCGGCCAGTTCCTGGGCGAGCCGCTCGCGGGCGTTGCGGGCGGGCACGAAGTACAGGCTCGCCTCGAAGATGTGCCGGTCCACCGCCGTCGGCCAGTAGTGGTAGGTGAGATACCAGCCGGGCGCCCAGAACAGCAGTGAGAAGTTCGGGAAGAACTCGAATTCGTCCACGCCCCAAGCTCGGTGGCGTGCGGGGTTGATGCCCTCGGGCATCGGGTCGAGGCCCTCGATGTCGGGCTTGTCCCACGGGCCGAACAGCCCGCTGCGCAGCACCCGCTCGATCGGCTTGACCATGTTCGGGTCCTTGGGCGGTGCCATGCCGCCCCATGACGACACCATCGAGTGCGGCGCGTCGATCTCGTAGTGCAGCGCCTCGTAGCCGACGTTGGCCAGCTTGTCGGCCTCGTCCTTGACCGCCTGCTTCATGTGCAGGATCGGCGCGTGATAGAACTCGGCGAACGCGTCGATGAACAGCTTCCAGTTGCTGCCGATGTCGGCGCGGTAGCTGAACACCTCGGTCATCTGCTCGAACGGGTAGCCCTCCAGGCCCTTGGCGAATCCGCCCAGGTACTCGGTGAGCGGCTTGGCGTGCTCGTCGAGGTTGACGAAGATGAACCCCTCCCACACCTCGCAGCGCACCGGCTTGAGACCGAACTTGTCGGAGTCGAGGTCGAAGAACTCCTTCTCCTGCTGGACGAAGGTCAGCTCGCCCTCGAGGCTGTAGCGCCAGGCGTGGTACTTGCAGGTGAACTGGCGGCAGGTGCCGGCGGTCTCCTCGCCCGGGTAGTCATCCCAGACCAGCTTGTTGCCGCGGTGCCGGCAGATGTTGTGGAACGCCCGCACCACGCCCTTGGTGTCCTTGACGATGATGAGCGAGGTGCCGACGCAGGCCAGCTCCTTGGTGAAGTAGCTGCCCGCGCGCGGCAGCCGGTTCACTCGCCCGACGTTGAGCCAGTTCTTGCGGAAGATCGCCTGGCGCTCGTCCTCGTAGAAGGCGGGGTCGATGGAGTCGGTGTAGTCGACCGGCTCGGTGCCCAGTTCCGGGTAGTTCTGGGTCCAGCTCCCGGCGGCCGGTTTGGTGAAGTGTGCCAACGGATTACCTTTCGTAGTCCGGCTGGTGCGCCGAAGGTGTCGGTAGACGGGCCGGCGGGCCGAGCCGGCCCGGATGCCGGTGGCCCTCCGGGCGTGCTTACGAGAATCACATTCTCATATTCGGCTATTAGGTTTCCATGCGGCTGCCATCGTGTCAACGGCCCACCCGCCGGAGCCCGCGAGGATCACACTCTCCAAACCGGGTGTATTGATTATCCAATTCTGAGAAGATAGTTTCCAAACCGGTGACAGAGCCCCTCTCGGGCGGCTCACGGAGGAGGAACCACGGTGAAACCGCAGCGCATAATCGTCGCCTTACTGGCGCTCGCGCTCCTGGTAGCGTCCGGCTGCGCCCGAGAGGGCGGCAGTCGCGGGACCGAGGAGGGCGGCTCGGGCACTGCCGCCGCGTCGGGCAACTTCGGCGACCTGACCGGCGTCTGCGGGCCCGGAAGCGCGAAAACCGCTTCCGCGCAGGGCGTGACGGCGAGTGAGATCCAGGTCGGGATGTTCTCCGACATCGGCTTCACGAAGAACCCCGACTTCGTCGACGCCGCCAAGGTGTTCACCTCCTGGTGCAACGCGGCGGGCGGCATCAACGGCCGCAAGATCGTCAACAAGCTGCGCGACACCAAGCTGATGGAGGTGCGCCAGCGCATGCTGGACGCCTGCCGCGAGGACTTCTTCCTCGTCGGCGGCAGCGCCGCCCTCGACGGCCTGGGCGTGAAGGACCGGTTGTCGTGCCTGCTGCCGGAGTTCCCCGCGCAGGTCACCCAGACCTCGAACACCGGCTCCGACCTGCAACTGGGCGCGGGCTCCTCGGCGTCGGAGCCGGTGAACCCGTACACCGGGTTCCAGGATTGGCTGATCAAGGAGGCCTACCCGGGTTCGGCCGGCGCGGTCGGCATGATCAACGGCGACTCGCCCATCACCAAGGTCATGGGCGACAAGATGGGCGAATCGCTCACCGCCGCGGGCGCGAAGATCGTCTACAACGAGCTGTACCCCATCGCGGGAGTCGCGGACTGGACGCCGTACGCGCAGGCGATCAAGTCCAACAACGTCAAGGGCCTGATCTTCTTCGGCGACTTCCGCTACCTGGCCAAGCTCGAGGACACGCTGACCAGCATGAACTACAAGCTGGACTGGATCGACGCGAACGCCAACTCCTACAACAACATGTTCCTCGACGCGGTCAAGAGTTCGCTGGGCACCCAGAACAACGTGCTCGACATGAGCGGCACCGCCCCGCTGGACGCGGCCGCGAAAGTGCCCGCGGTGCAACAGCTGAAGGACCTGTTCAAGCAGTACGCGCCCGACGCCGACATCACCTTCCAGGTGCTGCGCGCCTTCCAGTCGTGGCTGCTGTTCGCCAAGTCCGCCAGCGGCTGTGGCGACAACCTCACTCGCGCTTGCGTATACAACGCCGCGGCCGCCGAGACCGCGTGGACCGGCGGCGGTCTGCAGGCGCCCGTCGACCTGTCCAAGCCGCTGGCCGAGCAGACCCGCTGCTTCAACGTGCAGAAGGCCACCGCCGACGGCTGGGAGACCGCCGACTTCAAGCCCAACAACGGCGTGTTCCGTTGCGGTTTCACCGCGTACAAGTACACCCGGGACTTCGGCAAGCCGACCACCCTCGCCGATGTCGGCAAGAGCATGACCGATCTGAAGTGACGGAGCTGTCGCACTGATGGAGCAGTTCCTCGCCTTCGGGATCGTCGGTCTCAGCACCGCGGCGATCTATGCCGTGATCGGCAGCGGGCTGGTGCTCACCTACACCACGACCGGCGTGTTCAACTTCGCGCACGGCGCGGCGGGCATGATCTCGGCGTTCGTGTACTGGCAGTTGACCATCGGGTGGGGCTGGCCGGTGCCGATCGCGATCGTCGTGGTGCTGCTGATCTTCGCGCCGCTGTTCGGCCTGGTGTTCGGCAAGGCCCTGGCGCCGACCCAGGGCCTCGGCGACGCCGAGAAACTGGTGATGACCATCGCGCTGCTGAGCGGTCTCATCGTGCTGGCGCGGTGGGTCTGGGACCCCAACAAGTCGCGGTCGCTACCGCGGTTCTTCGCGGACCGGTCCTCGATCGATCTCGGCGCGGTGACGATCACCTGGCATCAGGCGCTCACCATGAGCGTCGCGGTGGTGGTGGCGGTGGCGCTGCGAATCCTGTTGTTCCGCACCAGGACCGGCGCCGAGATGCGGGCGACCGTGGACGACCGGGCGCTGGTGGGTCTCACCGGCGCCGATCCCGGCCGGGCCAACCGGGTCGCCTGGATCCTCGGCATCGAGCTGGCGGCGGTCGGCGGCATCCTCATCGCGCCGACCGTGGCGCTGGACGCCGCGCAGCTGTCGCTGCTGATCGTGAGCGCTTACACCGCAGCCATTTTCGGTCGCCTGCGCAATCTGCCGATGACCTTCGCGGGCGCGGTGGTGGTCGGCCTGATGGAGAGCTACCTGACCGGGTACCTGCCGCAGAACGAGTATCTGCCCGGTCTGCGGCTGGCGGCGCCCGCGCTGCTGCTGTTCCTGGCTCTGCTGATGTTCCCGCACGGCCGGTTGCGTGGCCGGGACCGCAAGCTGAAACCCGTTCCGCTGCCGACGATCAACGGCTCGCTGGCCTTCGCCGCGACCATCGTGGTGATCGGGCTGTTCCTGGCGACCATGCTCGGCGAGGCCGACCTGATCACCTACGGCGCCATGTTCGCCTGGGGCGTGATCGCGCTGTCGTACGTGCCGCTGCTCGGGTTCGCCGGGCAGATCTCGCTGTGCCAGCTCAGTCTCGCCGGGGTCGGGGCGGTGGCCTATTCGCACCTCGGCCCCGACGGCCAGTGGTGGGCGCTGCTCGCGGCGATGGCCATCGCGGGCGTGGTCGGCGCGGTGGTCGCCATCCCGGCGCTGCGGCTGTCGGGGGTGTATCTGGCCCTGGCGACGGCGGCGTTCGCGGTGGTGCTGGACCGGTGGATCTTCACGCTGCCGTCGTTCGAACTGTTCGGGGTTCGGATCGCGCTGTTCGATCAGGGCTCGGTGTCGCTGGTCGGTCCGGACCTGTTCGGCTGGAAACTGAACACCACCGCGGAGATCACCGTGTTCGCCGCGGTGTGCCTGGCGGTGGCGGGCCTGGGCATCGCGGTGTTGCGGCGCAGCCGATTCGGGCGCCGGCTGATCGCGCTGCGCGACAGCGAGGCCGCCTACGCCACCCTCGGCGGCAGCCTGCTGGCGGCGCGGGTGCTGGTGTTCGCGCTGTCGGCCGCCATCGCCGGACTCGGCGGCGCGCTGTACGGGATGCAGTTGCAGGCGGTCGCGCCCGACCAGTTCAATCTCGTTGCGGGACTACCGATTTTCCTGATCGTGACCATCGCCGGACTCGGCGCCGTGGGCGCGGGACTGTTCACCGGTCTCGTCTTCGCGGGTCCGCTCAACGTGATTCCCGTGCTGTGGCCCGGTTTGCAGAACCTGGCCCAGGTACTGCCGTCGCTGGGCGGCATCGCCTTCGGTGGCGGCGTGCTCCGCGAGGGCGCCATCGGGCCGCTGCGCAAGGACTGGTTCCCGATGCTGCGCGACCGGATCGTCGGTCCCGCACTGATTCTCGTACTGCTCGGGCTGTGGGGCCTGCGCCTGATCGACACCATCGACGGCTGGATGTTCACCGCGGGAGCGGTGGTGGCCGCGATCGCCGCGCGCGTCTGGCACGGGGCCAGGACCCGGCCGGAGCCGGGACCGGCCGAGGTGCCGGTGGAGTGGTGGGGCATCAAGCGCCCGTGGAATTCGAAGGACGGGGAGGTGCTCGATCGTGCCGTCGCTGCTGGAAGTTGACGATGTCACCGTCGTGTTCGGCGGCAACCGCGCGCTCGACGGCGCGGGACTGCGGGCCGAACGCGGCGCGGTGACCGGTTTGATCGGGCCCAACGGCGCCGGCAAGAGCACGCTGTTCGACGTGATCTGCGGGCTGCGCAAACCGACCACCGGGCGGGTGGCCATCGGCGGGACCGACGTCACCCGGCTCGGGCCGTCGCGGCGCTCCCGGCACGGCCTGGCCCGCACGTTCCAGCGGCTGGAGTTGTTCGGGCGCTTGACCGTTCGCGACAACCTGCTGGTCGCGGCCGAACTCGGCCGGCACCGGCGGCAGGCGGCCGGGACCGTCACCGAGATCATCGAGCGGCTCGGCCTGCAGGAGGTGGCCGACACCTCCGCCGACGACCTGCCCACCGGCACCGCCCGGCTGGTGGAGGTGGGACGCGCGATCGCGGCGCGCCCGAGCCTGATCCTGCTGGACGAGCCCGCCGCGGGCCAGGACCACACCGAGACCGAGCGTTTCGGTGAGCTACTGCGCTCGCTCGCCGACGACGGCGCCGCGGTGCTGCTCGTAGAACACGACATGGGCCTGGTGATGAACGTGTGCGACGAGGTGTTCGTGCTCGATCTCGGCAAGGTCATCGCCTCCGGCCCGCCCGCGGTGATCCGCGAGGACGAGGTCGTGCTCGCGGCCTATCTGGGAGACGTATGAACGTACAGAGCGAACTCGGGACATCCACGGCCGCAACGGAACCGGACGGTGCAACCCTGCTCGCCCTGCGCGAGGTGCGGGCCGCGTACGACGCCATCACGGTGTTGCACGGCGTGGATCTGGAGGTCGCGTCCGGGCAGGTGGTCGCGTTGCTCGGGCCCAACGGCGCCGGGAAGACCACCGCGCTGAAGGTGATCGCGGGGATCCACCCGATCGCCTCGGGGCGGCTGCTGCTCGGCGGGCGCGACCTGACGGGCGCGCAACCGCGCGACCTCGCGCGGGCGGGCGTGTGCCTGATTCCCGAGGGCCGCGGTGTCTTCCCGAACCTCACCGTGCGCGACAACCTGCTGATGATGACCTTCACCGGCCGCCCGCGCGCGGAGATCGAGGAGATCGCGTTCGCCCGGTTCCCGATCCTCGGCAAGCGCGCCGGGCAGATCGCCGGCACTCTCTCCGGCGGCGAACAGCAGATGCTGGCGCTGGCCCGCGGCCTGGCCACCGATCCCGCGGTGCTGCTGCTCGACGAACTCTCGATGGGCTTGGCGCCCTTGGTCGTCGGGCAGCTCTACGAACAGGTGGCCGAGATCGCCCGGCAGGGAGTCGCGGTGCTCGTGGTCGAGCAGTTCGCCGCCGCCGTGCTGGGCATCGCCGACCACGCCGCCGTGCTGGTGCGCGGGCGCGTCTCGCGGCGAGGACATCCGGATGCGATCCGCGACGAATTGGCAGCCCTCTACCTAGGAAGTTCGACATGACCGAAGCACGCGCGGACCGGTTCGTCCGCGAATTGCAGGAACTGAAGATTCCCGATCCCGCCGCCGGGCGCTCGGGACTGTGGCTGCGCCTGGGCGTGGTGCTCATGGTGGCCGGGCCGGTGATCGCGGTGCTGGCGTACTTCATGTCGCACGGCACCACCGACCCGCTGGCCCAGCGCGACGCCATCACCCTGGCGCTGGCCGGGGTGGCCGCGAGCGTGGTGGGTGCGGCGCTGTTCCTGCGCTATTCCCTGACCAATTTCCTGCGGTTCTGGCTGGCCCGGCAGTCCCACGATCTGGACGAACTCGGAAACCGGGTGGTGGGCAGCGAGATTCGGCTCGACGGCGTCACCTCGGCGTCCTGAGCCGCGCCGCGGGCCGGCGGCGGGTGTACCGAGATGGAGGTGTGGAGGTGTCCGATGACACGACTGCGGGAGGCATGAGTTTCGACCTGTCCGAGGACCAGGAGTTGATCCGGTCGTCGGTGGCCGAGCTGTGCCGCAAGTTCGACGACCAGTACTGGATGCAGAAGGACCGGGACCACGAATTCCCGACGGAGTTCTACCAGGCCATCGCCGCGGGCGGCTGGCTGGGCCTGACCATTCCGGAGGAGTACGGCGGGCACGGGCTGGGCATCACCGAGGCCACCCTGCTGGCCGAGGAGGTCTCCCGCTCCGGCGGCGGCATGAACGCCGCCAGCTCCATCCACATGTCGATCTTCGGTATGCAGCCGGTGGTGGTGCACGGGTCGGAGGAACTCAAGCAGCGGACCCTGCCGCGGGTCGCCACCGGCGACCTGCACGTGTGTTTCGGTGTGACGGAACCCGGTGCGGGACTGGACACTCCGCGCATCACGACGTTCGCGCGCCGCGACGGCGACCACTACATCGTCAACGGGCGCAAGGTGTGGATCTCGAAGGCGATGGAGTCGGAGAAGATCCTGCTGCTCGCGCGGACGCAGAGCTACGCCGAGGTCACCAAGAAGACCGACGGCATGACGCTGTTCCTCACCGATATCGACCGCGCGCACATCGACATTCGGCCGATCGCCAAGATGGGCCGCAATGCCGTCACCTCCAACGAGGTCTTCATCGATGATCTGCGTGTCCCGGTGGAGGACCGGGTCGGCGAGGAGGGCCAAGGGTTCCGGTACCTGCTCGACGGGCTCAACCCCGAACGCATGCTGATCGCCGCCGAGGCGCTCGGCCTGGGCCGGGTGGCGCTGGACCGGGCCGTGCGATATGCCAAGGAACGCGTGGTGTTCGACCGGCCGATCGGCAAGAACCAGGCCATCCAGTTCCCGCTGGCCGACTCGCTGGCCCGCCTGGACGCCGCCGAACTCATCCTGCGCAAGGCCACCTGGCGCTACGATAACGGGAAATCCTGTGGGCGCGAGGCGAATACGGCGAAATACCTGTGCGCCGACGCCGGATTCACCGCCGCCGACCGCGCCCTGCAGACGCACGGCGGCATGGGGTACGCGGAGGAGTACCACGTGGCCCGCTACTTCCGGGAGGCGCGCGTGATGCGCATCGCTCCGGTCAGCCAAGAAATGATCTTGAACTATCTGGGTTCGCACACCCTGGGAATGCCGAGGAGCTACTGATGACCCAGCAGGGACTGTTCGACCTCACCGGGCGCTCGGCGCTGGTCACCGGCGCGGCCGGGGGGATCGGCTCGGCCGTGGCGCAGGCGCTGGCCACCGCGGGCGCGGCCGTGCTGGTCACCGATCGCGACGGTGACGCCGCCGCGGCCGTCGCGGAGAAGATCACCGGAAACGGCGGCGCCGCGGCGAGTTTCGCGTTCGACGTCACCGATCGGGACGCTGCCGACGCCGCCGCCGAACGGGCTGCCGCGCTCACCGGCGGGGCGCTGCACATCCTGGTGAACAATGCCGGGGTCACCGCGCCCGCGATGTTCGCCAAGACCACCGCCGAATCGGTCAAGCGGCTGTTCGACATTCACGCGCTGGGCACGATCAACTGCACGCAGGCCGCGCTGGCCTACCTGCCCACCGACGGCACGGGGCGCGTCATCAACGTCACCTCCGCCGCGGGACTCGTGGGCACGCTCGGCCAGGTGAACTATTCGGCCGCCAAGGCCGCCATCATCGGGATCACCAAATCGCTGGCGAAAGAGCTGGCGCGCAAGAACATTCTGGTCAACGCGCTCGCTCCGCTGGCCGCGACGCCGATGACCGAGACCATCCGCACCGACGAGAAGTTCTCCCGGGCGATGCTCGACCGTATTCTGTTGCGGCGCTGGGCCGAACCGGAGGAAGTGGCGGGCGCGTTCGTCTTCCTCGCCTCCGACGCGGCCTCGTTCATCACCGGGCAGGTGCTGCCGGTGGACGGCGGCACGGTGATCTGATGGACGCCCACACCGGGGGCCCGCTGGCCGGGATCACGGTCGTCGCCCTGGAGCAGGCGGTGTCGGCGCCCATGTGCACCCGGACGCTGGCCGATTTCGGCGCGCGGGTGATCAAGGTGGAGAACCCTGCCGGTGGCGACTTCGCCCGGTACTACGACGAGGTGGTGCACGGCCAGGCCGCCCACTTCGTCTGGGTGAACCGGGGCAAGGAGTCGGTGACGCTGGACCTGAAAACTGAAGCGGGAGTAGCACTGCTGCATCGGCTGCTGGCGCGGGCCGACGTGCTGGTGTCCAATCTGGCGCCCGGCGCGACCGCGCGGCTGGGGCTGGCGCCCGCCGATCTCGCCGCGCGCTATCCCGAGCTGATCGCGGTGGAGATCGACGGTTTCGGGGCCGGGGGGCCGCTGTCGCACAAGCGGGCCTACGACCTGCTGGTGCAGGCCGAGTCCGGGGTGTGCGCGGTGACCGGCACCGCCGATGCCCCGGCCAAGCCGGGGCCGCCCGTCGCGGACGTCACCACCGGACTGTATGCGGCGCTGTCGATCCTGGCGGCGCTGCACGGGCGTACGCGCGGATCGGCGCACGGCGGCACCATCGCGGTGAGCCTGTTCGACACGATGGCCGAGATGATGGGCTACCACCTCACCTACGCCCGGCATGCCGGAGTCGATCAGCAGCCGCTCGGGATGAGTTCGCCGGCTGTGGCGCCCTACGGGGCGTACCCGACCGCCGACGGCCGCACCGTGGTGCTCGGCACGACCAACGACCGCGAGTGGCAGCGGCTGGCCACCGAGATCCTCGGCCGCCCGGATCTGGCTGCGGCGGAACGCTTCCGGACCAACTCGGGCCGGGTGCGGCATCGGGCCGAACTGGACGAGGCGATCGGGGCGTGGTGCGGGCGGCACGACTTGGCGCACATCCAGAAGACCGCCGACGACGCCGGTATCGGCAATTCCTGCTACAACCGCCCCAGCGAGGTACTCGACCACCCGCAACTGGTGGAACGCGACCGCTGGCGCACCATCGACACCCCGGGCGGACCGATCCCGTCGCTGCTGCCGCCCGCCGTGCTGCCCGGATACGAGCCGCCGATGGGTCCGGTCCCGGGCCTGGGCGAGCATACCGACCCGGTACTCAGCGAGATCGGCTGTACGACAGCGGAACTGGTTGATCTGCGCCGATCAGGTGTGATCGGGGGCGGGCGATGAGCGGGGCAGTGCGCGCAGGAGGACCTGGACGATCCGCGCTGGCGCCGATGTGGCGAGGTGGGATCCGCCGCCCTGGTTTGCCTTTGGTCACCCTTCGGGACGCGCGGGTTGCATGTGGTCCATGGCCGGTGCGCTGCTGTGCGGAAAGGTATTCTGCCCCGGCCTTGTGGCGGGCGTCGTGCACCGGGGTGGGCGTCGAAATATGCAGTGCTGAAGCGCATTTCGACACGTCGAATGTCGAAACGAGCCCCCTTCGGGCATATTTCGCCGGGGCAGGCGAGCTGCGGCCGAATGAGGGCGCGGAATGAGCGGCGAACCGGTGCTGCTGGTCGACGATCGGGACGGGGTGCGCACGCTGACGCTGAACCGGCCGCACCGCAAGAACGCTATCGACGCGGAGCTGTGGGTGGTGCTCGCCGAGGCGCTGCGGGAGGTGGCCGAGGATCGTTCGGTGCGGGCGGTGGTGGTTACCGGTGCGGGTGGGGCGTTTTGCTCGGGCGCGGATATTTCGGTGCCGGACAACAATCATCCGATCTATCGGATGCGGGCGCTGACCGATGTCGCGGTGTTGCTGCACGAGGTGCCGCAGCCGACGGTCGCGAAGGTCGGGGGCGTCGCGGTTGGGGCGGGGTGGAATCTCGCGCTGGGGTGCGATCTTGTGGTCGCCACTCCGGAGTCGACTTTTGCGCAGATCTTCGCCCGGCGCGGTCTCTCGCTGGACCTCGGCGGGTCGTGGCTGCTGCCCCGGCTGGTCGGCCTACAGCAGGCCAAGCGGCTGGCGCTGCTGGCCGAGACCATCGATGCGAAGCAGGCGCGCGATCTCGGACTAGTGACCTGGGTGGTGCCCGGGGACGAGATCGATGAGTTCGTGGTCGACCTGGGCGGCCGCCTGGCCGCCGGGCCCCCGGTGGCCCTAGCCCAGACCAAGGCCCTGCTGAACGACGGCGCGGACGCGACGCTGCGGGAGGCGCTCGCGGCGGAGGCACGCGCCCAGGGCATCAATTTCGCGACCGCGGACGCCCCGGAGGCGTTCGCGGCCTTCGCCGAACGGCGCGAGCCCCGGTACACCGGCCGCTGGACCGTGCACCGTCCGCCGCTTCGCGCGAGCAACGAGACCGAGAACGGGAGATAGCAGATGCGTGAGGTAGTCATCGCGGGAGCGGTCCGCACCGCCGTCGGCAAACGCAACGGCGGACTGTCCGGAGTGCATCCGGCCGACCTGTCCGCACACGTCCTCAACGCGCTGGCCGAGCGCACCGGCCTGGACCCGGCGGTGGTGGACGACGTGATCTGGGGCTGTGTCTCGCAGGTGGGCGATCAGTCCAGCAATATCGGGCGGTACGCGGTGCTGGCGGCGGGCTGGCCGGAGAGTATCCCGGGCACCACGGTGAACCGGGCGTGCGGATCCAGCCAGCAGGCAGTGGATTTCGCGGCGCAGGCGGTGCTGTCCGGGCAGCAGGAGGTCGTGGTCGCGGGCGGTGTCGAGGTGATGAGCCGGGTGCCGCTGGGCGCGGCCCGTGCCTCCGGTCAGCCGTACGGGCCGAAGGCGTTGGCGCGCTACGACGACTTCTCGTTCAATCAGGGTCTCTCGGCCGAATTGATCGCGCAGAAGTGGGGTTTCAGCCGCACGCGGCTGGACGAGTACTCCGCGCTGTCGCACGAGCGGGCCGCCGCCGCGCAGGATGCGGGCGTGTTCGCCGGTCAGATCGTCTCCGTCGCAACGGATTCCGGCGTGGTGACCGAGGATGAGGGCATCCGGCGGGGTACCACGGTGGAGAAGCTCGCCGGTCTGAAGCCCGCGTTCCGCGAGGACGGGGTGATCCATGCCGGAAATTCCTCACAGATCTCCGACGGCGCCGCCGCGCTGGTGCTGACCACCCCGGAGAAGGCTCGAGAACTCGGGCTGACCCAGTTGGTGCGCTACCGCGCGGGCGCGGTGGCGGGTTCCGACCCGGTGCTGATGCTCACCGGCCCGATCCCCGCGACCGAAAAGGTCTTGGGGAAGGCGGGTTTGGGGCTCGCCGACATCGGCGTGTTCGAGGTGAACGAGGCCTTCGCCTCCGTGCCGCTGGCCTGGCTGGCCGAGACCGGCGCGGATCCCGCACTGACCAATCCGCTCGGTGGCGCCATCGCGCTCGGCCATCCGCTGGGCGGGTCGGGCGCGGTGCTGCTGACCCGGATGATCCACCACATGCGCGACAACGGGATTCGCTACGGGCTGCAGACCATGTGCGAGGGCGGCGGTACCGCCAATGCCACTGTGGTCGAGCTGATTTCCTGAACGGAGGCACGGCGTGCGACGAGAATTGTTCACCGGCGACCACGAGGCGTTCCGGCAACTGGCACGGGACTTCATCGAGAAGCGGATCGTGCCGGACTACCCCGAGTGGGAGAAGTCGGGCGTCATGCCGTTGGAGATCTTCGCGGAGATGGGCGAACTCGGGCTGCTCGGGTTCGCGCTGCCCGAGGAGTACGGGGGTGCGGGGCTGCGCGACTACCGCTACAACGTGGTCCTGCAGGAGGAGGCCGCCCGCGCGCTGGTCACCCTCGGCACCGTGCGTACCCAGCTCGACGTGATCCTGCCGTACTTCCTGGAATACGCCGACGCCGCGCAGCGAGAGCGCTGGTTCCCGGGCCTCGCGGCGGGCCGGCTGCTCACCGCGATCGCCATGACCGAGCCGGGCACGGGTTCAGACCTGGCGGGCATGCGGACCAGCGCAGTGCGCGACGGGGACCACTATATCCTCAACGGCGCCAAGACCTTCATCACCGGCGGCCTGCTCGCCGATCTGGTGATCGTGGTCGCCCGCACGGCCACCGATCCGGACAATCGCCGCGCCGGACTCACGCTGCTGGTCGTCGAGGACGGCATGGCGGGTTTCACGCGCGGCCGCATGCTGGACAAGATGGGCTGCAAGGTGCAGGACACCATGGAGCTGTCGTTCACCGATGTCCGGGTTCCGATCGAGAACCGGCTCGGCGAGGAGGGTGCGGCGTTCGGCTACCTCGGCCACAACCTGCCGCAGGAACGGCTGACCGTGGCGGTCGGCTCGGTGGCCCAAGCCCGCGCCGCGATCGCCGCGACCATCGACTACACCAAGCAGCGCAACGCCTTCGGCACGCCGGTCGCCTCGTTCCAGAACACCAAATTCGAACTGGCCGCGATGTCCACGGAGGTGGAGGCGGCGCAGACGATGATCGACCGCGCGGTGCGCGATCTGATCGACGGCGTCCTGTCCGGCGCGGACGCGGCGCGCGTGAAACTGTTCTGCACCGAGGTCCAGGCCCGCGTGGTCGACCGCTGCCTGCAACTGTTCGGCGGATACGGGTACATGATGGAGTATCCGATCGCGCGCCTGTACACCGATGCGCGGGTGGCGCGGATCTACGCCGGCACCAGCGAGGTCATGAAGATGATCGTGGCGCGGGATCTGGGCTTGTAATTCCCGTGTCATGAGTTGAGGTAGTGCTCGATGTTCTCGAGGTGGCGGGACCGGATGAGTTCGTATCCGGTTTCGGCGTCGCACAGGCGGTAGCCGTCGGGGCCGGTGCCCGCGATCGAACGATCCATGCGGTATCCCGCCTTCTGAGCGCGCTTTTCGAGCCATGTCGCGCGTTCGCGGTCTGGGTCGTTGGTGAACATGTAGTCCGTGATCGGCATCAGTTGTAGCCGTCCGGGTTCACTCGCGCCGGCAGATCCAGCACCCTGCTTACGCACTGCTTCACAAAGTCCATGATTGTGGGGGCTCCCGATGGCTGTCCGGTTTTATGCGACCGGCTTCGATCAGTGTCTGTAGGGCGAAGCGCTGTCTCACGCAGCGGCATTCGCGATGTAATTGCATTTCCCGATGTGCTTCCGCGATGCTCAGCGGGCGTGTCGGTGCGGTACAGGTGGACAGGAATTCCTGTGCCGCATACGGATTCGCGTCGGCCGCGTGCGTGCGGTGCGTGGTGGTGATCGGGTGTTCGTCGTTGTTGTGGTCTGGGGGCCACAGGCAGGACAGTCCGATAGCGATAGGAAACGCGACCGCGGACACCGAGACGGTGGTCAGCGCGATGGTCCATGCGTTCATTGGATTGATTTCATTGGTGGTAGCCCCCAGATGCGTCTAACTTGGTGTGTCGTAACGGGAATCGCGCTCGAAAAGAACAGCACAGCCATGCGGTGACTGCCAGCGAAACAGGCTATTCAGTCCAATGTCGCTTGAATTTATGGTGTTTCCGCATGATCCGACTCATGTTGTACGACTCACCTTGCGTGTTAGCGTTGATTCGCTTTAGCGCGCGGAGTCATCACTAGGAACGGGGAGGTTCGGATAGTGACAGACCACAGCCAGGCAGAAGAGAGCCCACGGATACCCACGCTCCCCAGAAGGCAGCTCGCTCGGATCCTGCGGGACGGGCGCGACACGGCCGGACTCTCCATCGCGCGTGCCGCGATGTTGGTCGACCTGTCCAAAGCGGCGCTACAGCGGTATGAGACTGGACGGAACGCACGAATCTCGCGCCCGCACATCCGCGCGCTCTGTGAGCTGTACGAGTTCGACGGCGAGCGAACGAAGTTCATGCTGGAACTAGCGGAGGCGGCGAGGCAGCGCTCGCAGACCGAGAATTATGGGGACATCATCTCGGACACGTTCCAACTCTTCATCGGGCTGGAAACGATTGCTGTGAAACAGTTTTCATACTCACTCATTGTGCCTGGATTGCTGCAGACACGTGCATACGCTGAGGCGATCACAAGAAAGTACGTCGAAGAGAACGACGAGCTGACGGTTTTTGCAGTTGATCGGCTAGTGAATTTGCGGATCGACCGGCAACGCGCAATCAAACGATCCGTCGACCCGATGCGCTTGGAGGCGATAATCGACGAAGCGGCTCTCTATCAGCAGGTGGGTAACATGGATACCATGCGCGAGCAACTGGGCTACCTGCTCGATATGAGCCAGAGCCCCAGTGTGACACTCCGTATCCACCCGTTCTCCGCCGGATTTCCGCTCGGTATTCCGAACGCCACCTTCATGATTCTCGATTTTCCGAAGGCGCAATCGGGCGAAATACCGGAACCGCCACTCGCTTTTCTGGAGTCATCTTGGAGCGATGCCTACATGAACGACGCCAAAACGTTGGAACAATACATGAAGTTTGCTGAGTCGGTGCGCAAGGAGTCCTACAGTCAAAGCGATACCCGCAAGATCATAAGAACAGTAATCAAGAGGTATGAGAAATGAACTGGTTCAAATCAAGCTACAGCGCGAACGCCGGTCAGTGCGTTGAGGTTTCGTGGTTGCCTGACGGCCAGGTCGGCGTCCGTGACAGTAAGAACCCCGATGCGGGTCATCTGACGTTCGCGCCTGGTGAGTGGGACGCGTTCACGGCAGGCGTGGGGAGCGGGGAGTTCGAGCGTCCCAGCGCATAACCGCTATGCCGTAGGTTGCGCGGAAGTGATACGAGTCCGGTACCCGCCGAAGGGGTATCGGGCTCGTATCGTCTCTGGAGAACCCTCACCTGCGGCTCGTCATCGCTCGTGCTCGCCGATGGTTAGGACGAGTTTGCCGATGGTGCGGCCCTTTCCGACGAGTTGGTTGGCGGCGGCCGCGTGTTCCAGTGGTAGTTCCTTGTCGACGTGGACCCGCAGGGCGGAGTCGCGGACCAGGGTGGCGAGGGCCTCGAGCCCGGTGTGATCGGGCTCGACCAGATACGCGGTGGCTCGTACGCCCAATTCCGCTGCGCGGCGGGACATGCCGGGGGACCAGGCGCCCTGGGCGTTGACGAGAATGCCGCCGGGGCGCAGGCATTCGAGTGCGCGCAACGCGGCCTCGCCACCGAACATCTGGATCACGATGTCGGCGTCGCGGACCACCGTGGTGATGTCGGTGGTGGTGTAGTCGATGACCTCGTCGGCGCCCAGTGCGGTGACGAAGGCGTGTTTCGCGGCGCGGGCGGTGGCGATCACGTGGGCGCCGCGCGCCTTGGCGATCTGCACGGCCAGATGTCCGACGCCGCCCGCGGCCGCCGTGATCAGCACTCGGTCGCCCGGTCCGGCGTCGGCCACGTCGACGAGCATCTGCCACGCCGTGAGACCGGCCAGGGTGAGCGCGGCCGCCTGGGTGAAGCTCAGTTCGCCGGGCATGGGGGCGAGGTGGCGGGCGGGCGCGGTCACGTACTCGGCGTAGGCGCCCGCCGCGCGCGGGAACCAGGGCATGCCGAAAACCTTGTCGCCGGGACGGAATCGGGTCGTGCCGTATCCGACCTGCTCCACCACGCCGGCGACGTCCCAGCCGTTGACGAAGGGCAGGTCGAGCACGCTGTTGTAGGCCAGGCCGCGGGCGGTGTAGTAGTCGACCGGGTTCACGCCCGCCGCAACGACTTTGACCAGGACTTCGCCGAAAACCGGTTCAGGCCGGTCGATTTCGGCCAGACGCATGTTCTCGGGGTCGCCCCACTCCTGCTGTACCACTGCTCGCATGTGCCGTCCTTCCATCATGTATGTGGACGACCGTACTATTAGTTTTCGGGCTATGTCCAGTGTGTATTCATATATTGCGCGTTGAAGTGGGAAGATTTATAGTCCGATCGTCCAGAAAGTTCTGATTCGGAGGACGATGATGACCCCCACACCCACCGAGACGATCCAGGCCTATGCCGAGGCCAAGTCGCGGGCCGACACCGCGGCCGCCCTGGCCGTCTGTCACGACGAGGCGGTCTTCGAGACCATCCCGTTCCAGGCCGTCGCCCACGGCGCGACCGAGGCCGCGGCCCACTTCGACGGCTTCTTCCGCGCCTTTCCCGATTACACCGTCGAGCTCGAATATCTTTGCGAGGCAGGCGATCGTGTCTTCGGCGCGGGGCAGGTGCACGCCACGATGGCGGGTCCGCTCGCCGGTATCGCATCGACCGGGCGGCGCTTCCGGCTACCCTTCGCCTGCCACTGGCGGGTGCGGGACGGCCGCATCGTCCACGAGCGGTTCTTCTTCGATTTTCACCAGATGTGTGCACAGCTCGGCTTGTCCACCGACGACGCGGCGGCCCACTTCGCTGCTTGGCGGGCGGCCGCATAGGGCGCGGATTGTCCGGACGACCGTCCATTAGACTGGCCGATATGGATAAGCGGGTCCTGCGTGGTCTCCAGTCCCGGCAGCTCATTCTGGACCGGGCGATGGACATCGCCTCGGTGGAGGGGCTGGAGAGCCTGTCGGTGCGGCGGCTCGCCACCGAACTCGAGGTGAGCAAGAGCGGCGTGTTCGCGCAATTCGGCTCCAAGGAGGAGTTGCAGCTGGCGACAGTGCGGGCGGCCATCGACGTGTTCACCGCGAAGGTCGTCCGTCCGGCCCGCAAGACGCCGGCCGGGATCCGCCGGGTGCGGGCGCTGTCGGAGTCGTGGTTCCAGTACGTGCGGCAGCCGGTGTTCGAGGGCGGTTGCTTCTTCATCGCGACGGCACCGGAATTCGACTCCCGCCCGGGCCGCGTCCGGGACGCCATCGCCGCGGCTCGCCGCGATTGGCAGACCTTGTACGCCACCACGATCGCCGAGGCCCAGTCGATGGGCCAGATCCGCGCCGACTCGGATCCCGTCGATCTCGCCTTCGAGCTCGACGCCTTCGCCCGCATGGCCGCCGAGGACGCCGCCCTGTTCGATGACGACCAGCGTTACGACCGTGCCGAGGCCCTCATCCTCGCCCGCCTCCGCGCTGTCGCCACCGATCCCGCTCTGCTCGGCGAGAGTCGGTAGTCGGCGGGTCCGGCTAATGCGTTGTGCCGGTGAGCCGTTCGGCCAAGGTGAACAGTCCTTCGGTGATGTCGTGCGCGTCGGGCGTGTGGTCCGGATCGAGGGTCTGTTGCATCAAGACGCCGGACATCAGGGCCAGTTGGACCGCGCCGATGGTCTGGATGTCCCGGCTGTCGAGGGTGTCCTCGGGGATGCCGAGTAGTCCGGCGGCGAGTCCGCTGCGACCTTCCTGCATCGCGTGCGTCATGAGTTCGCGGACGCGAGGCGAGCGCTGGGCCTCGATACCGGCCTCGATCGAGACGAGCCACAGTTGCCGGTTCTCGGCGAGCACGCCCATGAGTTCCGGCCAACTCCCGCACTACCCCCTCCCCACAGCGGCGGCACACTGATCGGTCCTCAGTCACACTCGAATTGGTCACGCCTTCGGTACCGCGCGGGCAGCATTCACAGTGTGACCCACCATCTGTCGGTAAAGATCAGCGACGAACTCGAAGCCCGCTTGCGTGCCGTCGCAGGCGTCAACCGCTCGCAATGGGTGAGAGAAGCTCTCGAGGAGCGGCTCGAACGCGATATGTGGGAGCGGTCGAAGGAGGCTGACCGACTTCTCGGAATCGATGAAACTTGGCTGGAGCAGGAAAGAGCGGCCGTGGAGGCGGCGCAGCGCGCGGCAAGGTGGAATCTACCGTAGCGTGCGGGGTTCAGCTTGGCGCGTCGTGCCCGGTGAGGGACCGGTACAAGCAGGCCGACGCGGCCGGTTCGGTGCTGAACCGTTCTCGCACATCGTATTTGCCGCGTTCGTAGGCGCCGACCTCCCAGTCGCCGCTGGGGCCGGGCCGCAGGAACCAGAAATCGGTGGGCAGGGGGTCGTGGGTGTGCACGCCGTGGATCTGGAAGGACTCCGGCGGCAGCCCGGCCGCCAGCAGCGCGGCGCTGAGTTGTCGGCGATCCATCTCAGGCGGGCCTTTCTTCGACGAGGTATCCGTTCTGCAGCAGCCAGGTGACGTTCAGCGCCGCACCGGCCTCCGGCAGGTAGGTGGTCTGCAACAGGAACTGGGTTCCGCCGCCGGGCTGTTCGAACCATGCGGCGATGGGGCCCGCCTCGACCGTGAACGGCTTCAGCACACAGTAGAGGTGGTAGTTGCTCTGCGGGGTACCGGTGGGCGTGTTGAGGTTCTGCGGCGGCAGTGCGCGGGCCGGGAACGGGTCACCGGCCGGCGCGAGGAAACGCCCACCGGCGAAACCGAATCGGTCGATCCGCCGACCGGGCGACAATTGCTGCGGGTGCCGCACGGCGTGCCCGCCGATCACCTGGAAACCGTCTTCCGGCGGATAGATCCAGCCGGAGTCGTTGCGGTATTCGGCAACGAAATCGTCCGCGCCGAGCCCGCCGAACCGCTGATACCCGGCCAGCAGCGGCTGCACCGGCGGCCCCTGCGGCAGCGGATCCGGCCCGAGATACTGCCGGTCCGGGTCGTAGAAATTCGTCGTCGGTGGCGCGGTATCCGGAGTGCCGGGGTGGCAGGCCGCTTGCGAAGGCCCCGGTTGGGCATGTGCGGCGGGTGCCGGACCGGCCAGCAGAAGAAGCAGTGAGGCGAAGATCGCGGTGACGAATGACCGATAGCGCACGATTACCCCCAAGCTGTGAAAGTGATTGTGGCTCAGAGGGTAACGGGGGAGCGTGCCGTGTCGGTCCGGATCGGTGCGCCCGCGGGCGTGGCGTCGTGAGACACGCCAGAACTTCGTCGCTCAGGGTTGGGGAGTGGGGGGTTGGCGGTCGCCCTCCAGGTCGTGGAGGAGGGATTCGATGAGGTGGATGACGTCGGCGTGGCCGGCGGCTACCTCGAAGGCTTCTTCCATGCGGAGGAAGCGGGAGATGCTGGACATGAGCAGGACTACGGCGGCGGGGGTGTAGGTGTCGGATTCGTAGCCGTAGTCGGCGAAGATCTTGGTGACCGCTTCCAGTTGGAGGGTGCGGAAGCGCTTGGAGGATTCGGCGATTTCGGTGCGGATCGTCTTGCGGTGGTTGGCCAGGGCGACGAATTCCATCGTCAGCGCGTTCTGGGATTGTTCGTGGATCGACTCCCACAGCGACCACATCGGCTGCGGGGCGGACAGCGCCTCCACCTGTAGCTGGTAGCTGCGTTCGGCGCCGCGGCGGAACAACTCGGCGAACAGGTTGTCCATGGTGCCGAAGTAGTAGTACACGAGCGCGGAGTTGGCGCCCGCCCGTGCCGCCAGCCGCCGCGTGCTCACCGCGGCGTACCCCTCCTCGAGCATGATCTGCTGCGCCGCGTCGAGCAGGGCGGCGCGGGTGGCGGAGTTCTCGGGGTCGGCGCTGCGGCCCGGTTTCATCTGGTGGCCTCCTGGTCGGTGCGGCTCAGTGTACGGCCGTCCCGATCGGTGACCCGCCGGGGCGGCCGCGGGAAGTCCTCCGCGCGAAGGCTATTGACAGCCACGAACGGCCTGCCGTATATGTTAATCACTCGCCTAATTTAGGCAGTCGATTAACTCGGTCAGCCCGGTCCCCGAACAGAGGAGTCCGAACGATGAGCAGCTTCGCGGCCGCCGGCCGAACCTCTGATCCCGGCGGGCCGCCGCACGGCCGGGTCGCGGTCGTCACCGGCGGCGCATCCGGCATGGGATCGGCCATCTGCCGGGCCTTCGCCGGGCACGGCCATCGCACCGCCGTGCTGGACATCGATGCGGCCGCCGCGCAGCGGACCGCCGACGAACTGCGGGCCGCGGGCGGCACCGCGATGGCGTGCCCCCTCGATGTGACCGACCGCGGCGCGGTCGAGGAGGCGCTGGGCAAGGTCCGCGCCGAGTTCGGCCCCGTGGAGATTCTGGTGACCAGCGCGGGCGCGGTCGGGTTCGCGCCGTTCACCGAGATCACTCCGGCGCAGTGGCACCGCATCATCGAGGTCAACCTGACCGGCACGTTCCACTGCGTCCAGGCCGCGATCCCGGACATGGTGACCGGCGGCTGGGGCCGCATCGTGACGATCTCTTCGTCCAGCGCGCAACGCGGTTCACCGGGCATGGTGCACTACACCGCGGCCAAGGGCGGCGTCGTCGCCATGACCAAGGGCCTGGCGCGCGAGTACGCGACCCGCGGCATCACGGTGAACACCATTCCGCCCTCGGGCATCGACACCCCTATGTCGCGTCGCTCGCAGGACGCGGGCCACCTGCCCGACAACGCCACCATGGCGAAGGCGATCCCGGTGGGGCACCTGGGCACCGGCGACGATATCGCCGCGGCGTGCCTGTTCCTGTGCTCGGACGCGGCGGGCTACATCACCGGCCAGGTATTGGGCGTGAACGGCGGGTCCGTCATATGACCGCGGTACCCCGGCTGGCGCCGCTACCACCCGAGCAGTGGGACGAACACGCGCGAAATATGTTGCGGGGCAAGGTGAGCCTGGCCGACCGCTATCTGTCCGGCGCGCCCGACGCCCCGCCGATGCCGAACATCCTCGGCGTGCTCGGCCATCACGCCGAACTGGCCGGCGCCTGGCTGGCCTACAACGGCACACTGCTGGAGCGGTCCGCGCTCGACGCCCGGGACCGCGAACTGATCATCCTGCGGGTGGCGTGGCGCACCGACTCGTCCTACGAGTGGGTACAGCACGTGCGCCTGGCGACGCGCGCCGGTGTCACCGACGAGCAGATCGCCGCCGTGGCCTGCGGGCCCGGGTCGCCGGTGTGGACCCCGTCGGACCGAGTGCTGCTGTCGGCCACCGATCAGCTGCTCGACCGGCACGGCGTCGACGACGCCACCTGGGCGGAACTCGTGCGGCACTTCGACATTCGGCAGGTTCTCGAGGTGCTGTTCGTCGCCGGCTCCTACCTGTGCCTGGCGATGGTGTTCAACAGCGTCGGGCTGCAACTCGATCCGGATATGGCCCCGCCGCAGACTTTCGCACGACCGGAAACGGAGGAACGACCGTGACCCAATGGCCCAAGCCCGCCGAGGGCAGCTGGACGCAGCACTATCCCGACCTCGGGACGTCGATGATCTCGTTCGAGGATTCGGTGTCCCCGGAATTCTTCGAACTCGAGCGTGAGGCGATCTTCAAGCGCGCGTGGCTCAATGTCGGTCGTATCGAACAACTCTCGCGCACCGGCAGCTACTTCACCAAGGAGATCGAGGCCGCGCGTACCTCGGTGATCGTGGTGCGCGACCGCGAGGGGGAGATCAACGCCTTCCACAACGTGTGCCGCCACCGCGGCAACAAGCTCATGTGGAACGACTTCCCGCGCGAAGAGGTTTCGGGCACCTGCCGCCAGTTCACCTGCAAGTACCACGGCTGGCGCTACGACCTCGACGGCTCCCTGAATTTCGTGCAGCAGGAGGGCGAATTCTTCGACCTGAACAAGGACGAGTTGGGCCTGGTGCCCGTGCACTGCGACATCTGGGCGGGTTTCGTCTTCGTCAACCTGGACCCGAATCCGCAGCCGCGCCAGACGCTGCGGGAGTTCCTGGGCCCCATGGTCACCGCCCTCGACGGTTACCCGTTCGACAAGATGACCGAGTGGTACGTCTTCAGCGCCGACAACCAGAGCAACTGGAAGTTGTTCGCCGACGCCTTCCAGGAGTACTACCACGTCCCGGGTCTGCATCCGCAGCAGGTGCCCAATCCCGTCCGCACCGGAAAAGGCTTCGAGTGCGCGCACTTCCAGGTCGACGGCCCGCACCGGATGGTGTCCACGGGCGGCGCGCGCCGGTGGACGATGCCCGCGGAATACATGTATCCGATCGAGCGCATCACCCGCAGCGGCCTGGTCGGGCCGTGGGAGTCGCCGGATATCGGTGAGCTGCCGCCCGGACTGAATCCCGGTCGCATCGAACCGTGGGGGATCGACAATTTCCAGATCTTCCCCAATATCGAGATACTCATCTACCGCGGCTGGTATCTGCTCTACCGGTACTGGCCGACCTCCTACAACACCCACCGCTTCGAATGCGTGCTGGCCTACCAACCGGCCCGTACGGTGCGGGAACGGGTCGAACACGAGGTCTCCTCGGTGGTGTTCAAGGAATTCGCCCTACAGGACGCGGGCATGCTGACCGGCACCCAGACCGCGCTGGAATCGGCCTACCGCACCGCGGGCCTCACCCGATTCCCGGTCAACGACCAGGAAATCCTGGTCCGCCATTTCCACAAGGCCGTCGCCGACCAGGTCGGCGCGTACCAGCGCGAACTGGCGGGGGTGTGACCGTCGTGGCCGAGGACCTGCTACCCCCGGAATTCGCCGAGTTCGAGCCGTTCGCGCACACCTGGTGCCTGGCAACGGAATCCGAGCGCTGGGCGCGCCGCATGGCCGCCACCATGCCCGAGCTGGTGACCTTCCACGACGCCTTCCTGCCGCGTCTGGACGAGGCCATCGCCTACTGCGACAAATTCCCGCTCGACGACCTGCCCGACGACGCGCTGCACCTGCTGCACCTGGTGTATTCGCTGGTGATGGTCGCCATGGCGGTCGAGATCTTCCAGCAGACCAGACCGACCGACAGCGCCGACGCCGAGATCACCCGGGTCGCCGAGCCGCTGCCGTGAGAGGGACGAACGATATGACGATCACCATCGACAGGCTCGGCCACGAGGTCGGCGCGGAGGTCAAGGGCGTCGAACGCGATCAGCTGCTGGCCGACGACGCGGTCGCCGACGCGGTGCTGGCGGCCCTGGAGGACAACGGCGTGCTGGTCTTTCGCGACCTGCACCTGGACCCCGAGACGCAGGTGGCGTTCTGCCGCAAGCTCGGCGAGATCGACACCGAGGCCGGCCACCATCCGGTCAAGGGCATCTACCGGGTCAGCCTCGACACCACCAAGAACTCCTCGGCGAGCTATCTGCGCGCGACCTTCGACTGGCACATCGACGGCTGCACTCCGCAGGACGACGCCTACCCGCAGATGGCGACGATGCTGACCGCCAAGGCCGTGGCCGCCAAAGGTGGGGAGACCGAATTCGCCTCCACCTACAAGGCTTACGACAATCTCACAGAATCCGAGCGGACGCGGCTGGCGTCGCTGCGCGTCGTGCATTCGCTCGAGGCCTCGCAGCGGCTGGTGACCCCGGACCCGACGCCCGAGCAGCTGGCCGTGTGGCGCAGCCGCCGGGTGAAGGAACATCCGCTGGTCTGGACGCACAAAAGCGGGCGCCGCTCGCTGGTGCTCGGCGCCTCGACCGATCACGTCATCGGCATGGAGCCGAAGGAGGGCCGGGCGCTGCTGGACGACCTCCTGCAGCGGTGCACCGCCCCGGATCGGGTCTACCGCCACGAATGGTCGGTCGGCGACACCGTCATCTGGGACAACCGCGGCGTGATCCATCGCGCCGCGCCCTACGAGCCGGACTCGCCGCGAGAGATGTTGCGCACCACCGTGCTCGGTGACGAGCCGATCCGATAGCCACCGCCCCACCCACGCCAGGAGAACACCATGCCTCGTTGGCCCAAGCCCGCCGAAGGCAGCTGGACCCAGCACTACCCGGAACTCGGCACCGCACCGATGTCCTACGACGACTCCATCACCCCGGAGTTCTTCGAACTCGAGCGGGAGGCGATCTTCAAACGCGCCTGGCTCAATGTGGGCCGGGTCGAACAGCTTCCGCGCACGGGCAGTTATTTCACCAAGGAGATCGCCGCCGCGCACACCTCGGTGATCGTGGTGCGCGACCGCGAGGGGAACGTCAACGCCTTCCACAACATCTGCCGCCACCGCGGAAACAAGCTGGTGTGGAACGACTTTCCGCGCGAGGAGGTCTCCGGCACCTGCCGCCAGTTCACCTGCAAGTATCACGGCTGGCGCTACAACCTCGACGGCTCACTGAATTTCGTGCAGCAGGAAGAGGAGTTCTTCGACCTGGACAAGGACGCACTCGGCCTGGTGCGCGTGCACTGCGAGGTGTGGGCGGGTTTCATCTTCATCAATCTCGCCGCGCAACCGCGCCAATCCCTGCGAGAGTTCCTGGGCCCCATGGTCACCGGGCTGGAGGGCTACCCGTTCGACAAGCTCACCCAGCGGTTCACGTACCGGTCCGAGGTCGGCGCCAATTGGAAGCTGTACATGGACGCGTTCCAGGAGTTCTATCACGCGCCGGTGCTGCACGGTAAGCAGACGCCGGACAACTACTCCATGGCCGCCCAGCAGGCCGGTTTCGAGGCGCCGCACTACCGCCTCGACGGCCCGCACCGGCTGGTGAGCACGTCGGGCGTGGTCACCTGGGAACTCGATCCCTCGATGCGCAAGCCCATGGAGGACATCACCCGCAGCGGCCTGTTCGGACCTTGGGACGTACCGGATCTGGGGGAGATGCCCGCGGGGCTGAACCCGGCCGGTTGCGAACCGTGGGGCCTCGACTCGTTCCAGCTGTGGCCGAATTTCGTGATCCTGATCTGGTCCGGCGGGTGGTATCTGACCTATCAATACTGGCCGACCTCGCACAACACCCACACCTTCGAGGGCAACCTGTACTTCACGCCCGCCCGCAGCGCGCGCGACCGGGTGGCGCACGAGATGGCCGCGGTGACGTTCAAGGAGTACGGCTTGCAGGACAGCAGCACGCTGGAGGCGACCCAGATCATGCTGGAATCCCGTGCGGTGACGGCGTTTCCGCTGAACGACCAGGAGATCCTGCTCCGCCATCTGCACAAGGTGGCCGGCGACTGGGTCGAGGACTACCAGCGCGAGCGCGCGGAGGCGGTGCGGTCATGAGCAACCTGCTGCCGGCGGAATTCGCCGAACTCGAACCGTTCGCCGAAAAGTGGTGCCTGCCAACCGAAACCGAGCGCTACGCGCAACGGCTCGCCAGTACCATGGACGAGATGCAGCGGTTCTACGACGCGATCACTCCCCAGGCGGAGGAGGTGATCGGCTACTGCGACAAGTTCCCGCTCGACGATCTGCCCGACGAGGTACAGAACCTGCTGTACCTGCTGTATTCGATGGTGCAGGTGTCCTTCCCGGTGGAGGTCTGGAGCCAGCCCCGCATTCCGGACACGGGGGTGGCCGCGCTGGAGTGCGTCCTGGAGCCCAATCCATGAGCGAAAAACACACCGTCCTGCGCGCGGCCCGCTGGGTCGACGTGGCCACCGGCCAGGTGCACTCGCCCGCGTCGATCCTGGTGGAGGACAACGTCATTGCCGCCGTCGATCCGGCGGAGACGCCCGCCGACGCGCGAGTGGTCGATCTCGGTGACCTGACACTGCTGCCCGGGTTGATGGATATGGAGATCAACCTGCTCATCGGCGGCCCGGAGAATCCGTCGGGACTGCCCCACGCGATGCACGGCGTGCAGGACGACCCGGTGTACCGGACGTTGCGTGGCACGGTCAATGCCCGCACCACCCTGCACGCCGGATTCACCACGGTGCGCAATCTCGGCCTGATGGTGAAGACCGGCGGCTACCTGCTGGACGTCGATCTGGGCCGCGCCATCGAGCAGGGCTGGGTGGAGGGGCCGCGCATCGTCGGGGCCGGGCACGCCATCACGCCGACCGGCGGCCACCTCGACCCCACGATGTTCCAGCGCCTCGCCCCGCACATCATGCCGCTGAGCGTGGAGGAGGGGCGCGCCAACGGGGTGCCGCAGGTGCGGGAATGCGTGCGCTACCAGATCAAATACGGCGCCGAGGTCATCAAGATCTCGGCCTCGGGCGGGGTGATGTCGCACGGCACCGTCGCCGGCGCGCAACAGTATTCCGACGAGGAACTGGCCGCGATCGTCGACGAGGCGCACCGCGCCGGAGTCCGGGTCGCCGCGCACGCGCACGGCGACGCCGGGATCCGGGCGTGCATCCGCGCGGGCGTGGACTGCATCGAGCACGGGTCGCTGGCCTCCGACGACACCATCGCCATGATGGTCGAGCACGGCACGTTCCTGGTGCCCACCAGCTACCTGTCCGAGGGCCTGGACGTCTCCAAAGCCGCTCCCGCACTGCAGAAGAAGGCCGCCGAGGTCTTCCCGAAGGCGCGCGAGACGCTGCGCAAGGCGATCGCCGCCGGAGTCAAGATCGCCTGCGGCACCGACGCGCCCGCCGTTCCGCACGGCGACAACGCCAAGGAACTGTGGGCCCTGGTCGACCGGGGCATGACACCCGCCCAGGCCCTGCGCGCCGCCACCGTCACCAGCGCCGAACTCATCGGCGCGGACGACCGCGGGCGACTCGAACCGGGTCTGCTGGCCGACATCATCGCCGTACCGGGCGATCCCACGGCCGACATCACGGTGCTGCAGGACGTGCGGTTCGTGATGAAGGACGGCCGGATCGCCAAGCAGCCCTGAGCGACCGAGCACACCGACAAGGAGATCGCAACATGGCCAAGGCCGTGCCGTCACGGCAGCAGCTGTACATCGGCGGTGCGTGGGTCGCGCCCGGCACCACGGACACCATCGAGGTGATCTCACCGCATACCGAGCAGCCCGTCGCCCGGGTGCCCGCGCCGGGGCACGCGGATGTCGATCGCGCGGTCGCGGCGGCGCGCACGGCCTTCGACGAGGGACCGTGGCCGCGGCTGGACCCGAGCGAACGCATTGCCGTGGTGCGCGAATTGGCCGAGCTGTTCCGGCCGCGCCAGGAGGAACTCGCCCAGCTGATCACCACCGAGATGGGCGCCCCGATCACCTTTTCCCGCTCGGCGCACGCCCGGCTGCCCGGTGCGATGATCGGCGCCTTCGCCGATGTCGCGGCCAAACATCCGTGGCAGGAGACGCGCGCCGGAGCCTTCGGCGGTGTGGTCGAGGTGTATCGGGAACCGGTCGGGGTGGTCGCCGCGATCATCCCGTGGAACATGCCGATGTTCCTGACCGTGGCGAAACTGGTGCCCGCCTTGCTCGCCGGGTGCACGATCGTGCTCAAGCCCTCGCCGGAGACGGCGCTGGACGCCTACTTCATGGCCGATCTGCTCGAGCAACTGGACCTGCCGCCCGGTGTGGTCAGCATCCTGCCCGGCGACCGCGAGGTCGGCCGGTATCTGGTTTCGCACCCCGGCGTCGACAAGGTGTCCTTCACCGGGTCCACCGCCGCGGGCCGGGAAGTGGCCGCCGCGTGTGGTTCCGCGCTGCGGCGGGTCGGTCTCGAGCTGGGCGGTAAATCCGCCGCGGTCGTGCTCGACGACGCCGACCCCGAGACCGTCGCCACGGGGATAGCCGTGGCGGGCCTGATGAACAGCGGGCAGGCCTGCGTCGCACAGACGCGGATCCTGTTGCCGCGCAGCAGGTATCACGACTACGTCGACGCCCTGGCGGGCATGGTGGAGAACCTCCCCGTCGGTGATCCGTTCGACCCGGCGACCCGGGTCGGCCCGATGGTGACCGAGCGCCAGCAGCTGCGAGTCTCCGGATACATCGAGCAGGGGCGGCGCGAGGGCGCCCGGCCGTTGGTGGGCGGCATCGGATTCCCCGACGGCATCGACCGCGGCTGGTACGTGCGGCCGACGCTGTTCGTCGATGTCGACAACGCCATGCGGATCGCCCAGGAGGAGATCTTCGGGCCGGTGCTCGGGGTCATCGCCTACGACGACGAGGACGACGCCGTGCGTCTCGCCGACGCCACCGAATACGGGCTGTCCGGCTCGGTCTGGACCGCCGATGTCGACCGCGGGCGCGCCGTCGCACGCCGAATCCGCAGCGGCACACTGGGAATCAACGCGGCCTACAGCATGGACCCGGCCGCGCCGTTCGGCGGGGTGAAGGCCAGCGGCATCGGGCGCGAGTTCGGCCCGGAGGGACTGGACGGGTTCCTCGACACCAAATCGGTCTCCGTCGCGGCGGACGCCCGGAGCGGAGGATAATCGTGCGATTGAGCTTCGACGAGGACGTGGAGCGTTTCCGCGCGGAGTTCGTGGCCTTTCTCGACGAGCATCTGCCCGCCGAGGCCGAGGCGGTCGAACGAGCCCGCTCCACCGCGCACATCCCCGAGTGGGCACGCCGCTGGCAGCGCGTGCAATTCGAGCACGGCTGGCTGATCCCGGGCTATCCGCCGCGCTTCGGCGGCCGCAACGCCGGGGTCCTGGAGCAGTACGTGCATCAGGAGGAACTGGCCAAGCGGCGGATCTATCAGACGTTCAACCCGCAGGGACTGGGGATCGTCGCCGCCTCGCTGATCACCTTCGGCACGCCCGAACAGCAAGAGCAGTGGGCGATCCCGATCCTGCGCGGCGAGCGCACCGCCTCGCTCGGGATGAGCGAGCCCGGCGCGGGTTCGGACCTCGCGGGGCTGCGCACCCGCGCGGTGCTCGACGGCGATCACTTCGTGGTCAACGGCCAGAAGATCTGGACCTCCGGCGCGCACGACGCCGATGTGCTGCTCGCCTTCGTCCGGACCGACCCGGACGCGGCCAAGCATCGCGGCATCTCGGCCCTGCTGATCCCCACCGACACCCCGGGCGTGGAACGCCGCCCCTTCGCCTCGGTCACCGCCAGGCACGACGTGGACTTGAACGAGGTGTTCCTCAGCGATGTCGTGGTGCCCGCCGGGAATCTGGTCGGCGAGTTGCATCGCGGCTGGGCCGTGGCGAACGGCTCGCTGGGTCACGAACGCACCCTGCTGTGGCTCAGCTACGCCGACCGGCTCGACCATCTGGTCGAGCAGTTCCATCCGGTGACAGAACTGGACGCCGACCGCTATGCCGGTCTGGTCCTCGACAGTTACGCCCTGCGCCTGCTCGGCTCGGCCGCCCTGGCCCGCGCGGCCCAAGGCGACGTCGATGTCGCCGCCCTCTCGGTCCTCAAGCTGTTCGGCTCCGAAGCCATCCAGCGCGCCACCGAAAGCGCCCTCGCCGCAACGGGTTCCGACGGACTGGACCAGGACGTCGTCACCGCCCACTTCAGCCCGCTCAACCCCGAGGCCACCGCCCCCGGCTGGTTCGAACGCTACGCCCGCACCTTCGCCCACACCATCGCCGGCGGCACCTCCGAGATCCAGCGCAACATCATCGCCCAACGCGTCCTCGGCCTGCCACGATGACCGGGATCACTCGGTCGCGTAGCCCAGGATGGCCTTGGTTTCCAGGTACTCCTCGAAGCCGTTCTCGCCCCATTCGCGGCCGTTGCCGCTCTTGCGGTAACCGCCGAAGGGGGCGTGGAAGTCGAAGGCGTCGTTGACCGTTACCCAGCCGGCGCTGATGCGGCGGGCGACGGCGCGGGCCTGGTCGAGGTCGGCGCCGGCGACATTGGCGGCGAGACCGTACTCGGTGTCGTTGGCGATCTCCACGGCCTGGTCGAGATCGTCGTAGCCGAGGATGGTCAGGACCGGGCCGAAGATCTCCTCGCGGGCGATGGTCATGTCGTTGGTGACGTTCGCGAACACGGTCGGCTTGACGTAGTAGCCCTTGGTCAGGCCCTCGGGTCGGCCGGTGCCGCCCGCGACGAGAGTGGCGCCCTCGTCGATGCCCTTTTGGATGAGAGCCTGGATCTTGTCGAACTGCGCACCGGACACCACCGGACCCAGCGCGACGTCTCCGGTCGGATCACCCACGGACAGTTGCGAAGCCGCGTCCCGGGCCGCCGCGATCGCGTCGTCCATGCGGGTGCGCGGCACCAGCATCCGCGACAGCGCGCTGCAGGTCTGGCCGGAGTTGTTCATCAGGGTCGCGACGGCGCTGCCGACATTGGCCGCCAGTCCCGCGTCGTCGAGGACGACGTTCGGGCTCTTGCCGCCCAGCTCCTGGGTGACCCGCTTGACGGTGGGCGCGGCGTTCTTGGCGATCTCGATGCCCGCGCGGGTGGAACCGGTGAAGGAGATCAGGTCCACGCCGGGGTGCGCGGACAACGGCGCGCCCACACTCGGGCCGTCGCCCTGCACCAGATTGAACACCCCGGCGGGAATCCCTGCGGCATCGAGGATTTCGGCGAAGATCTGCCCGCTGAACGGCGACTGCTCCGAGGGCTTGAGCACCACCGTGCATCCGGCGGCCAGGGCGGGGAAGACCTTCACCGCGATCTGGTTCAACGGCCAGTTCCACGGCGTGATCAGACCGCAGACCCCGATCGGCTCCTTGACGATCAGGGTGGCGCCGCGCGGCTGTTCGAAGGAGTAGTTCTCCAGGATCTCGATGACCGTCGCCAGATGCCCGGCGCCGAGATCGACCTGGAAGCCGCCCGCCAGCGCGGCCGGGGCGCCCATCTCCTCGGTCAGCGCCGCGGCGAGATCCCTACGGCGCCTGCCGTATTCGTCACCGATCGCGCGTAACACCGCGAGCCGATCGGTGACGGAGGTGGCCGCCCAGCCCGGGAACGCCTGCCGCGCGGCCGCCACCGCCTGATCCACGTCGGCGACCGAGCCGCTCGCGACCCGCCCGGCGACCTCCTCGGTGGCCGGGTTCACCACGTCGAACGTCCGCGGTTCGGCCGGATCGACCCACTTGCCGCCGATGTAGAACTTCGAATATTCGCGCATCACTGCTGTCCTTCCGCGTACCAGGTGCGGAACTCGTCGTAGCTCGGCATCTCCTCCGAGTTCGCCTTCGGATCGACGGCGACGTGGATGACGCCCGGCCGCCCGCTGGCGTAGGCCCGCTTGATGGCCGGTGCGATGTCCTCGTCGCGTTCGACGTATTCGCCGTAGCAGCCGAAGCCCTCGGCCACCTTGTCCAGCCGCACGTCCTTGCTCCAGTGCACGCCGGTCTCGAGCGACCCGTGCCCGAAGGTGCGCTTGTAGACGCCGACCTCCAGGCCCCACGCATAGTCCACGGCGACCACGCAGACCAGCGGAAGATTCAGGCGCGCAGCGGTTTCCAGCTCCGCGATCTGGAACTGGAACGACGAGTCGCCGGTGACCAGCATGACCGGCCGCTTACCGCCGTCGGCCACCGAGGCGCCCACGGCGTAGGGCAGGCCGGTGCCCAGATGCCCGAAGTTCTGGTTCCAGATCACGTCGTGCGGCTTGGCCTGGGAGTAGGTCCAGCCGAAGATCGTGGTGGCGCCGCCGTCGCGGACCATGATGCCGTCCGGCGGGAAGGCCTTGGTGGCCTCCACGATCATCCGCGCGGGATGCACCGGCGACTCGCCGGCGGGCGCGGTCTCGGCCAGCTCCGCCAGCTGCGCGGCGTCCTGTTCGATCCAGCGCCGCAGCTCCGGCGTCGGCGTGCGCGGAGTGTCTTGCAGCGCCTCCACCAGCTGCGGCACGATGGCCCGCAGATCGCCGACCAGTGGCACATCGATCGGCCGGTTCACGCCGATGGCCGCCGGATCCTGTTCGATCAGAATCCATTTCCGGTTGGCCTCGTTCGCCACCCAGTGCCGCCCGCGGCCGAAATGCACCGGCTCGCCGAGTTCGGTGCCGATGGCCAGCACCAGATCCGACTGCACCACCGCCTCCAGCCCGGCCTTGGAGAAGCCGTACGGGAAGGTGCGATCCTCCAGTCCCTTGATGTAGGAGGTACCGCCGGAGGTCTGCAGCACCGGCGCCGCGACGAGATCGGCCAGCGCCTTCACCGACTCCCCGGCCCGCGCGGTGTGCACCCCGTGCCCGACCAGCAGGATGGGCTGCTTCGCCGCGCGGATGTATTCCACCGCCTCGGCCACCTTGTCGGGACCGGCGGTCTGGCCGACGAGCCGATAAGCCTTGGGGGGCAACACCGGTGGCACGTCGAGTTCCTCGGTGATCACGTGCGACGGGTACTCGATGTACACCGGCCCCGGCGTGCCCGACAGCGCCTTGCGCAGGCCCTCGCGGATGATCTCGTCGGTCTGGTCCGCGTATTCGATACTGGCGCTGTACTTCACGGAGTTCTCGATCAGCGGCGCCTGCTGCACGAACTGGATCCGGCCGCGCCGCACCCGCTGCTCGGTGATGCGGGCGCGCTGTCCGCCGAGGAAGACGATGGGGGAGTTCTCCACCTTGGCGCACATCACCGAACCGGCCAGGTTCGCGATCCCCGGGCCGAGTGTGGCGATGGCCAGCGCGGCCTTCCCGGTCATCCGCGACACCGCCTCGGCCATGAACCCGGCCGACTCCTCGTGGTGCGGCGCGACGACATTCCAGCCGCGCTCCTCGGCGAGATGGAACAGGTGCACGAAGTTCGGGTCGGGGATGCCGAAAATCGTCCTGATGCCCTCGGCTTCGAAGAGGTCCAGAATGCGTTCGTAAACCTTGACTGCCATGCTTGTCCTCACTTCCCTGCCCTGGCCATCGCGAAGCTGCCGCCGATGTGGTCGACGTGAGCCGACGCGGGCGGCAGGATCCAGGAGTTGTCGGTATTGCGAATCTCGTCGATGCGCGCGGCGACCTCGCCGACGGTCCACGAGGGCTGATACACGCCCGGCGTCTCGGCGATGTAGGCACGCGCCACCCGGCCCGCGATCGACACCAGCAATTCGCCGCTGAGCGTGCAGGTTTCGTGCGCCAGATAGCCGACCGCGGGCGCCACGAGTTCCGGCCGCATGTCCGGATAGGCCGAGGTGTCGATGCCCGCGGCCATCCGGGTGAGCGCGGAGGGCACGATGACGTTGGACTTGACGCCCACCTCCGCCCCCTCCAGCGCGACCACGTTGGACAGCCCGATCACCCCGGCCTTGGCCACCGCGTAGTTGGCCACCGCCTTGTTGCCGTAGAGACCGCCGATGGAGGAGGTCAGGACCACCCGCCCGTATCCGGCCTTGCTCATGACCGGGAAACCGGCGCGCACCACGTGGAAGGCGCCGCGCAGGTGCACATCCACGACGGCCTCGAAATCCTCGTAGCTCAGCTCGGTGAGCGACCCGTAGCGCACGTTTCCCGCGTTGTGGATCAGGATGTCGAGGCGGCCGAAGTGGTCCAGCGCCGATTCGACGATCGCCCGCCCGCCCGCGGGCGTGGCCACCGAGTCGGTATTGGCGACCGCCTCGCCCCCGGCGTCCGTGATGGCCTGGGCGGCCTCCGCGGCCACATCGGCCTCGAAGACGTCGCCGCGGGTAGTGCCGCCGACATCGTTGACCACCACCTTGGCGCCCAGGGCGGCAAGGAGTTCGGCGTAGGCGCGCCCCAAACCACGACCGGCGCCGGTGATGACGGCGACGCGATCGTCGAATCTCAACTCTGACAAGGTGTTCGGTCCTCTCCGGGGTCGTCGGGGCGGGTCATCGGCCCAGCGCCAAACCCTCCAGGTCGCCGGCGTCGCGCCAGCCCTGCAACATCTCCTCCAGCACGTAGAAGCCGCCCCAGAACGGGTCGCCCAGGAACGAGCGGCCGTTCGGCTCGCCCTCGCTGTTGTAGTAGCCGGGCGTGCATTCCGAGACGAAGGTGCTGTTGTCGACGGTGTTCGCGCGGATGGTCTGCACCCAGCCCTCCTCGGCGTCGGCGGTGGGTTCCACCACGGCGACGCCGCGCTCCTGGGCCTGCTTCACGATGTAGGCGATGTGATCGGCCTGCTGCTCGAACATCAGGGTGGTGGCCGCGGTGACGCCGCCCTGGATGAACCCCGTGAAGTAGATGTTCGGGAAACCGTGCGTGGTGATGCCGTGCAGCGTCCGGAAACCCTTGCCCCAGTGCTCGTAGAGCGAGCGGCCGCCGCGGCCGGTGAACGGCTCGATGTCGTACTGGCGCTCGAGGGAGGTGGTGATCTCGAAGCCGCTGGCGAAGATGATGCAGTCCACCTCGTGCTCGACGCCGTGGGCGATGATGCCGTTCGCGGTGATGCGCTCGACGCCCTTGGTGTCGGACACATCGACCAGGGTCACGTTGGGGCGGTTGAAGGTCGGCAGGTACTCGTCGTTGAAGACCGGCCGCTTGCACATATTGCGGTAGTACGGCTTGAGCTTCTCCGCCGTCTCCGGGTCCTCGACGATCTCCTCGACGCGCCGGCGCAGCCGCTCCATCGCCCGGTAGTCCTCGATCTCCTTGAGTTCCAGGAACTTCGCGGGATCGGCGAGCGCGGCCCACCCGCCGGTTTCGTTCAGCTTCGCGGCCAGGTTGCGCGCGACCTCGGTCCAGCCGTCGCAGATCAGGTCCGGCTCGCCGGGGCTGTAGAACGCGAAGGCGGCGTTGTGGAAGTTGCGCTGCCGCTCGGCCCGCCAGCCCGGCCGCAGCGACTTCGCCCATTCCGGATCGGTCGGGTAGTTGTCCCGCTCGAAGATGTAGGACGGGGTGCGCTGGAAGACGGTGAGATGCTTCGCGCCGCGCGCCAGATGCGGAATCGCCTGCACCGCAGTGGAACCCGTGCCGATGATCGCGACTCGCTTGTCGCCGAGGCGGTCCAGGCCGCCGTGCAGATTGCCGCCGGTGTACTCGTAGTCCCAGCGGGCGGTGTGGAAGGTGTGGCCCCGGAAATCCTTGATGCCGGAGATCCCGGGCAGTTTCGGGCGGTTGTAGGGGCCCTGGCACATCACCACGAAACGGGCGCGGATATCGTCGCCCCGATTCGTGCCGATCCGCCAGCGCTTGATCTCCTCGTCCCATTCCAGCGAGCGCGTCAGGGTATGGAAGATCGCCTTGTCGTAAAGGCCGAAATGTTTGCCGATGCGCTGCGCGTGTTCGTAGTTCTCGTCGCCGTGGGTGAACTTCTCCGTCGGCATGTAGCCGGTTTCCTCGATCAGCGGCAGATACGTGTAGGCATCCGAGTCGACCTGAATTCCGGGGTAACGGTTCCAATACCAGACCCCGCCGAAATCACCGCCCAGCTCCACGATCCGGAAATCGGTGACGCCCGCCTGCAGCAGCCGGTGCGCGGTGATGAGCCCGGCGAAACCGCCGCCGAGCACGACCACCTCGATATCGGCGTCGATCGGTGCGCGCGGCGTCACCGGCAGATGCGGATCGCTCTCGTAGAATTCCGCGAACTCGTCCTCGGCCTCGAGATACTGCTGCTGGCCCTCGGGCCGCAGCCGCTTGTCCCGCTCCGCCAGGTACTTGAGGCGTAACGCTTCCTTGTCGACGTCGGGCGTTACCGTGGGTTCGCAGTGCTGCATTCGGATGTCCTAGATCTCTTGCTCGAAGTTCGTGGGTGGGACGCCACGGTCAGGTCAGCTCGCGGGGCTCGCCGGTGCCCATGTACGAGGCGAGGTTGTGATGCAGGTTGACGATGCTGCGTTCGCGGTACGGATTGGGCTTGGCGCCGGTGAAACCGCGCGACTTCAACCCCTTTTGCACGGCGGCCATATTCGAGAAGTCCTGCGGCAGAACGGTTCTCCAGTTGGGGTCGCCCTCGGGGGTGTACTCCCATTCCGTTTCCGGCTCCTCGCCGGGCGGGAACAGCTCGAACACCGCCGCCTCGAAGAGGCACTTGTCGGGGTCGTAGCCGTAGGGCCGGAACCGGTAGCACAGCATGTTGTTCAGCGCGTGGCCGATCTGGAAGTTGGGGAAGATCTGCCACGCCGTCCCGGCCTGGGCGACGATGTCGGGATCGACCTTCGGCCAGACCACGCCGCGCGCCTCGTCCTCGGAGCGGGCGGTGTCGAGCCAGTAGCGCAGCACCTCGTTGGCCGGGGTGCCCTCGGGCAGCTCGTCGACCAGCCGGTTCGCGACGTCGACCAGGGTGCGGGTGGTGTTGGTGTTGGCGTTCTCCCAGGTGAAGTTCTGCAGCGTCGCCGTCGACACCCGCGCGTCGGGACCGGCGCCCAGCCGCACCTTGGCCTGGTTCTCCTCCATGCCCTTCGGCGCGTCGTAGCCGATGTTGCTGTGCTTGCCCTGCGCCCGCGCCCAGCCGAGGAACTGGCCGAAATTCATGAACTCCGGGTGGGTGTAGGGCACGTGGTAGGTCTCCATGAACGCCTCGAAGGCGACCTTCCAGTTGCAGTCGAAGGTCAGCCACCGGCGCCACCGGTAACGCATGTTCTCCAGCTCGAAATGCTCGAGCAGACTGGCGGCGGGCTCCAGGTACTCGCGCAGCGGGCCGGCGTCGGGGTCCAGATTGATCCAGATCCAGCCGCCCCAGGTGTCCACCCGCACCTGATTCAGTCCGTCGTTGCGGTTCAGCCCGCACGGCCAGTCCTCGCGTTCGGCCACGAAGGTGTTGTTGCCCTCCAGGTCGTAACGCCAGCCGTGGAAGCCGCAGACGAACTGCTTGCGGCTGCCGCGGGCGTGGTGCTCACCCGGCGGGGTATCGATGAGGCGGCGGCCGCGATGCGCGCACACGTTGTGGTAGGCGCGGATCGTGTCGGGAGCGGTGCGCACCACGATGATCGAGTCGTCCTGGATCTCGTAGGTGAGGAAGTCGCCGACGCGGGGAATCTCCTCGACCCGGTCGACCTGCTGCCACACCTTGGCCCAGAGTTTGTCGCGCTCGGCGCGCGCGTACTCCTCGGAGATGTACGCGTCGACGCCGATGACCAGCGGCGTCGACAGCGGTCCGGCCGCCTGCGGCGCCGTTGTGCCCGTGGAGTTTTCCGAGTGGGTATCGACGGTTTCGGTCATCACATCCTCCTCATGAGAACCGCGGTGTCAGCGTGTGATGGCGGCGCGGAACGACTCGTCCTTCAGGAACAGCGAGGTGTTGTCGGCGCCGAGGTGGGTCCATTTGAGATTCAGCCCGCCGTCGACCAGCAGCGTCTGCCCGGTGATGTAGGTCGACAGGTCCGACAGCAGGAACAGGATCGGCCCGGCCTGCTCGTCCGGGGTGCCGCGGCGGCCCATGGCGATGGCCAGCCGGTCGCGGTCGGGGTCCTCGTCGACGTAGGCGCCCGAGGCCGGGGTCTCGGTGACGCCGGGGGCGACGGCGTTCACCCGGATGCCGTCGAGGGCCAGCTCGACGGCCATGGTGCGGGTCGCCGACACCAGCGCGGCCTTGGCCGTGCCGTAGGCGATATGGAAAGGGGCGGTGTTCATTCCGCTGATCGAGGAGATCGACACGATCGACCCGCCGCGCCCGTGCGACTTCAGCTCCGCGGCCACCGCCTGGCTCATGAAGAACATCGTTTCCAGGTTCTGGGTGAACAGCCCGCGCCAGTCCGCCCGGGTCACCCGGGTGGACGGCATCCAGGTCGACGGTGCGGCGCCGCCGGCGACATTGACCAGTCCGTGCAGTTCGCCGTCGGCCCGGCGGGCGTGCTCGAGCACCGTCGCGATGCCCTCGTCGGTGGCCGCGTCGGCCGCGACCGGCAATACCGAAAGCCCCTCGGCCGCCAACGGTTCGACGTGTTTCGCCAGATTCTCCGCCGACCTGCTGACCGCGATCACGGTGGCGCCCGCACCCGCGACCTTGCGGGTCACCGTGGTGCCGATGCCGCCGCCGCCCGCGCCCGAGACGATGACGACGCGGCCCCGGAGCCCGAATCCGTTGTCACTCACGGCCGCTCACGCCTCCTCGCGCAGCGCCAGGACGCTGCCCTCGGCGTCGGCGGAGACGTAGAGGGTGCCGTCCGCCGCGGCGGCGATGCCCGCGAACGGTCCCATCGGACCGGAGAACGGCGGCGTCCCGAGCAGTGGCTTGGGCACCACTCCGGGCGGCGCGCCGATCGGGAGGCCCGAGGCGAGCGTGGTGCGTGCCTTGGTCTCGAGATCGACCCGGACCACGGTTTTCGCACCGGCGTCGACGATGTGTAATTGCCCGTCGCGCACCAGGATTCCGTGCGGCGTCTCCAGCCCGTCCACCACCGTGTCGACACCGGCGGGACCGACCGAGACCACGCGTCCGGCGCCGGATTCGGAGACCAGGACCGTGCCGTCCGGGCCGAAGGCGATCCCCAGCGGCGCGTTCAGCCCGGCGGCCAGCACCTCCACCTCGCCCGGCCGCACCGACAGCACCCGGCCCGCGCCCAGCTCGGCGGCGACGATCGCGCCGCCGGGGGCGAGCCCGACACCGTAGAGCTGGTCGAAACCGTCCGCCACGACCTGTGGCTCCTGGGCCGAACCCGGGCGGTAGTAGGAGATCTGACCGGTAGAGGTGGCGCAGACGAACTCGCCCGGACCCACGGCCGCGACGCCGCGCACATAGCCGGGGTTACCCGGGCTGAAAAGCGAGGCGACAGTGTGCAATTCGCCGTCGCGCAGGACGTAGAAGAAGGTGCCGTCGGCGACGTAGAGGCTGCCGTCGGGGGCGACGGTGAGATCCAGCGGCCAGAGCAGGCCGCCGGGCAGCACCGGCTTTGTCTCGCCGCCGGTGCGGATTTCGGTGATCGCGCCGGAGAAGTGCGACACGAACAACCGGTCGCCGACGAAGGTGCAGTTGTCCAGGCCCGGCTCCAGGCGCGCCAGCACCTGCCGGTCGCCGGTGCGCAGATCGATGCGCAGCACCTCGCCCGACGCCGCCTGGGTGGAGACGAGGAAGCCGTCGGCGTCGAATTTCACCGAGTCGGGGGAGCCGAGATCGCCCGCGACCCGTTGCGGCGCACCGCCGTCGGGGTCGATGCGCCAGATGTCGTTGGTGCCCATGACCGGGTAGTAGAGGAGGCCGTCGGGGCCGACCTCCATGGCGTTGGGCATCGGCAGGTTGTCCTGCAGCACGCGCGGCGCACCGCCGTCGAGGGGCAGTTCCATGAGCCGTCCGCCGATGCGGCACTCGTTGACGAACAGGCGGCCGTTGTGCACGGTGATGCCGTTGGCGCCGGGCAGATCGGCGCGGAGCACGCGGGTGCGGCCGTCGGTGCCGCGCACGCTGACTCGCGCGTCCATGTACTCGGTGGCGACGAGATTGCCCTCGGGGTCGAAGGCCAGGTCGTCGGGGGCGACGATGTCACCGCCCTTGGCGCTGACGGTTTCCAGCTCGCCGGTGCCGACGTCGAGTGCGCTGATCTGGCTGCCGGCGACCTGGGCCACGTAGATGCGGCCGTCGGGACCGGTGCGCAGACCGTTCGCGCCGAACAGGCGGCTCGGCGGGGTGAGCCGTTCCAGGCTCCAGCCCTGCGCGAGGGTGGTCGATGCGGTGCCGCTGTAGCGCGCCCCTGTAGTCAAGGCGGGGCCTCCGAGTGGTGAGAAGTTTGTTGGTCTTGTGGTGTCGCTGACCTGCTGCATTACGGAAATGTCATTCCGCTGGCATGCACCGCAGGCCGTGTAACGCGCATCACGCTACTTCAATCCTCATAAGGATAGCAATACTTGTGCCGTTACTTACCGTGGAGTAGTCGGTCGCCCGGCTGTTGTGGGTATGCGCGACTGTGTTCGGAAAGCGCACGGGTGCATGGCTATTCGCCGCTCGAGGCGTCAGGCGTGGCCCGGTGGCTGGACGGCAGGGCGGCGATGTCGATCCCGGTTGCCTCCGGCCGTTCGTCCGATAATAGATTCTCATGAAAAGAGAATACGATTACCGTCCGGCTGGCGGACCGGCTTCGCCCAACCGGGGAGACGTGGTCAGATCCGGGTGCGCGGACCGGACCGCATGGCGAGGCGGGCGCCGCTGCGGGAGGCGTTGACCACGCCGTCGTCGAAACGCTCGAGGACCACGGCCTGGGTCGCGGCCAGGTGGGTGCGGTACAACTGCTCGGCCTCGTCGGCCCGGCCCGCCGCGATGTCCTTGACGAGGCGGCGGTGCGTGCGCACCGCCTCGGCGGCCTCGGCGGGGGACGGGTACTCGCCGCGGCGGGCCTGCGCCTCGGCCCACGTCTCCTCCTGGACCGACCACAGCGCGACCAGGGTGCTGACCACGTAGCGGACGGTGAGGTTCGGGGTGAAGGAGACGATGAGGTCGTGGAATTCGCGGGCGGTGTGGGTGAAGGCCACGCCGTCGTCGACGAGTTCGGCCGACTTGTCGACGTTCTCGGTGAGCGCCGGTATCACGGTTTCCGCACGGTCGGGCCGCCTGGCGCACTCGGCCGCGCAGGTCGGCTCCAGCATGCGCAGGCCGGTGGCGAGGTCGCCCAGGGTAACGTGCGCGGCCTGCAGGGCGAGCCCGAGGTGATAGGCCGCCGACATCTCGTCGGGCCGGTGCACCTCCGCGCCGCCGACATTGCCCCGGCGCACCGTGACCAGGCCCTCGGTCTCCAGGATGCGCAGCGCCTCGCGGATCGAGGGGTAGCTGACGCCGAAGTCCTGCACCAGCTGGTCCTGGGTGGGCAGCCGGTAATTCTCGTCGCCGGCCAGGATGCGCGAGCGCAACTCGGCGGCAACGGTTTCGGCGATCCGGCGCTGCGGCACGCGGCCGCGCTTGGCTGCGGTCATGCGGGCCGCCGCCCGGGGATCGTGCACGCGCGCGTCGCCTCGGTCATGGCGGCAGTGTAGTCAACGGCGAACTGACCATACAAATATTGCTATCCTTATGAGGATTGAAGTACTGTGCGGCAATGGACTTCACGATGGGTGAGTCCGCCGCGGAACTCCGGGCCGAGTTGCGGCGGCTGATAGCCGAGGAGGTCCCCGCCGATTATCTCGGCGCGTTCACCGACGATCCCGCCGATCTGGCTGTCGCCCAACGGTTCTGCCGGGTGCTCGCCGATCGGGGCCTGCTCTGCGCGGCCTGGCCGGAGGAGTTCGGCGGCCGCGGCGCCTCGGTGTGGGAGCAGACCGTCGTCCGCGAGGAGATGTGGGCGCACCACGAACCCCGCGGGGCGCAGTATATGGGAGTCAACTGGGTGGGGCCGACCATCATGCGGCACGGGACGCCCGAACAGCAGCGCAAGCATCTGCCGCCGATCGCGCGCGGCGAGGTCATCTGGTGCCAGGGTTTCAGCGAGCCCGACTCCGGGTCCGACCTGGCGTCGCTGCGCACCGCCGCGCGCCGCGACGGCGACGGCTGGCGCATCTCCGGGCAGAAGATCTGGACCTCCTACGCCACCATGGCGCAGTGGATCTTCCTGCTCGCGCGCACCTCCTCGGAAGGCCGGAAACAGCAGGGGCTCACGGTCTTTCTGGTGCCGATGTCGGATCCGGGGATCGAGGTCCGGCCGATCCGGTCGATGCTCGGGCCGCACCATCTCAACGAGGTGTTCCTCGACGGTGTCCGCGCGACCGAGGCCGACGTGCTGGGCGAGGTCGACCAGGGCTGGTCGGTGGTCGGGGAGGTGCTGGCCTTCGAACGGGTCGGCATCGCCCGCTACGCCCGCTGCGACCGCCTGCTGCGCGCGGCCCCCGAGGTGCTCGGGCCGCGCTGGGAACAGATTCCGGCCGAGTTGCACGCACGCTGGATGCGGGCGCTGACTCGTGCCCGGCGGGCCCGGCTGCTGGCCTATCAGGTGGTCGCCACGCAGAGCACCGGGCAGGTGTCGCCCGCCGACACCGCCGCCTATCGCATCGCGGTGACCAGACTGGATCAGGAGAGCGCGAGCGTTCTCAGCGAACTGTCCGGCTACGTCACCGGAGACGGCGACGCGCAACGCCGCTTCCGCCGCGCCGTGGAGGACCACTGGCGCTATGCCAACGCCGCGACCGTCGCCTCGGGCAGCGTCGAAATGCAGCAAATCCTCTTGGCCCGATCGCTCTTGGGCCGGTCCCGCCGAGCGGGTGCGGCCGCATGAGCGAGGCGAATTCGGCAGTGCGGCCGCAGGAACATCGTATGGAAATCGAATTAACCGGCGAGGCAACGGAATTCGGCAAACAGGTGCAGCGGGCGCTGGCCGCGGCCGGGGGCGACGAACTGGTGCAGGCCGCCGAGCGTGACCCGGGTCGCCGGGCGGCGCTGGTCGAGCCCGTACTCGGTGCGCTCGGCGCCTGGGAACTGGAGCCGCGGCGCGATGGCGAGGAGTTGGAAGCGGCGGCGGCGCTGTGCCGTAGTGCGGGATACTGGGCCGCGCCGTATCCGGTGGCGGAACGTCTGGCCCGGCCTGGGGACGGGAGCGCCGACGGGCTGCTGGTAGTGGCGGGGGACGAACCCGTGGCGGCGGTCGAGGGGCTCGATCTGCGCTGGGCCACAGTGAGTTTCGAGGGCGTACGGGGCGCTGCGACACCGCGCGCGCCGCTGTCGCCCGCGCGTGCGACGGCGTTCGTGACGCGGTTGGACATCGAGCCGGTCGACGGTGACGGCGGCGCCGATCTCGCGCTCGCGGTGCTGCTGCCGTGCTGGACGCTGCTCGGGATGCTGGACCGCGCGGTGGAATTGGCTCGCGATCATGTGCTCGTGCGGGAGCAGTTCGGGCGGCCGCTCTCGGAATTCCAGTCGGTGCAGTTCCAGCTGACCGACGCCGAGGTGGAGCGCCGCGGCGCGGACATGCTCGCCCGCTACGCGCTGTGGAGCTGCCAGGCGCGCCGCGACGACGCGCTGGTGGACGCGCTCACGCTGCGTTCGGCGATGCTGGCGGCGGCGGACACGGTCTTCCGGATCGCCCATCAACTGCACGGCGCCTCGGGTTTCTGCGACGAATCGCCGCTGTCGTGGCTGTCGCGCTACAGCCTGCCGCTGCGCCGCCTCCCGCTCGGTGCGGTGGCTACCGAGGACCTCCTGATCCGCCTGGCCGGGCGGGACGGCCCGGCGGGATTGTTCGAAGCGAACGGGGAGTACGGCCGATGAGTGACGACCTTCCTCCGGTGCTGACCGTGACGGCCGAGGGGCCGGTCCGGCTCGTGGTGATCAACCGTCCGGACGAGCTGAACGCGGTGAACGCCGACCTGCATCGGGCGCTGGCGGAGGTGTGGCGGGAACTGGCCGCGGACCTCGAGGCGCGGGTGGTGATCCTCACGGGTACGGGCCGGGCCTTCAGCGCGGGCGGTGATCTGGAGTGGATCACGTCGTTTCTGGACGATCCGGCGGCCCGGGACGAGAGCATCCGCGAGGGCGCCCAGATCATCGAGGAGATGCTGCGCTTTCCGCTGCCGGTGATCGCCGCGGTCAACGGTCCGGCGATGGGGCTGGGCGCCAGCATCGCCGTACTGTGCGATGTCGTGCTGCTGTCCGAGCGCGCGTATCTGGCCGATCCGCACGTGGCGGTCGGGCTGGTCGCGGGCGACGGCGGGGCGGCGTTCTGGCCGCTGCTCACCCCGATCCTGCGGACCCGCGAATACCTGTACACCGGTGACCGGATCGACGCCGCCACGGCGGTGGAGGTCGGGCTCGCGAGCCGGGTCGTGGCGCCGGACGATCTGCTGCCCGAGGCGCGCAAGCTGGCCGAGCGGCTGGCCGCCCAGCCGCCGGAGGCGTTGCGCGGCACCAAGAGAGTCGTGAACATGTACCTGTCTCAGGCGCTCGCCGGGCCCATGCAGGCGGGGTTCGCCGCCGAGGTGGTCAGCATGCAGACCCCGGAACACCGGGAACGGCTGCTCGCGCTGCGGGACCGGACGCGGTGACCGGGCGCGAGCTCGAGGAGTTCCGCGCCGAGGTGCGGGAGTGGTGCCGCGCGCACGTGCCGTCCGACTGGCGGCAAACCCAGACCGGCGCCTCCGACGCGGAATTCGTTCGCTTCCAACAAGACTGGTTCCAGCAGCTGCGCGCGGCCGGATACGCCGTGCCGCACTGGCCGGTCGAGTACGGCGGCGGTATGCCGGTCGCGGAACAGATCGTGCTCTACCAGGAACTCGCCGCGCACGACGCGCCGCGGCTGGTGCTGGCGTTCGTGGCCGTGCACCACGCGGCGGCGACCCTGCTGGCCGCCGGCACCGAGGAGCAGCGGCGGCGGCACCTGCCCGCGATCCTCGACGGCGAGATCTGGGTGCAGGGCTTCTCCGAGCCGGGCGCGGGATCGGACCTGGCGGCGTTGCGCACCACCGCCCGCCGCGCGGGCGACGAGTATGTCGTCACCGGGCAGAAGGTGTGGGCGAGCGGCGCGCAGTACGCCGACTGGTGCCTGCTGCTGGCCCGCACCGACCCGAATGCACCCAAGCGGCAGGGCATCTCGTACTTCCTGCTCGACATGCGCACCCCCGGCGTCGAGGTGCGGCCGATCCGCCAGGCCACCGGGGAATCGCACTTCTGCGAGATCTTCCTGGACGAGGTGCGGATCCCCGCGGACCGGCTGGTGGGTGCGGAGAACACGGGCTGGCGGGTGGCGCAGCAGACCTTGGGCGCCGAACGCGGGCTGACCATGCTGGAATTGGCGGAACGGCTCGGCAATGCCGGTTTCCGGTGGCTGGCCGAGGCCTGTGCCCCGATCGACGACCCGGTGGTGGCCGACCGCCTCGCGACCTTGGAGATCGAGCTCACCGGGCTGCGCGCGCTGTGCCGGGATCTGGTGGAGCGGCACGCGGCCGCGACCGCCGGTCCGGCCGACGCCTCGATCGTGAAGCTGTACTACAGCGAATTGCTGCAGCGGCTGACCGATTTCGGGGCGGAGGTGGGTGGCATGGCCGCGCAGACCGTCGTGCGCAAACCGATGTCGGGCGGCTGGGAATCGGGCGCCTGGGTGCTCGACTTCGTCGGCTCCTGGGAGTGGACCATTCCGGGCGGCACCAGCGAAATTCAGCGCACCATCATCGCCGAGCGCGGGCTCGGCCTGCCCAGGGCGTAGGCGGGAGCGTGATGAGCGAGTTCGAGGAGATCCACGACGAGTTGCGCGCGGTGGCGCGCGGCCTGCTCGCCAAGACCGGACACGAGACCGCCGCCGACTGGTCCGCTCTCGCGCGGGCGGGATGGCCGGGGCTGGAAGCGCCGGCGGAATTCGACGGCGCGGGAGCCACTTTCGCGGAGGTGGCGGTCCTGCTCGAGGAGATCGGCCGGGCGGCGGCACTCACGGCGTTTCCTTCGGTCGCCGTCCTGGGGCTCGGAGCGCTCGGCATGCTGGCACCGGATGCCTTGCGCGACAAGATATTTCGGGAAGCCGTGGCGGGCGGAGCGGTACCGGTCGTCGCCCTGCCGGGAGAGTGGGGAGCGGGCGCTGATACGGGCTCTCCTGTGGCGGACCCGCAGGCCGTTACGGCGGGAGTTACCTTCGCGCTCGCGGGGGAGTCGGGCGACCAATTCCTTTCCGGTGCGGCAGAATTCGTGTGTGACGTGACGGCGGCGCGACCGCTGCTGGTCCCAGCCCGCACGCCGGATGGGGACGTCGTGATCGCGGTGGTCGAACCGGGGGCGGCGGGGCTGACTGTCACCGCGCAGCCCGTGGTCGATGCGACGCGAGTGTTCGGCCGCGTGGTCGCAGACCGGGTCGCGGTAGCGCCGGGTGCGGTGTTGCGGTTCGCGGGGGACGGTGCGGCGGCCCTGCGCCGGTTGTACGACCGTGCCGCGATCGCCACCGCGTGCGACAGTCTGGGGCTGAGCGTCGCCATGCTGGACGCGACCGTCGAATACGTCCGTGTGCGAGAGCAATTCGGTCGTCCGGTCGGCTCGTTCCAAGCAGTTCAGCACGCCTGCGCGGACATGCTGGTCCAGGTGACGGTGGCCCGGCAACTGGTGACGGCGGCCGTGCGCGGCGAGGCCTCGCAGTCGCCGGACGCCGCGGTGGCGGCCTCGCGGGCGAAGGCATACGCCACCGAGGCGGCGGTACGGGTCGCGGGCAAGGCAATGCAGCTGCACGGCGGCATCGGTTACACCTGGGAGAGCGGAATTCACGTCTATCTGAAGCGCGCGACGCTCAACCGGTCGTTGTTCGGCACGCCGGCCGCCCACCGTGCCCGGCTGGCCCTTCGATTCCGCTGAGATTGCGCACGGCGACCACCACCGTGGTGCCGTGGATGAGTGGCTACCCACGGGTGGTGTGAGTTCCGGGGCGGCGAGACGCCCGGCCCCGCTAGGGTGCTCGGGTCGGGCGTTAACGATCGCTAGCAGTTTGCCGACACCAGTGTGTAGTCCGTTCTACCTAGGGAGGAGCAAGAATCGTGCGAAATATCGTCCGTGCCGGGCTGTCCGCCGCTGCGGTGACCGCTGCCGGAATCATGGCGCTCGCGCCGTCGGCGGCTGCCGCGCCGACGTACTACGACCCCGAGATCTGGTCCTGCGGCCACCTTTTCCGCACTCCGCTGGAGGCGCCGCGGCCGGGCACCGCGGCGTACTGGAGCCCGTTCGGCACCGCGAATATCGTCTGCTACGACGACGGCAGCGGGTTGGCGCGCTACTACCAGCGCGACCCGGGCGGCGCGTGGCACGACATGAACGAACTGGCTCCCGGCAACTTCTTCCCGGTCATCTTTTCGACCACCATCCCCGACCACGCGCACTGGCGCGCCGGATGATCACGGACCGATCCGCGGCCTCCGGCAGCGCGTGAATCACATTCTCATAGCTAGAGAATGTTGATCTATCCTGGGTGAGTGTCAGCGATCGAAACCCGCCCGACCGTTCCCGTGTTGTTGCGGCGCAGTGCCGACGAGTTCGGATCCGAACGCTATGTGGTGACGCGGGACGACGGACTGACCTACGCCGCCGCCGAGCAGCGGTCGGGCGAGATCGCGCGGCGGTTGCTGCGTGCGCGGGTGGGGAAGGGGAGCCGGGTCGGACTGTTCTTCCCCAACGGTGTCGAGTGGATCGTCTGGTGGCTGGCGATCTGCCGCATCGGCGCGGTGGCCGTTCCGCTCAGCACCATGTATGCCCCGGCGGAGATGCGGAAAGTATTGCGGCTGGCGGATATTCAGGTGTTGATAGCCGCGGGCGCGGTACTCGGGTCGGATACGGGGGAAATCCTCGAGGCCGCGCTCCCCGGCTTGCCGGAAGGGACGGCCGGGGATCTGCACCTGATCGAAACCCCGTATCTGCGGGACATCGTCCTGGTCGGCGACGCCCGCCGCGGCTGGGCGACGCGGTGGCACGACGGCTTGCCGGCGGTCCCGCCGGACATCCTGCGCGCCGTCGAGGCGGAGGTCTCGCCCGCCGACCCGGTGCTCATGATCCACACCTCCGGCTCGACCGCCGACCCCAAGGGCGTGCTGCACACCCACGGCACACTGGTCCGGCAGACCAGTACGTGGGCGGCGGCGATCCGGCATGCCACCGGCGTAGACGCGACCCCGCGCGTGCTCTGCGCGATGCCGATGTTCTGGGTCGGCGGCCTTCTCGCCGCGGCGGGAGCGCTGCACGCACCGGCGACGCTGCTGCTGCAATCGCGCCTGGAACCGGGGAGCGCGCTGGACCTGATCGAACGGGAACGGGCCACCGGCGTGATCGGCTGGCCGGCCTTCACCCAGCGCCTGCGCGAACATCCGAGTTTCGAGGAGCGAGATCTGTCCAGCGCGCCACTGCTGCGGGACGGGCCGCTCGACCTCGCGATGATCGGTGTGCCGGACCGATATCCGGTGCACCGCAGCCTGACCGAGACCGCGGGCAGCTTCCACCGCACCGAAACCCGCATCGTCGGCAAGGACGGCCACGAGGTCCCCGACGGCACCGTCGGCGAACTGCTCATCCGCGGCCTCGGCGTGATGGCGGGCTACAACAAACGCGAGCGGTCGACGGTCTTCGACGCCGACGGCTGGTTCCACACCGGCGATCTCGTGTACCGCGACGCGGGCGACCCCCGGCTGTTCTATGTCGGCCGCACGAGCGAGGTGATCAAGCCCGCCGGCGCGAACGTATCCCCGCGCGAGGTCGAGGCGGTCGTCGAAACCTTCGACGACGTGCTGCAATGCGTGGTCGTCGGCCTCGACCACCCCAACCGCGGCGAGGAGGTCTGCGCCGTCGTGGTCCCGGCCGCCCCGGTGGTGGACCTCGACTCCCTCACGACCCGCGCCCGGGCGCAGCTCTCCGTCTACAAGGTCCCCACCCGCTGGATCGTCACCACCGCCGCGTGCATCCCCACCCTGCCCTCGGGCAAACTCGACCGCCGCCGCCTCCGCGGCCTCGTCGCCGACGGCACCCTGAAGTAGCGAATTGCCTACGCGCCCAAACGTTCTGCCGCCAGCTTCCGCAGATCACTGGACTTGATCTTGGCGCTGCCGGTCAGGGCGATATCCGTCTCGTCGAAGAACAGGACGTGGCGGGGGACCTTGTAGCTGGCCAGGCGTTCGCGGAGGTAGGCGCGGATCTCCTCGGCGTCGAGCCGGGCGTCCGCGTGCGGGACCACGCACGCCACGACGATCTCGCCGAGGGTGTCGTGCGGGACGCCGACGGTGCGGACGACCCGCACGCCGGGGAAGGGGAACAGGGTCTCGTCCACCTCGCGCGGGGAGACGTTCGCGCCGCCGGTCTTGATGATGTCGGTGAGGCGGCCCTCCCAGTACAGGCGGCCCGCGTCGTCGAGGTAGCCGCCGTCGCCGGTGTGGAAATAGCCGTCGGCGTCGAGGGTTTCGTCCAGCGGGGTGCCGAGGTAACCGAGCATCAGGGTAGGGCCCTTCACGCAGATCTCACCGCGGTCGCCGCGGGCGAGCACCGCGCCGGTCAGCGGATCGACGATCTTGACCGTATTGCCCGGCAGCGGTACGCCGCTGCTGCCCGCGATCTCCTCCTCGGGCGTATTGGCCGGGAAACACGTTGTGATGGTGAATGTCTCGGTATTGCCGTACGCGTGACCGGGTTCGGTGTACGTGGTCGACACGCTGGGATGCCGGGCGGCCGCGGTCGCCACGTCCACGAAACGCAGACTGGCGAGATCGGTGGCCGCCCAGTTCGGCGCGCCCTCCAGCTGTGCCCACTGATGCGGCCACGCGACGGGGAAATTGACCCGTTCGGCCTGCATGAGACGCAGCGCCGCCACCGCGTCGAAGGTCGATTGCAGCACCAGCGAACCGCCCGCGGCCAGCGTCGCGCCCAGGGCCATTCCGAAGTTGCCGGACCAGAAGAAGCCGTTGGCCGTCCAGCAGCGCACGTGATCGTCCGGCCCGAAGTCGTACATGCGCCGGAAGCGCCACATCTGGATGGCGACGCCGCGGTGCGCGCTGCGGATGCCCTTCGGCTTGCTGGTGCTGCCGGAGGAGAAGAAGATGACCGCCGTATCGCTCGGCCGCACCGACGCCGCGGCGGCGTCGACGAGTTCCTGCGGTTCGGCGTCCCCGCGCGCGAGGAACTCCTCCCAGGTCTCGATCGCGCCGCCCGGCACCGGTTCCCCGACCATCGAAAGATGGCGCAGGAAGGGGTATTTCGCCGACCGCACCGCACCGGGGGCCGAATCCGCGACCGCCGGTTCGAGTTCGGTCAGGGCGGCCGCGAAATCCTTTCCCGCCACGGCGCGTTCGAACAGCAGCACCGACACCCCGGACACCGCGAGCAGATGATCCAGCTCCGCCGGAGTCGAGAAGGTGCTCAGCGTGACCGCGACGCCGCCGGCCAGGGTCGCGCCGAACACCGCGGCGAGCCACTCCGGACGGTTCGTCATCAGCACGCCGACCCGGCCGTCCTTGCCGATCCCCGCCGCCCGCAGGGCACGGGCGACGGCGTTCGCGCGCTCCCACAGTTCGGTGTAGGTCCAGCGGGTGTCGCCGGCGGCGAGGGCCTCCCGGTCGCCGTAGCGCTCGGTCACCTCGCGCAGGAAACCGGGCAGTGTCAGCGGCCCCAGACCCGGTTCCGCCGCCAGCGGCGGTCCCGAGACGATCGCATCGGTCACGGCGGGCTCTCCCTCTTTCCGTGCCGCCGTCAGTACGGCAGCTCGACCTCGGCGGTGCAGTCCACGAGCACACCGAGATCCTGATTGGTGAGTTTCAGCCGCACCTGGACCAGCGGCACGCCCCACACCGATTCGGTTTCCTTGCCGATGATCTCGGCGTCGAAATAGGTGACGTCGCCCTCGAACGCGGGCAGGCGGAAGTTCGCCTTGGTGTGCCGCACCATGCCGTCCAGGCCCGCCCAGTAGGCGAGATAGTCGGTGCACCAGGCGCCCATGGTGGCCCCGTACCCGTAGGCGCGGGCCATGCCGACCTCGTCGGCCTTCTCGCCGTCGATGTGCCCGCGCGAGGGGCCCACGTACAGGCCGTCACGTTTGCGCGGATCGATGCGCGCGCCCTCCTCGTCGAACGCGAAACCCTCGGTCCAGCCCGGATCCTGGTAGATCCAGGGGTCCTCGATGCCCGGCGGCGCGGTCCAGTGGAACGTGCCCCAGATATTGAACAGGAAGGCGCGGTACTCGGTGGTGAAGGTCGCGATGCTGTGCGGCCCGATCACCCGGCGCGGCAACCGATCCCCGACCTTCACCTCGTCGAAGTGCGGGGAGACACCGGCGCGGTTGGACAGGATCCACTCGTGCCGCAGCGCCTCGATCTCCGTGAGTTCGGTTGCGGTCCAGGACTTCACGGTCCCGTTCTGATTGCTGTACATGCCCCGCTTGTGCGCCTCGTCGGCGAGATAGCGGATGGCGGTGGACCGTTCCTTCGCCACCAGGGCGCCGTGCTGGTTGGTATGGGTGGTGTCGCCGCGCGACAGCATGGTGGGCCCGGCGAATTTCGTCTCCACGATCTTGTAGTCGTGGAAGCGGCGGGTCTGGAACAGCTTGTCGCCGGGGCGCACCGGGCAGCCGTAGAACCACCACTCCTCGCCGCCGAAGATCAGGTGGCTGCCGGGGATGTGGCCGACGCAGGCCGGTTGCGCGCCGTGCCCGTAATCCAGTGCGACGGCGATGGATTGGGGCGCGACCAGCCCGCCGTACCGGGACTCCCGGGCGAACTCCTCGTCCCAGTGCAGCGGGTTGGGGTAGTCCATCGCCATCACCCAGCGCCGGATGTCGGAGGTGCTGCACGGATCCCACAGCTGGCCGCCGCCGACCGGCTTGCCGACCCGGTGGTCGACGTCGCTGAGATCGAGTTCGACGGTGGACTCGCTCGTCTTCTTGCTCACGGGGTACTCCTCATCACCGATTCACATCGACGACGAAGCGCCCGCGCACGGCGCCGTCGATGAGTTGCCCGGCCGCCGTGATCGCCTCGCCCAGCGGGATTTCCCGGGCGATCGAGTCCAGCGCGGCGGGGTCGAGGTCGCGGGCGAGCCGGGCCCAGGCCTCCAGGCGGCGCGGCTTGGGCGCCTGCACGCTGTCGATGCCGAGCAGCGTGACGCCGCGCAGGATGAACGGTGCGACCGTGGCGGGAAAGTCCATGCCCTGGGCCAGCCCGCAGGCGGCGACCGCGCCGCCGTAGCGGGTCTGCGCGCAGACATTGGCGAGGGTGTGGCTGCCGACGGTGTCGATCGCGCCCGCCCAGCGCTCCTTCTGCAGTGGTTTGCCGCGCTCGGCCAGCTCGGCGCGATCCACCACGGTGCCCGCGCCGAGGTCGTGCAGATAGCTTGTCTCCGAGGACTTTCCGGTCGCGGCGGCGACGGTGAACCCGGCCTTGGCGAGCAGTGCGATGGCGATGCTGCCGACCCCGCCGGTGGCGCCGGTCACCAGGATCTCGCCCTGCTCGGGCCGGATGCCGTGCCGCAGCAGCGCCTCGACGCACAGGCTCGCGGTGTAGCCCGCGGTGCCGATCGACATCGCCTGGCGGGCGGTGAACTCGGTGGGCAGCGGCACCAGCCAGTCGCCGTCGAGGCGGGCGCGCTGGGCCAGGCCGCCCCAGTGGCCCTCGCCGACGCCCCAGCCGTTGAGGATCACGGAGTCGCCCGCGGACCAGTCCGGATGCGCGCTCTCGGTGACCACACCGGCGAGGTCGATGCCGGGCACCATCGGGAAGGAGCGCACGATCGGCGACTTGCCCGTGATTGCCAGGGCGTCTTTGTAGTTGAGCGTGGAGTACGCGACGTCGACGCGGACATTTCCCTCCGGCAGGTCCGCCTCGTCCACCTCCGTCGGCGCGACCTTCGGTCCCGTGTCGCCTTTTTCGATGAGCAATGCCGTAAACATTCGCCGGCGAGTTCCTTTCTCCGCCATGGGATGGCCACCCGCGCACATGATGTTCTCTACGCGAGAATCTAATTCTCCATTATGGCGAATAATGCTTCCATTGTTGTTTCTGCCTGTCAACCGGCGTTCCACGGCCGGTCAGCGAGCGGTCCAGCCCCCGTCCACGACGATGGTCTGGCCGGTCACGTAGCGGGCGGCGTCACCGGCGAGCCAGACGATGGCGCCGACGATGTCCTCCGCCTTCGCCTCGGTGGGCAGCGGTGTGTTGCGGCGCAGGTAGCGCGCGCCGCGTTCGTCGTCGTAGAGACTGTCGGTGATCTCGCTGCGGAAGAAGCCGGGCGCCACCGTGTTCACGCGGATCGAGTGTCGCGCCCACTGCACGGCCAGCTCGGTCGTGAGACCTGAGAGCCCGGCCTTGCTCGCGGCATAGGACGCCTGCGGGATGCCGGGCACCCCGACGCGGCCGCTGATCGACGAGACGTTCACGATCGCGCCGCGGCCGAGGTCGCGCATGTGCGGGAACACCGCCTGGGCCAGCCGGAACGGGGCGACCAGATTCAGTGCGAGGGTGTTGTCGATCGCCTCGGCGGTCTCGGATTCCGCCGGAGCGTCACCGAATCGGTTCCCGGCCGCGTTGATCAGGATCTCCGGCGGCCCGAGCGCGGCGGCGACCGCCGGGACCACCGCTTCGACGTCCACGGCCAGATCGCAGGGCACGGGGTGGCCGTCGATCCGCGCGGCGAGTTCGGCCAGCCGGTCCGCGCGCCGGGCCACGACCGCGACCCGTGCGCCGAGTGCGGCCAGGGTCTCCGCGACGGCCTCGCCGAGGCCGGACGACGCGCCGGTGACGATCGCGACCCGGCCGTCGAGGCCGAACAGCCGGGCGACGCGGTCCGATGGCGTGCTCACTGTGGCCTCGCGGCGGGAGGGACGAGTTCGGTGAGGCGGGTGCGCTCGATCTTGCCCATCGCGTTGAGGGGCAGGGCGTCCACCCGTGACCAGATCTCCGGCACCTTGTAGCCGGCCAGTTCGCGGCGGCACAGGGCGGTGAGTTCGTCGAAATCGACTGTGGGGCCCGAACTCTCGATGAGTGCGGCGACCCGCTGGCCGAGGCGTTCGTCCGGCACCGCGCAGACCGCGACCTTGGCCACGCCCGGGTGCGCGCCGATGACGCGCTCCACCTCCAGCGGGTAGACGTTCGCGCCGCCGCGGATGATCACCATCTTCTTGCGGTCCAGCACCGAGAGCTGTCCCGCGGCGTCGACGGTGCCGATGTCGCCGGTCGGGAACGGGCCGGGCGCTGCGGGCCGTACGCGGCCGTCGGCCCAGTAGCCGAGCAGCGGAGTCCACAGTCCGGCCCAGGGACCGGTGGTGGCCCCGGCCAGGCACAGTTCGCCGGGCTCGCCGGGCGGCAGCCGGTGGCCCTCGTCGTCGTAGGCGGCCACGTCGTACTGCGGCAGGACGCGGCCACTGCTGCCCGGAACCCAGTGTGTCCCCGGCGGATCGATCGCCACCACGGTCGGGGCCTCGCTGAGGCCGTAGGTGGCCCGGGGGACCGGTCCGTGGGTCGCGGCGAAGGCGGTGCGTACGGAATCGGGGGTGTCGCTCGCGCCGCTCCACACCTCGCGTAGCGAGCCGAGGTCCAGGTGCGGGCGGCGCGCGAGATCGTAGAGCTGGGCGGGCGCGCCGTTCCAGACCGTGACGCGATGCTCGGCGATCCACTCGGCGACGCCGTCGACGTCGCGCCGGTCCATGATCACCGCGCACCCGCCGGCCTGCGCCGTCAGCAGCGTCGACAGCACCAGCATGTTGAGCACGGTGAACGGGAAGCTGTCGCCCTTACGCAGGTCCGGGCCCCAGCCGCGGGTCGCGACCAGGACCGCGCCGGGCAGCAGCAGGTTGCGCTGACTGTGTACGACGGCCTTGGGCGTGCCGGAAGTGCCACTGGTGAAACCGATTCCGGCCGGGGCATCGAGGTCCTGGTCCACCCGTGGCGCGGGAGCGGCGCCCTCGAGCAGGGCCTTCCAGCGGTCGGGGTCGACCGTGGCGGGCGACTCCACCCGGCAGCGCGGCCCGGCGAGGACGGCGGCGGGTTCGCACAGATCGGCCAGGTGCTGCTGCTCGCTCGCCGACAGTGCCTCGCCGATGCCCGCCCAGACCGCGCCGATGCGCTGCGCGCCGTGGAAGGCCGCCACGATGTCGAGATCGTTGGGCAGACAGGCCGCGACCCGCTCGCCCGGACGCACGCCCAGTGCCCACAGCGCGCCGGCGGCGCGGTCGGCGCGCTCATCCAGCTCGGCGTAAGTCCAAGCGCCCGAGGCGGCTTCGAGGGCCGTGGCCTCCGGACGGGCGGCGAGTGCCACGTCCAGCACCCGGGCGATCGGCCGGAGAGGTCCCGGTGGGCGTTCGCCATTGACAGTGTCCACGCTGTCCTTGATATCACTATCCTTACAAAGATTCATCAGATAGACCGGATTGCGCCGAGAACCGGAAGCGCGCGGCCCCGGGGCCGGTTCGGTCGTGAACAAGGACGTGGCGATGGAACATGCAGGTCCGCTGTCCGGAATCCGGGTCATCGATCTGACGGCGATGGTCATGGGTCCCTATTGCACGCAGATCATGGCCGACATGGGCGCGGAGGTCATCAAGATCGAACCGCCCGCCGGCGACAACACGCGCTACATCTCCGTCGGACCCGAACGTGGCATGGCCGGCGTGTTCGTCAACGTCAACCGGGGCAAGCGCAGTGTGCTGCTGGATCTGCGCACCGAGGACGGGAAGGCGGCGCTGCGCGATCTCATCGCGGAGGGTGACGTCTTCATCCACTCGATGCGCGCCGCGGCGATCGCCCGGCTGGGCTTCGCGTACGCGGACGTGGCGGCGGTGAATCCGGCGATCGTCTACACCAACTGCTACGGCTACGGCCGCCGCGGCCGCGACGCCGATCTCACGGCCTACGACGACACCATCCAGGCCGAATGCGGATTGCCGTATGTGCAACAGCAACTCACCGGCACCGCGAGCTACGTCGGGACCATCATGGCCGACAAGATCGCCGGGCTGACCGCGCTGTACGCGACCACGATGGCCCTGTTCCACCGCGAGCGCACCGGCGAGGGCCAGGAGGTCGAGGTCGCGATGTTCGAGACCATGGCCGCGTTCATGCTCGTGGAACACGCGAACGGCGCGATGTTCGACCCGCCGCTGGGCACAGCCGCGTATCCCCGGGCGGTGACGCCCAATCGCAAGCCCTATCGCACCGCCGACGGATACCTCGCCGCACTGGTCTACAACGACAAGCAGTGGACGGCGTTCGTGGAGGCGGTACACCCGCCCTGGGCCGGACCGGAGTGGGCCACTCTCGAGCAGCGCGCGGCCCGCATCGACACCGTCTACGCGCTGCTCGCCGAGACCTTCGCCGAGCGCACCACCGGCGAATGGCTGGAACTGCTTCGCGCCCTGGATATTCCGGCCGCGCCGGTGCGCTCGCTGGACGACCTGTTCGACAACCCGCACCTGCTCGACTCCGGCTTCTTCGAGACCGTGGACAGCCCGCACGGCCCGGTGCGCTTCCCGGGGCCGCCCACCTGGTTCTCGCGCACCCCCGGCCGGGTGGCGGGGCCGGCTCCGCGACTCGGCGCCGACACCGAAGACGTGCTGAGCCGAGCGCGCGCCGCCCGGACGAACGGGCGGGTGCGGGGATGACGGTGGTGCTCGCGGCGGGCGACCTGGATCTGCGCGAGATCCTGCGCCCCGGTGACCGCATCGTGGTCGGTCAGGCCTGCGGCGAACCGCCGACGCTGATCGAGGCACTGATCGCGCAGGGCGGCGAGATCGGCGGGCTGTCGGTGTTCATCGCGACCAGCTTCTCGGGTCTGTTCACCCCGGCCGCGACCGACTCGTTCGCGCTGTCGAGTATGGGGGCGATCGGTGCGCTGCGGGCCGTGAGCAAGGCGCATCGCCTGGCGATCGTGCCCTGTCATGTGAGCCGGGTGGGACCGCTGATCGAGGCCGGAATCCTCGGCTGCGACGTGGCTTTCGTCCAGGTGAGCCCGGCCGACGCGGACGGCATGCACAGCATGGGACTGATCAGCGACTACGTCCGCGCGGCGGTCGGGGCCGCCCGGGTGGTCGTCGCGGAGGTGAACGATCAGGTGCCGCACACCTGTGGCGAGCGGCTGGCGCCCGCCGAGATCGATTACGCGGTAATGGTTTCCCGGCCTCCGGTGCGGGTGCCGCCCGCGCGGATCGGGCCGGTGGACGAGGCCATCGCCAGGCACGCCGCCGCCTACATCGAGGACGGCGCGGTGCTGCAGACGGGCGTCGGCGCGGTGCCCGACGCCATTCTGCGACTGCTGCACGACCGTACCGACCTCGGGGTGCACTCCGGCATGATCGGCGACGGACTGGTGGACCTGGTGGAGGCGGGCGTGATCACCAACGCGCGCAAGAAGATCGACCGCGGCGTGTCGATCACCGGCGCGCTCATCGGCACCGAGCGCCTGTACCGGTTCGCCGACCGCAACCCGGCGATCCGCATGTGCCCCACCGGATACACCCACGACGCGGCCGTGCTGGCGCGGCTGGAGCGGCTGGTCACGGTCAACTCGGCGATGGAGGTCGACCTGACCGGGCAGGTGAACGCCGAGCAGAGCGGTGCGGCCTACCTCGGCGGCACCGGCGGCCAGGTGGATTTCGTGCGGGCGGGCGCGCGGTCGCCGGGCGGGCACGCCCTCGTCGCGCTGCCCGCCACCGCCAAGGGCGGCACCGTCAGCCGGATCACCGCCGCCCTGTCCGGGCCGGTCACCACGGCACGCAGCGACGTGGACGTGATCGTCACCGAATTCGGCGCGGCCGAACTCACCGGGCAGACCCTGGCCGAGCGCACCCGGCGGCTGATCGCCGTGGCGCACCCCGATTTTCGCGACGAACTGGAACGGGCGGCCGACGTCGTCCGGCGGAGAGGTTTCTGATGTCCGAGGCCGTGTTGTTCGATGCCCGTCCCGACGGCATCGCCGTGCTCACCCTGAACCGCCCGGAGCGCCGCAATTGCCTGGACCCGGATGTGCGGGCCGGGCTGTTCGAGGCGTGGGACCGGTTCGAGCACGATCCGGCGCTGCGGGTCGCGATCCTCACCGGCGCGGGCGCGAAGGCGTTCTGCGCCGGAGGCGATCTGGAGGAGATGGTCGCGACGGGGATGGGCGTGCCGCCGCGTGAAATGTTCCCCGTGCCCTATGACACCGTGGAGCTGTCCAAGCCGACCATCGCCGCGGTGAACGGCGCCGCGTTCGCCGGAGGCTGGATGATCGCGCAGGCCTGTGATCTGTGCGTGGCGAGCACCACCGCCACCTTCGCGGTCACCGAGGTGAAGGTGGGCCGCAGCTCGCCGTGGGCCGCGCCGCTGATCCACATGATCCCGCAGCGGATCATGATGGAGCTGCTGCTCACCGGAAAGCCGATCGACGCCCGCCGGGCCTACGAGATCGGCCTGGTGAACCGGCTCGCCGAACCGCACGAATTGCTGGACACGGCAATCGAATTGGCGACCGAGATCCTCACGGGCGCCCCGCTGTCGGTGCGGGCCGCCCGCGACACCGTCATGCTCGCCACCGAGATGGGCCGCGCCGCGGCGTTACAGGCCGCCCGGCACGCCTCGGTCGAGTGCTACACCAGCGAGGACGCGCAAGAGGGACCGCGCGCCTTCGCGGAGAAGCGCAAGCCGCAGTGGCGAGGCCGCTGAGATGCCGCTCAGTCTTGCTCGCGGAGCAGGCGAAGGGGCGCGTGGTTGGCCCAGCCTTCCTGGGGCCAGTTGAACCAGCCCGAGGAGGCGTAGGTGCCGCCGTCGGGGTGCAGGGTGGTGCCGGTGAGGTAGGCCGACAGGCCCGACGCCAGAAACACCACGCAGTGCGAGATGTCGGTGGCGGCGCCCACCCGGCCCATCGGGATGGCGACGCGGACGCCCGCCGGATCGTGTAAGGCGTTGTCGGAGTGCGGCATCCGGGCCAGGCTCGGCGTGGGGACGTAGTCCGGCGCCACATTGTTGACCCGGATGCCGTCCGGGGCGACCTCCACGGCGAGGGTGCGGGCGAACTGCTCCACGCCCGCCTTGGCGGCCGCGTAGACGGCGAAACCCGGTGCGGCGCGGTGGGCTTCGATCGTGGTGATGTTGACGATGCTGCCGCCGCGCCCACCCGCCCGCATCCGGGGCACGGCCAGCGCGCAGGCGTGCAGCACGGTCCCCAGGTTGGCGCGGATCAGCGCGTCCCAGCCCTTGGGCGTCGTCTCGGTGAACGGGGCGCGGAACGTGCCGCCGACCACATTGACCAGCGTGTCCACCCGGCCCCAGCGCGCGTCCACCGCGTCGAAGAACGACTCCAGCGTCGCCGGGTCGCGGGCGTCGCCGAGCTGGACCTGCGCGTCGTGGCCGTCCGCGGCCAGCTCGCGCCCCAGTGTCTCGGCGGCCTCGGAGTCCTTGTCCAGCACCGCGATTCGTACCCCGTTGGCGGCGAGGTCGGTCGCGATCGCGCGCCCGAGGCCACCGGCGCCGCCGGTCACCACGGCTACCGTGCCGTCCAGACCCGCCCGCTGCTCGAACCAGTTCACCACGCCGCCTTACTGAGGTAGGTGTCGCCGAAGGCGGAGATGAAGTCGAGGGTGGCCCGGTAGTCGCGGGTCCGGTGCGAGACCACCACCCAGTCCACGCCCGCCTCGGCCGCCGCCGCCAGCGCCGCGCGGTGCCGGTCGGCGTCGAGGTCCGGATTCTCCAGTCCCGCACCCTGATACGAGTAGACCAGGTCGATGTGGTCGGTCCGCCCGGCCGCTGCGGCGTCCGAGCGGATCTTCGCGATGGCGCGGCCGACGTCCGCGAGGGTGCCGAGGGCCGGGGTGCGCGCGGTCGTGCTGAGTTCCGCGCCGCCGGTCATCGGGATCCACCCCTGCGCGTGCGTGGTGACCCGGCGGCGGCTGAGCGCGGAGTTGCCGCCGATCCACATCGGGATGGGCCGCTGCACCGGCCGCGGCCGGGCCACCACGTCGCGGGCGTTGAAGTGGCGGCCCGCATAGCTGAACGGCTCGCCGCTCCAATGCCGGGGCAGCACCTCGAGCGCCTCGTCGAACAGGGCGTTGCGCTCGTCGAAATCGACTCCAAGGGCGTGGAATTCACTCTTCTGGTAGCCCGCGCCGAGCCCGAGCAGCATTCGCCCGCCGGACAGCTTGTCGAGGGTGGCGGCCGTCTTCGCCAGCAGCATCGGATTGCGGTACGGCGCGACCGACAGGTAGGTGAGCAACCGTAGCCGCTCGGTCGCGGCCGCCGCGAAGGCCAGGGCGACGAACGGGTCCAGCGTCTGATGCCCGCCCGCGCCCAGCCAGCGCGCGCCCGGCGCCGGGTGCTCACTGAGCGAGATCGCGTCGAAACCGTACTGCTCGGCCGCGGCCGCGACCTCCGGCAGCGGGCCCGCGTCGAGCAGATCGCCCTCGTAGCCCGCGGATTCGGGGTAATGGAAGATGAATCGCATTGTGGGTGCTCGTCTTTCGTCAGCGTCGGCCGTGTTCGACCTGGTTGAACGGCACGTTGCGGTCGGCGGCGTACTCGCGCGGCATACCGAGCACGCGCTCGCTGATCACATTGCGCGCCATCTCGGTGCTGCCTCCGGCCAGGCCCCAGGCCGCCCGGAACAGGTAGTCCAGACCGACCTGCGCGGTGTCGGCCGGATCGCCGGGGGCCTGCGTCGCGGCCGTCGGTCCGGCGATGCGCACCGCCGTATCGATTTGCAGCCAGGCGTTCTCGGCGCTGAACAGCCGCGTGATGGCGCCCGCCGCGGGCGGTAGCGCGCCGCTGGTGATCGCGGCCGTGACGTGGTCGATGAGCTGGTCGCGCACGACGTTCATGGCGCGCGCCGCGCCGATGTCCTCGCGGGTGCGCTGATCGTCGAATTGCCCGGTGGCACGGGCGAGTTGGACGAGCTGGTCGGCCTCGCCGCCCAGGTGCGGGCGAGCGCCGCTGGTGTAGGGCGAGGTGCCGCCCAGCGCGGCCCGCTCGTGGCCCAGCAGCTGTGAGGCCGCCTCCCAGCCCGCGTCGATCTGGCCGAGCACCGCTTCGGGCGGCAGCGCCACGTCGTCGAAGAACTCCTGGCAGAACTCGGTCGAACCGGTCACCTGTTTGATCCGCTGCACCGTGACGCCCTCGGCGTGCACGGGCACCAGGAACAGGGTGAGCCCGCGGTGCTTGGGCACGTCCCAGTTGGTGCGGGCCAGGCAGAGTCCGTAGTCGGCGGCGTACGCGCCGGAACTCCAGATCTTGGAGCCGTTGAGAATCCAGCGCTCGCCGTCGCGGTCGGCGCGGGTGGTGAGCCCGGCGAGATCCGATCCGCCCCGCGGCTCGGACAGGAACTGCACCAGGATCTCCTCGCCGCGCAGTACGGCCGGCAGATGGGCGCGCTTCTGCTCCTCGGTGCCGAGATCGAGCAGGGTGGCCGCGCAGATGGCCAGCGTCGGCACGTTCAGCAGCAGCGGCATCTCGTAGGGGATCGACTCCTCGGTGAAGGCCAGCTGATGCGCCGAAGACAGGCCCTGCCCGCCGTACTCGGCGGGGAAGCAGATCCCGGCGAAACCGCTGTCGTACAGGATGCGCTGCAATTCCCGGGCCCGGTTCCACGCCTCCTCGGTGTAGGACTCGACATGTCCGGGGGGCGCGGGCGGCAGGTTGTCGCGCAACCAGTCGCGGGCGCGGGCGCGGAATTCGGCGACGGGCTCCAGTTCGGTGGCGGGCTCCAGGTCGATGGCCATGGCAACGCTGCCTTTCGGGGTGTCGGGGTGCGGCTCAGGCGGCCGCGGGGTCGAGCAGGTCGGTGATGTGGCGGTGGTGTTCCTCCGGCGTGCCGTACAGCGCCCGGCCCAACGTGATCCGGCGCAGGTACAGGTGCAGGTCGTGCTCCCACGTGACGCCGATGCCGCCGTGCAACTGCACGCAGTCCTGGGTGATTACCGGAGTCTTCGCTCCCACATAGGATTTCGCGATGCTGACGGTCTCTTCGGTGGCCGGTGCGTCGTCGTCCCAGGCCGCGGCGGCGGCGGTCGAGGTGGCCCGGCACGCCTCCAGCCAGGTCTTGTTGTCGGCCATGCGGTGTTTGAGTGCCTGGTAGGAGGACAGCGGGCGGCCGAAGGTGTAGCGATCGGACAGCCAGCCCAGCGTGGCGTCCAGCGCGCGATCGGTGGCGCCGACCATTTCCGCCGCGGTGAGCGTGGCGGCGGTGAGCGCCTGCGCGCGGACGGCGGGTGCGGTGTCGTCTCCCGTGTGCACCACCGCGTCGGCGGTGATCGCGACGTCGTCGAACGTCACCCGCGCGGTGCGCCGGACCAGGTCCAGGGTCCAGCCCGGGGTCACCGTGACTCCGGGGGCATCGGCGCGCACCAGGACCTGCACCGGTCCCTGCGGACCGCTCGCCGTGACCAGGAACAGGTCCGCCTGATCGGCGGACTCGACCCGATCCTTCACTCCGGTGAGCCGGTAGCCGGCGCCGTCGGGTGCGGCCCGGGTGCCCATCGGGTCGATATTCAGGGGCGGAAAGCCGCGGCCGGGCTCGTAGATCGCCCAGGTCGCCACCTCGGTACCGGCGAGCACGGCGGTCACGGCCGCCGAGTGCGCGCTCGCGGCCGAGGCCAGGCCCGCGAGCACGGCGTTGGTGGTGACGAACGGCCCCGGTGCGCACGCTCGGCCCAGTTCGGTGGCGATCAGGGCCAGTTCGGTCATCGGCCGACCGGAAATCGTTCCGCCGCCGAGGCTTTCGGGCGCCAGCATGGCCGTCCAGCCCAATTCCGCGCCGCGCCGCCACCACTGGCGGTCGAAGCCGGTCCCCGCCTCGCCGAGCGCGCGGACGGTGCTCACGGGCATCGTGTCGGCGAGGAAATCACGCGTGGTCGTTTGGAAGAACCGCTGGTCCGCGGTGGGGTCGTGGGGCATTGTGCCGGTCCTCTGGTTGACGCCGAGCTAGACTTGTGGAAATCTCATACTCACAGATGAGAGTCATATTCTCAATCGTGGAAGTCAACTGGCAACGTGGGTCGGGCGGTGTTCCGGCCGGAGTGTCGAAGGGAACCGTCGAGTCGTGAAAAACTTCGAAGAGCTGGACTTCTTCCTCGGACGGGAACTGGTCGACGATCCGTATCCGTATTTCGACGCGTTGCGCGCGCAATGCCCCGTCACCCGCGAGAAGCACCACGACGTGATGATGGTGACCGGGTACGACGAGGCGCTCGAGGTCTACAACGACGTCGATCGATTCTCCTCGTGCGTCTCGGTGACCGGGCCGTTTCCCGGCTTTCCGGTGCCGCTGGACGAGACCTCCGACGTGAACGCGCTGATCGCCGAGCACCGTGACTCGCTGCCGATGAGCGACCAGTTGCCGACTCTCGATCCGCCGGTGCACACCGACCACCGCGCCCTATTGATGCGGCTGATCACTCCCAAGCGTCTCAAGGAGAACGAGGCGGCGATGTGGGAGATCGCCGATCGGCTGCTGGACCAGTACCTGGCCGGCGGTGGGGGCGATGTCATCCGGGATTTCGCCGGTCCGTTCACGCTGTACGTGATCGCTGACCTGCTGGGTGTGCCGGAGGCCGACCAGGAGGAATTCCTGCAAGCGCTGCAACGGGATCCGCACCGGGAGGGCTCCAGCGTCGGCAGCACCGACGGGGAAGGCATGTCGCACAACCCGATCGAGTTCCTGTACGCCCGCTTCTCCTCGTATGTCGAAGACCGGCGCGCCAATCCGAAAGGTGACGTGCTGACCAGTATGGCGACCGCGACGTTCCCCGACGGGCGGCAGCCGGAGGTCATCGATGTCGTGCGGGTGGCGGCCAATCTGTTCTCCGCCGGGCAGGAGACCACCGTGCGGCTGCTCAGCTCCGCGCTGAAGCTGCTGGCCGAGCGTCCCGACATCCAGCAGTATCTGCGCGAGGACCGCAGCCGGATCCAGAACTTCATCGAGGAGTCGCTGCGGATGGAGAGCCCGGTGAAGGGCGACTTCCGGCTGGCCAAGGTGCCGACCACGGTCGGCGGGACCGAGGTGCCGGTGGGTACGGTGCTGATGGTGGTCAACGGCGCGGCCAACCGGGACCCGCGCCGCTTCGACGATCCCACCACGTTCGAGGCGAGCCGTTCGAATGCCCGCCAGCACTTGGCTTTCGGCCGCGGCGTGCACACCTGCCCGGGTGCGCCGCTGGCCCGCGCGGAGGCCCGCGTGGCGATCGAGCGGCTGCTGGAGCGCACCGCCGAGCTGCGGATCGACGAGAGCGTGCACGGACCGGCCGACGCCCGCAAATTCCACTACCTGCCGACTTTCATCCTGCGCGGGCTCACCTCACTGCACCTGACGTTCGACCTCGAGGAGAAAGCGCGATGAAGGTCACCATCGACGACGACCGATGCCGCGGTCACGGCGTCTGCCTCGGACTGTGCCCCGAGGTGTTCGAGCTGACCGACTACGGCTACGCCGAGGTCACCGTCACCGATGTGCCCGAGCAGTACGAGCAGGCGGTGCGGGACGCGGAACAGGCCTGCCCGGAACGGGCCATCGTGATCGAGTAAGCGGTGCCGGGGTGGGTCCGGCCGGGAGGAGTCGGACTGTCGTCATCGGTGATGCTCCGAACGATATCGCTTGTGCACGTCACGCCGGTTTCCAAGCTATCGCTATCGCACACAGGATTTCCCGTAACGAACTGGAGCGGCATTCGCCCGATGCCGCCCTGGATCGCCTGGATACAGATACGGTGCTCTCGACCGTGACTGGGGTAATCGAGCGCTCAGTGACCGACGTGGTAGATACGTGAGACGTTGCGCCGGTGTGCAGTCGAGCACCTGTATCTAAACGTGGTCTGGTGTAATCGGAGTCGCCCCACTGGCTACTGCGGTCCGGTCGATATCTCGTGCGAGGTCGAAGTCAAGGTCGGTCAGTTTCCGACCGGCATCGTGGGTCGTAATTCGGAACTCGATCCGCTCCCAGGTGATCAGCATGTCGGGGTGGTGACCGACCTCGCGAGCCTTCGCCGCGACGTACACCGCCAGGTGCACACACTCGTGATAGGTATGGGCGAACGTGCGCGTGATCTCGTCCCCGTCACGCTTCCACCCGGGTAGTGCTTCAAGGCGGCCGGCGATCTCGATGTCGTTCAGCGGCACTGGGGTCACGTAATCGATCCAACCAGGGTTCGCAGTTGTTGTCCTGCCGAGGTGTTCTCCCAGGCATGAGCCTGGGAGGGAAGGGCTTTCAGTTCGCCGCGGAGCCAAGCCGACCGATGACCTTGCCCAGAGGGCGGCAGCGCCGGTGGTTCGTGGAAGCCGGCAGGTTCATAGCGCTGTCCAGGTCCAGGGCTTCGGTACCAGTCCTCGGAGGCACGCGATGCGGTGTTTTGCTTCGGTAGCAACGGCTTGCCCGGCGTCTGATCGGCTGATCGCGAACCCTACCCATCGGAGTTCTTGGATATCGGCGAGCACCCTATAGCTCGACCATTGGGTTACGTCATAGCCGCCGTATGCGTCGACGAAACCTTGATACTGGTTATCGGTGATCCGCCGGAAGTCCGTGTAGTCGACCGCCAACTGAACGAGATCCCACTCGCGCCGACCCAGCGATACTTTGTCAAGGTCGAGCACGATGGGATCGTTTGAGGGCGGTACGACGAGGTTCCCTTGCCAAGCGTCGCCGTGTATGACGCATTGCTCGGTCGTATCGTAGATCTCGTTGTACAGCTGCCGTAGTCGCGCATGGTGGGCGACGAGCCAAGATCGGTCGCGTTTGTCGATCGTGGTTGCGGACTCAATGCGTTCTCGCAGTCCGGCGAACGGGGCGTAGTTCGGTAGGTCGAATTCTGCCGGTGGTGTCAGAGCATGCAGTCGCCGGAGCATCCTCCCTAATTCTTCGGGTGTCGATGGCCTGTGGTCGGGAATCAGCTCCCACCAGGTGACAGGACGTTCATCCACCACTGTCGGTTGCGGAATTCCGCCCACAGCCCGAACCGTGGCAATGCCGGAACGATTGAGCCACTGAGAGATACGCAACTCTCGCTGTGTGGTCTCGTAGCTTTGCGGCTTGCCGATTCGGGCCACGATCGCGTTGGGCAGCTCGAAGATTACATGTGAACCCTCGCGAATAATCACGGCGCCGTCGGATTCGATGCCGGTGAGTTTCGCTGCCCGAGTCAGTATCTCGCCTGCCGTTGGCGCCGCGGAACGGCTCACTGAAGCGCCTCTCCCGAATCGGCGGTGAGAGCGCCATACAGTTCGTCTACTTCCGTGATACGCAGGTGCTTTATAGACACGTGAGCCAGCGTCCGCATTTCGTCGCGAATCCGTTGAGACTGAAAATCTTTCGCCTTGTCCGCGGCTTGCAATCCGATCGCAGCCGCTTCTTGAACCGTCCTGGACTGGTTGGAGACTCCCGATTTAGCAAGGGAGACTGTCAGTCATGGGTGCACCACGGAAGTTCGACGAGGAGACTCGTGCGCGAGCGGTGAGGATGTACCAGGACCGGATCCGTGAGCACGGTGAGTCGATGGCGGCCGCGCGCCGGCATGTGGGCGCGTTGCTGGATATCAAGCCGGCGACGTTGCGGAACTGGGTCGAGAAGGCCGAGCAACCGGCTGCTGCTCCGGCTCCGGTGACCGTGTCGGAGTCCGAGGAGTTGAAGGTGCTGCGCCGCGAGGTGGCCGAATTGCGAAGGGCCAACGATATTTTGCGGACTGCGAGTGCGTTTTTCGCGGCGGCGGAGGTCGACCGCCGACTGCGGTGATCGTCGACTACATCGACGCTCACCGGGACCGGTTCGGGGTCGACCCGATCTGCCGCGTGCTCACCGAGCACGGGGTCAAGATCGCCCCGTCCACCTACTACGCCGCGCGCAAACGCGGCATCAGCGCTGCGGTCTGGTCCGACGCGCATGCGGCCAACGTGTTGTTCGACCTGTGGACGGCCAACCGGCGCGTCTATGGGGTGCGCAAGCTCTGGCACGCGGCCTGCCGCGCCGGTCACGATCTCGGCCGCGACCAGGTTGCGCGCCTGATGCGGCTGGCCGGTCTCGACGGCATCGTGCGTGGGCGGCGCACGACAGTCACCACCGAACGAGACCGCGACCAGCCTGCACGGTATCCGGATTTGATCGGGCGGGCCTGGTCGCAACCGGCACGGCCGGATCAGTGGTGGGTCGCCGATTTCACCTACTGCTGGACGGTTTCCGGGTTCTGCTACACCGCGTTCTGTGTCGACGTGTACTCACGCCGCATCCTCGGATGGCGGGTGATGACCAGTAAGACAACACCTTTGGTGACATCGGTGCTCGAACAGGCATTATTCACCCGTCGCAGAACTGATTTCCGTTTCACTGCAACAGGTTTGGTGCATCACTCCGACGCCGGTAGTCAATACACATCGCTGGCTTTCACCGAAACACTGCGTGACTCCGAGATCGCCGGATCCATTGGCAGCGTTGGGGATGCCCTCGATAATGCCCTGATGGAATCGGCGATCGGGCTCTACAAGACCGAGCTGATCGACCGGTATCCGGCCTTCACCGGCCGGGCCGAACTCGAACGGGAAACGGCCTCCTGGGTGCACTGGTACAACACCCAGCGCCTCCACTCGTCGATCGGCTACCTGCCGCCGGTCGAATACGAACACCTCTACCATCAACAGAGCATCTCAGCCGAGGTGGCCTGAACCCGAGTCTCCACCGGATCCAGGACGGTTCA
>NZ_JARWOP010000084.1 GCF_029868745.1 Nocardia wallacei | reverse complement strand
GATGCAGACCGGTTACTCGGTGCTCTGGTGTCGTTCGGGCGCCCGGCCGCGGGCCGCCGGGGGGGGGCCCCGGCAGTCGCGCCGGGCCTACATTCCCGAGGTCCTGGACCTGCATCGCACGCCGGACGTGCTGGAGTTGGTGCGGAAAACCAAGGCAGATAACGGTGTCGTGGCCGCCCTGCACGAGTCCGGCCGATCGCGCTTCGTCGACCTGCCCGTCGCGACGGCCTCCCGGATCGTGCTGATCGTCGGCCCGGAAGGCGGCTTGGACGACGGCGAACTCACGGCCCTCGCCGAAGCAGGCGCTTCCGCGGTACTACTGGGCCCCACCGTCCTGCGCACCTCGACCGCCGCCGCCGTCGCCCTCGGCGCGCTGGGCGCCTTGACCCCGCGCTGGTAGCCATACCGCGCTGGTGACTGCACTCGAATCGCTGAGACGCCGCGCACCGATTCGTCGCGCCGCGCACTGATTGGTTGCGCCGCGCACTGATTGGTTGTGTGGGGCACTGATTGGTTGCGCCGCGCACCGATTGGTTTGTATGGCGCGCTGATTGGTTGTGTGGCGCACCGATTGGGTTGGTTGCGCGGCGTCTCGTCACGAATGCTGGTCGGCGACAACGGTCTTCGGCGGCACGGAACCCTGCTCGAGCGGGCCCTCACGTACCCACGCAACGTGAGGGCTCAGCCTGAACAGGGCGGCCGTGTCGTCCACTGCCTGCACCGCTAGGTGCCTGGCGGCGGGGAAGTGCCTTGTGTGAGAAGGGAGTCAGGCGCCCGGGATCGGTGGGTGTCCGTTGGGCGGGGTGCACGGCTGACCGTTGGTTCCGGTCGGCGGCGGCAGCGGCTTGCCGTCGGGGCCGATCGGCGGCGGCAGCAGCTTGCCGTTCGGACCCAGCGGAGGCGGCGGGCAGCCCTCCGGCGGGCCGGGATGGTGGTGGTCCACCTGCACGACCGGCGGCGTCGCCACGGCCGCACCGGCGGTGACCAGACCGAAACCCGCGATCGCCGTGCAGACGAGAACGGTAGTCATCCGAAGTCTCATGTGTATTCCTTCGTTCCGAACGGTGTTGTCCCTCATGGCTTTGGACGCTCCGGAGGGGTCACGGTTCCCGACGGTGCCAGGATGTGACCGGCATCACACCTGACGGCGGGATTGCAGGGTGAGGGTTGTGGTGAGGGCTGCCGCGATGGTGAGTAGGGCGGCTATGTAGACGACCAGGCCCGCCCAGCCGTGGAGGCCGTAGGCGATGCCCGCGGCGCCGCCGATCAGTGAGCTGCCCAGGTAGTAGGCGAACAAATAGAGGGAGGACGCGGTGGCTCGGTTGCCGGTGGCGGCGGCGCCGACCCAGCCGCTGGCGACCGAGTGGGCGCCGAAAAATCCTGCGGTACAGAACAACACGCCGATCAGGACGAGTGGCAGGCTGTCGGGAAGGGTGATCAGGAGACCGGCGGCCATCGTCGCCACCGAGATCGCGAGGATGCGGGCGCGTCCGTGCCGGTCGGCCAGGCGGCCCGCGGTGGCGGAGGTGACGGTGCCCGCCAGGTACATCAGGAAGACGGAACCCGCTGTGGCGGCGGACAATCCGAACGGCTCGCCGATGAGCCGGTACGCGAGGAAGTTGTACATCGAGACGAAGCCACCCATCAGCAGGAATGCCAGCCCGAACAGGGGCAGCAGGGTGCGATGGCGCAGATGCCCGACGAGATCGCCTGCCAGCGAACGGATCCCGAGCGGCCGGGCGACGAACTGCCGGGACGGCGGCAGCGACCGCACGAACCACACCGCGCACACCGCCGCGGCCACCGCCACCGCGGCGTCCGCCCACCGCCACGACCCCAGCTCCAGCGTGACCGCCGGAAGCAGCCGCCCGGCGAGCCCTCCGATCGTCGTGCCGGACACGTAGATTCCCATCGCCGCACCCAGGCCCGCGGTGCCGATCTCCTCGGCCAGATAGGCCATCGCCACGGCGGGCACACCCGCCAGCGCCAGGCCTTGGATCGCGCGCCCGGCGAGCAGCACATCCAGCGTCGGGCTGAACGGCAGCGCCAATCCGATCACGCTCGACACCACGGCCGAAGTGACCATCACGCGGGTCCGCCCGAACCGGCCCGACAGCACGCTCACCGGGACGATCGCCACCGCCAGCAGTCCGGTAGTCAGGGATACCGCCAGCGCCGCGTGCGCCGGTGTCGCGGAGAACGCCGTCGACAGGCTCGGCAGCATCGCCTGTGCGCTGTACATCGAGGCGAACGTGGTCAGCCCCGCCGCGAACAACGCCAGTGTGATCCGGCGGTCGTGTGCCGAGGTATCGGGCGACGTCGGGGCCGGTGTGGTGGTCATATCCCCAGCATCGACGCCGGTCCATTCGAAAGGAAATGCATAATGATCACGAAGTTCATGCCCGAGCGGCATTAGTGAAGGTCTAGCGGAAGAGGACGCGCGTGCCGAGTGACGATTTGCACTGGTTTCTCACGCTCGCCGAACTGGAACGTGTCGGCGCGGCCGCCGATCAGTTGCATCTCGCCCAGCCGACGCTGTCGCGCATGCTGGCCCGGCTGGAGCACCGGCTCGGCGCGCGGCTGTTCGACCGGCACGGAAAACGCCTGACGCTCAACGACTCCGGCCGCGTCTACTACGAACACGCCCGCCGCGCACAAGCGGAACTGGACGCGGCCCGACGGGAACTGGCGGACCTCGCGAACCCCGCCAAGGGCGTCGTGCGGCTGTCGTTCGTGCACTCGTTCGGCGCACGGTTGGTTCCGGATCTGGTCGCGGGGTTCCGTCGCGGCTCGGGGCGCATCACCTTCAGCCTCCGCCAGGACGCGGCCCAGGTGGTGACGGCACACGTGCTGGACGGCGAGGCCGATCTGGGCCTGGTGTCGCCGAAACCGGCGGTCGCGGGGCTCGGCTGGCGGATGCTGCTGCGGCAGCGGCTGGCGCTGGCGGTACCGGCCGAACACCGGCTCGCCGGGCGGCGGCAGGTGCGGCTGGCCGAGGCCGCGGACACCGAGTTCATCGCCATGCCCACCGGCTTCGGCATGCGACGCATCTTCGACGACCTCTGTGCCGCAGCCGATTTCCGTCCGCGCATCGGCCTGGAATCCACGGACCTGGTGACCGTCGCGGGTCTGGTGGCCGCCGGGATGGGGGTCGCGCTGCTGCCCATGGAAGAGACGCCGGTGCGCGGGCCGCAACCCGCCCCGGTCCTGCTGCCGTTGGCCGACCCGGGTGCGGTGCGGGCGGCCGGGCTGATCTGGTCCGCGACCGCGGTACCCTCCGACGCCGTCCGGCGTTTCCGCGACTTCGCTTTCGACTGGTCGCAGCGCTGAATCGCGCGTACCCTGTTCGCGCTCGGCGAAACCTAGCGGAATGCGCCCGTGACCTGCTGGTGGCCGCATATTCACTGGGAGTTGTCGGTGGTCCGAGCTAAACTTTCAGCACAACGAATCGACACGCTCGAGAACGAAAGCAGGCCATAGCACCTATTGCGAACCTCAGGCGACATCGGCGACCCGACTACTCCCCAGGCCGGCCTCGGCGCCGGCGGCAACGGCTCCAGCCCCGCCGCACGGACCGTACGTTCCAGCATCGAACTCGCTCCTGAATCAGTCTTCGGCTTCCTCGGCTCGGCCGACGAGAATCTCCGGGAACTCGAGCGTCTGCTCGACGCCGATATTCATGTCCGCGGCAATTCGGTCACGCTGACCGGCCGAGCCGCCGACGTCGCGCTCGCCGAGCGAGTCATCGAGCAGCTGGTGGCACTGACCGGGCGCAACCGCGTGGTGACGCCGGAGGCGGTGCGGCACACGTTCTCCATGCTCACCGAGGGATCCTCCGATTCCCCGGCCGAGGTGCTGAGCCTGGACATCCTGTCCCGTCGCGGCAAGACCATCCGTCCCAAGACGCTGAACCAGAAGCGCTACGTCGACGCCATCGATGAGCACACGGTCGTGTTCGGCATCGGCCCCGCGGGTACGGGCAAGACCTACCTGGCGGTGGCGAAGGCCGTGCAGGCGCTGCAGGGCAAGCAGGTCAGCCGGATCATCCTCACGCGTCCCGCGGTGGAGGCGGGCGAGCGCCTCGGGTTCCTGCCCGGCACGCTGAACGAGAAGATCGACCCGTACCTGCGCCCGCTCTACGACGCGCTGCACGACATGATGGACCCGGAAGCCATTCCGAAGCTGATGCAGTCCGGTGTCATCGAGGTGGCGCCGCTGGCCTACATGCGCGGCCGCTCGCTCAACGACTCCTTCATCATCCTGGACGAGGCGCAGAACACCACGCCCGAGCAGATGAAGATGTTCCTGACCCGGCTCGGCTTCGGTTCCAAGATCGTCGTCACCGGCGATATCACCCAGGTCGATCTGCCCGGCGGGACGAGGTCGGGCCTGCGCGTGGTCAGCGATATCCTCACCGACATCGATGACATCCACTTCGCCGAACTCACCTCGAGCGACGTGGTCCGGCACCGGCTGGTAGCGGAAATCGTCGACGCCTACGACCGTTACGAGGCCGAGGATCGTCCCCAGCTACCCCACTACCCGGGCAACCGAGCCCAACGCCGAGCAGCCAGCCGCTCCACGCGCAGATAATTTGGCCTCCGCTTCGCTGCGGCGGGTTTTCGGCGCCCTTGGTCTCGGTTTTCGGGTGCCGCTGCTGGCTCCTTCGTCGCTTCGCAGCGGCAC
>NZ_JARWOP010000083.1 GCF_029868745.1 Nocardia wallacei | reverse complement strand
GGGGTGGGGGGCCGCCCCCCCCGGGGCCCGCTCATGTTCGCGGGCCCCCCCCCCCACATAAATGGGCCCCCCCCCCACTCGATGTCGAGTTCGCCCACAGCTGAAGGAGATTCGCCCGCAATGCCGACCGGGGTCGCGCTGCGCGACGTGCGCGAGCAATTGTTCGACGCGGCCGAACGCATCCTGCTCCGGGACGGGCCGAGCGCGCTGACCAGCCGCGCCGTCACCGCCGAGGCCGGGTGCGCCAAGGGCGTGCTGCACCGGCATTTCGCCGACTTCGACGCCTTCCTGGCCGAATTCGTCCTGGACCGGGCCCGCCGGATGGACCCGCAGGCTTCCGCGCTGCTGGCGTCGGCCGGGGCCGGGACGGTGGTCGACAATCTGACCGGTGCGCTGCTCGCGGTCTTCGAATCGGTTGCCGTGGCGATCATCCCGCTCATCACCTTCCGCGACGCGCTGCGCGCCCGGCTGCGCGACACCTGGCCCGCGGGCGTCCCCGTCCTCACCGACGCCGCCACCATGATCGCCACCTACCTGTCCGCCGAACAGGACCTCGGCCGCATCCCGCCCGATTCCGACCCCGACGGGCTCGCCCCCATGCTGGTCGGCACCGCCCACCTGCTCTTCGCCGACCGCACCGGCGACCCGCCGGATGCGCGAGCCGTCCGCCGAATGGTCACGACGGTGATCAGCGACGACTAAGCGGTGCGGATCCCGGCTCCCCCGCGGACATCCCAGGTCACCCCGGCATCCCTCGCGGACATCCCAGGTCACCCCGGCATCCCTCGCGGACATCCAGGTCATCCCGGCATGCTTTTGGCCGGGATCCACGTCCCCAGGAATCCCTCACGACCCTCCGCTCGGTGCGCACGGTTGGCGGTCGCCACCCGACTGCTATTACCGTGGGGCCGGTCCGGAGCCCGATCGTTGGGAGGGTGTGTGTCGCTGGCGACGATCGAGGACGCGGTTGCGCCGTCCTCGGCAGGAACGACCCCGCAGCGTCGCCCCCTGCCCGCTGCCGTGTTCTGGACCGTTCTCGCACTCGGCGCGCTCGCGGGTGGGTATTGGGTCAAGCAGGTGGTCGAGACGCCGCAGGTGATGATGCATCTGATGGACCTGAAGGTCTATCAGATCGCCGGACAGCGCGCGGTCGACGGCACCTCCGTGTACGACACCCCGCTGCTGGGCAATACCCGCGGCGTCTGGGAGTTCGTCTACACGCCGTTCGCCGCACTGCTGTTCACGCCGCTCGTCGCGCTCAGCGGTGAGCTGTTCCGCTACGCCGGCGCGCTGGGCAACTTCGCCATGCTCGCGGCGTCCTGCTGGGCGGCGCTGTCCATGCTCGGCTACCGCCGAGATCTGCGGCTGGCGGTGGCGAGCCTGCCCATCGCCGGACTGCTGCTGTGGTGTGAGCCGGTTCGCGAGACCATGGCGTTCGGCCAGATCAACATCTTCCTGCTGCTGCTCGTACTGGCGGATATGGCACTGCCCGATTCCTCGCGCTGGAAGGGCGCGCTGACCGGAATCGCGGCCGGGATCAAGCTGACGCCGGCGTTCTTCGTGGTGTATTTCCTTGTCACGCGCCGATTCCGGGCCGCCGCCACGTCCGCCGCCGCATTCGTCGCGACCGCGCTGCTCGGCCTCGCCGTGCTGCCGAAGGATTCGCTGACGTACTGGACCGGCGCGTTCGCCGATCCCACGCGGGTGGGCGTGCCCGAGAATCCGCAGAACGAGTCGCTGCGCGGGATGATCGCCCGGACGCTCGGCGTCGGCGGCGAACATCAGCTGCTGTGGCTGGCGGGTGCGGCCGCCGTCGCCGTGCTGTGCCTGGCGCTGGCCCGGCAGCTCTCCTCGACCGGGCGGGAACTACCCGCGGTGGTACTGGTCGGGCTCACCACGACCGCGGTGTCTCCCTACAGCTGGGTGCATCACTGGGTGTGGCTGGCGCCGCTGCTGATCTATCTGACCGACCTGGCGGTGCGCCGTCGAGGCCTCGCCGCACCACTCGGGCTGGCGGCCGCGCTGGTGATCGCCTCCGGCGGCGTGCTGGCCTTCTACGACCCGATGCTCGCGAGCGTGCTGAATCTGCCGCCCCGCGCTCATCTCGGCGTCTTCTATCACAACGCCTACATCTGGCTGACCCTCGCGCTGTTCGCGGCCGCCTTCGTCTGCCTGCGGAGGCCCGGAAACCGTTGGGCGACTAGCGAATCGGCTGCGTGACGCTGTTGTGCTCGTCGTTGACGAGGTGGAACGCGGTCGCGAGATCGTCGATCACGGACTGCCAGGCGCTCTCGCTGCCGTCGCCGAACGGATCACGGGACAATGCCAGCAGCGCGGTCGCGGCGTCCACGGCCTGCACCGCGGCGGCCAGCAGCGCCGGGATCGGATCGGGGCCGCTGCGCGAGACCAGGGTGGCGATCCGGTCCCGCAGCCAGCGCGCGTCGAACTGCGCCTGCTCGGACAGCGTCGTCTCACCGACCGGCACCGTCGCGGCGGCCGACCACCGGCGACCGGTCTCGCCCAGCGGGGCCGCCACGATCACCTCCCGCAACTCGTTACTGATCAGGCGATGCAGCAAACCCGTCAGCTCCGCGTGCTCGACCGACGGATCGCGCGCGGCACCGTCGGCGGCCGCGTCCTCCGCGCCCACCTGCAGTACCGCCAGCACCGCCCGCAATTGCGCAGTCGTCGCCACACGACCCCCTCATCGTCCGGCCTCCCGGCGGAGGTCGGCGTGTTCCCACTTCTCCGGCGAACCCGGCCGGGGGCACCGGCGCGAGCTCATCGTTTCTGACGCGGGCATACTCCCAGCTATCAGAGGCGATGTCTATCGGAAGCCGCCGAGAATCCCACGATATGGAACATCCGGGCGGGCCGCGGAGTGGTTATCCTCTTCGGCGTGTCCCGGTACGACCGCGTGCGAACGATCGTCGCCGTCCTCGCGTCCGTCTCGATCGGCGCGGGAGCGGCCTTGTTCGCTGCCCCCGCCGCGACGGCCGAGGATCCCGGCGGCCCCGGACAGCTCGTCTCGGTGACGGGGCTCGCGCCGGAAGCCACGCTGCCCGGCTCCGCCGACGCGCGCCGCGTGGTGCACTGGTCGACGGGCGTCGGCGAGCAACCGGCACTGAGCAGCGCGGCGGTGTATCTCCCCGCCGGGGAACCGCCCGCCGGCGGCTGGCCGATCGTCGCCTGGGCACACGGCACCGTAGGTGTCGCCGACCACTGTGCCTACAGCGTCGCGGGACCGTCCCTGCGCGAACGCGATTGGAGTTATCTCGGCGCGTGGCAGCGCGCGGGTTATGCCATCGTGGCGAGTGACTACGTCGGCCTCGGCACGCCCGGCCCGCACCCGAAGGACAACGGGGTGGTCGCGGCCGACAGCGTGGTCGACGCCGTCACCGCGAGCGCACGAGCCTTTCCGGGAATCCTGTCGAATCGCTGGGTGGTGGTCGGCCAGTCACAGGGCGGTGCGGCGGCGCTGTGGACGGCGCGGGCCGCCACCCGGCGCGGCGCCGGGCTCGACTATCGCGGCGCGGTCGCGACCGGTGTACCCGGCCTGCTCGAGAACGCGCTCCTGGCGCTGGGCCCGCACCTGCCGCCCGTGCCGCTCCCGGCCGAGACCACCGCGGTCGCCCTGTTCTCGCTGTCCGGTCTGCGAAGTTCCTTCCCGCACTTGAACATAGACTCCTACCTGACCGCAGCGGGCCGCCACTGGCTGGACCGCGCGGAGCGGCTCTGCGAGAGCGACCTCGCCACCGAAGTCGCTTCTCCCCCGGTCGTTCTCGGCGATCTGTTCGCGAAACCGTTGGCCGCCTTGCCGAATGCGCCCGCCCTGCTGAGCGGCCACATGGGCATTCCGGTCGGCGGCTACGACCGGCCGGTATTCATCGGGCAGGGACTGTTCGACACGATGTCACCCGCGCCCGGCACCCTGGCCGTCGCGGCGGCGATGCGGGCGAACGGCATGCCGATCACCCTGCGCACCTATCCATCCGACCACAGCGGGACACTACGGGCGTCGCTGCTCGACTCGCTGGCCTTCGTCCGCGAACTCCTGCCGCCCGGCCGCGGATGAGGAATTACCGTCACAGGCCCAAGCCGTCGGCGAGCACGGGCCAGGACTGCTTGAAGGCGTCCTGCCAGTAGCCCCAGGAGTGCGTCCCGTTCGCGGTGAAGTCGTAGGTCGCGGGAATTCCCAAGTCGTTCAAGCGATTCTGCAGATTCCGGGTGCAGGCGTTCACCCCCGCCTCGATGAGCCCGCCGAGCAGGATCTGGTTCGCCAGGGTCTCGGGGCTGCGGGTGCTGCCGTAGGTCAGGAAGGGGCTGTCCAGGGTGTCGTGCGGACCGGGCAGGCCGTTGCCCGCCGAGACGAACAGGTTCAGCCCGCGCAACCGTTCGGCGTGCACGTAGGGATCGTTGGCCGCCCACAGCGGGCTGTTGTCCGGGCCCCACATATTGGCCGGATCGCCGTGCCCCCAGACCTCCACCATCGTCTTCACCACGCGTTGGCCGAGCGGGTCACTGGTCTGGGCGCAGCCGCTGTAGGAGGCCACGCTGCGATACAGACCCGGTTTGGCGATGGCCAGCGCCAGCACCGAATCGCCCGCCATGGACAGGCCGACGATCGCGTTGCGGCCGTCGGCCGCCAGCGCCGCGTCGATCAGCGGCGGAAGTTCCTCGGTGAGGAAGGTGCTCCATTTGTTGCGGCCGAGCACGGGATCGTCTGCCACCCAGTCGGTGTAGAGGCTCCAGGCGCCGCCGATCGGCTGCACGATATTGGCGTTCTTGTCGCCGAGGAACCGCAGCGTGTCGGTCATGGAATTCCAGGTGTCGAGATCCTCGCCGCCGCCGGATCCGTTGAGCAGGTACAGCACCGGGCGCGGCACGGAGGTGTCGGCGGGCCGCTGCACGTCGACGGTGATCTGTTTGTTCATCGCCCCCGAGAACACCCGCAGCGTCAGATGGCGCGGGTCGTGAACGGTGAAGCTCGCGATGCGCGACCCGTCGGGGGTGACCGGCGAGGCGGCCGGTTGCCCGGAGGCCGTGACGGGATCGACCGGCGCCGCCCCCGCCGGCGCTCCGATCGCCGCGGACAGCGCGGCCGTGACCGCGGTGACGGCCGCGATCGCCGCGCCGCGCACCAGGTATTTCGTTGTCAAATCCCAAAACTCCCCGTAGCCAACCCAATCCGGCCCCGACCGGATGCACAAGCTATCACTGTCGCACATCCGCCGGGGGCGTGTCACACAGCAGGAGACCGGGGTGGTCCCCGGTCTCCTGCGCGGTTGGGGTCAGCGATCGCCCTTGTTGCGGGGGCGCTTGTCGGTGTCGACGCCCTCGGTGTCGATCCGTTCCTTGCGGACGGTGTCGGAGACCGTCTGATGGTCCTCCACCTCGTCCACGGCGAGCCGGACCCGTTCCACCGGGACCGATTCCTTGTGCACGGTCACCCGATCCTCGTGCAGGGTGACCTCTTGTTCCTGATCGCCCATCTCGGACGAGCGCACCTGCGAGGGGTCGGTGATGGGCTCCCGCTCGATGTGCACCTCCTCGTGGGTGGTCGGCACGTCCACGGACTGGTTCTCGGTCACCACGTACTTCCGCAGCCGCGCGTGGCCGGCCTCCTGCCGTTCGGTGCCGATCTCGAGCCGCTCCTCCGAGCGGATCATCTCGTCGTTGTCGCGGCCGTAGGTCATCGGCTCCTCGGGCCCCGGGCGAATCTGCTGGCGCCCGTAGGCCGTCCAGCCCGCCTGTTGCGGGTTGATGCCGTAGTGGCGGAACAACTCCTGCTCGGCCTCGCGGCTGATGTGGCCGTCGTCGTCCAGGTAGGGCGCCGACTTGACGTGCGCCTTGTCGACCCCGACCTGCAATGTGTCATTGTCGGGCCGGTGCTTGGCGCCGGCCAGCGGGACCATCGAGTCACCGCTGAACATTCCGGTGGACACCGCCGCCCACGTCGGCGCTCCCGAGGCGTTGTCGAGATAGATCTGCTTGACCTTGCCGATCTTGTCGCCGGCGGAGTCGTAAACGGTATTACCGATCACGGATTCCAGCGTCGCGTGTGTCATAGCTCCTCCTCATGTGCATCGGTGCCCATGCCACGCAGAGAAGGCGGCGGCGTGCACCGCATGATTCGTGGAACAGTTGTCGAGCCGTTCGGCCACGGCGCTACACCCTCTGCCGCCCGAACGGTCCGTAGCCGTTGTCTCCACTCGCTGCCCGCGGTAGTTCCGCGGGTCTGACAACGTCAACAGCTACATCACGGCAAGTACCCGTTGCTCCAGCTCGCAAACAGTACGGCGGACAACGACCGGGGTGACAGCAAAATCCGCGCGCCGACCGGGGCGGGCGTTGTTGTTCAGGCGAAGACGCGGGCCGTGGCGAGGGTGGTGAGCCGGTGCTCGTTGCCGGAATCGCGCACCTCGACCCGCGCGAGGCCGCGGTGCAAGCGGGCCTTGGCGAGCACGGGCCCGACGCGGGCGCCGAGCAGGTAGCGCAGGCCCAGAAAACTCAAGCCCGCGCCGGGGGCGAGGGTGAGCACCGCCTCCTCGGCGGCCAGCGCGAGCAGTCCGCCGTTGACGGTGCCGGACGCGTTGAGCCCCTCCTGGGTACGCGGCAGCAGCACCGTCCCCGGCCCGACCCGCTCGCACCGGGCCCGCTCGGCCAGCGGCACCGGCAAGCGTTCCGACGAGCGCGGCAGGTCCACGCTCAGCCACGACGGCAGTTGCACATCCGGATCGGGCGCCACCATGAAAGAGGCGCCGCTGCAGGCGATCGGCTCGTCGTCCACGCTGAACTCGCACTCCGCCACGAACACCGAGCGGCCCACCTTCACCGTGCGGCCGACGGCCCGCACCTCGCCCGTGGCGGGCGCCGGGCGGTACAGGTGCACATCGAGTTCGAGCGTCACGGGCACCCGTGGACCCATGACCAGCGACGCCAGCAGACCCGACACGGTGTCCGCCCACGTCGCCAGCACGGAGGTGCGCAGCGACGCGGCGCCGGGAACGTGCATCTCGGGGGTGATCTCGGCGAAGCCGTGCAGCTCGTCGCCGACCCGCTGGGTCCCGAAGCCCATCTCGCGCAGGATGCGGCCGCGATCCTCGAGGCTGCTGCTCGGTAAGGTCGTCACGGTCATCCCTCCGCCACCGTAAGACGTTCTCTAAAACGAGAACATCACTTCCGACGGTAGCCGCCCAGGCGTGCGCGACGGTGTGGCTCGCCCCGTGATACCGGCCACAGCCGATGCGGCTACCCCGCGGCGGCCGCGACCGCACGCGGCGCGGGTCGCAGGTTCGCGGGCCCCAGTTCGAGGTGGTCACGCAGCGTGGTGCCGGTGTACTCGGTGCGAAACAGGCCGCGCCGCTGTAGTTCCGGGACCACGAGATCCACGAAATCCACGAAGGTGCCGGGCGCCTGCGCGGCCGAGAGAATGTAGCCGTCGGCCTCGCCGCCGCGGAAGCCCGCCTCGATCTCGTCGGCGATCTGGGCCGGGGTGCCGACGAACTGTGGCAGCAGCACACCCTGCGCGTAGAGCTTGCCGATGTCGCGCAGGGTCAGGTTGTCCCGGATGCTGAGCCGGCGCGCGACATCGAACAGGCCCTGGGTGCCCGGTACCACCACATCCTCGATCGGGGCGTCCAGGTCGTACTGCGAGAAGTCGTGATCGGTGTGCACCGACAGGGTGATCAGCCCGGACACCGGATCGGCGAGTTCGTTGTGGAAGGCCTGCTTCTCGCGGGCGATCGTCTCGGTCTCGCCGACGAACGGCACGAACGAGGGGAAGATCTTGATGTCGTCCGGGTTGCGGCCGAAATTCGAAGCGCGGGACTTGATGTCGTCGTAATAGGCCCGGCGGCCCTCCGGCGTGGGGTCTATCTCGAAGACCGCCTCGGCCCAGCGCGCCGCGAAATCCTTACCCACAGAGGACGACCCGGCTTGGATGAGCACCGGCCGCTGTTGCGGCGAGCGCGGAACCGTCAGCGGGCCACGGGTCTTGAACCACGTCCCCTCGTGGTCGACCACGTGCACCTTGTCCGGATCGGCGAAGACGCCGGACGCCTTGTCCTGCACCAGGGCGCCGGGATCCCAACTGCCCCAGAGCTTCAGCGCGACCTCGAGGAACTCGTGCGCGCGGTCGTAACGCTCGTCGTGCCCGAGGTGGTTGTCCAGCCCGAAGTTCTGCGCCTCGGCCTGGTTCAGCGACGTGACGACATTCCATCCGGCCCGGCCCGCCGACAGATGGTCCAGCGTGGCGAAGATCCGCGCCACCTCGTAGGGGTGAAAGTACGTGGTGGACTTGGTGATCGCGAGCCCGAGCCGGTCGGTGACATTCGCCAGGCTCGCCGCCACCAGCGACGGATCGATGGTGGCCGAGGCCTGGGTGCCGCTGCGCAGCGGCACGCGGATGTCGTTGCCGTACCGGACCGGGGTGGCGAGCAGATCGGCGAAGAACAGGAAATCGAACTTGCCCCGCTCCAACGTCTGCGCCACCCGGCGGTAGTAGCCCGGCCCGAGGTAGTCGGTCTCCGACCCCGGATGCCGCCACGCCGCATGGGAATGCGTGACATGCGAGGCGATCAGGAAACCGGCGAGATGCAGTGCGCGTGACATGGGGTTCCTCGATGGAGTCGGGAGGTCGGGCCGCACTCAGGGTCCGCCGCGAGACTTGTCACGTCACCAGTTGGAATCAACAAGACGCGAAGGCGGCTGGGCCTCGGGACGGGAGGCTCAGGCCATGTCGGCCGACACCGTCGACAGGTTCCAGAATTCGGCGTAGCGGCCGCCGCGGCGGATCAGGTCGTCGTGGGTGCCGTCCTCGACGATGTGCCCGCCGTCCAGGAAGACGATGCGGTCGGCGCGGCGCACAGTGCGTAGCCGGTGGGCGACCAGGACCACGGTGCGGCCCGCCATGAGCTGTTCGATGCCGTCGTGGACGGCGGTCTCGTTGATCGGGTCGAGGGCCGAGGTGACCTCGTCCAGCAGCACGACGGGAGCGTCCTTCAGCAGCGCCCGCGCGATCGAAACACGTTGGCGCTCACCGCCGGACAGGAAGGCGCCGCCCTCGCCGACCTTGGTGGCCCAGCCGTCGGGCAGCCGATCGACGACCTCGTCCAGCCGCGCCGCGGCGCCCGCCGCCCGCACCTCGGCGTCGGCGGCATCGGGACGGCCGAGCCGCACGTTCTCCTCGATGGTCCCGTCGAAGAGGTAGACGTCCTGGAACACCACGGCGATCCGCGCCATCAGGCCCTCGGTCTCGATCGAGCGCACGTCCACACCGCCCATGCGCACGGCGCCGGCATCGACGTCGTAGAACCGGGCGAGCAGTTGCAGCAGCGTGCTCTTGCCCGCGCCCGACGGCCCGACCACGGCCAGCCGCCGGCCCTGCGGCACCGTCAGCGATACGTCGTCCAGCACCGCGCGGTCGCCGTGCCGGAAGGAGACCGACTCGAACGCCAGGTCGTAGCGCTCGGGCCGGGCCGGCTCGGGTGGCTCGGGCAGCGGCGCCGTGCGCAGCACCGCGTCGAGCCTGATCAGCTCGGCACGGGCGGCGCGGACCCGGCCGCCGATCTCCGCGAGCGACAGCAGCGGGTCGGCACAGCGCGCGGCGAGCACCAGCACCGCCAATACCTCTGCGGCGCCGATGTTTCCGCCGAGCGCCAGGGCGGTGCCGAGCACCAGCAGCACGGTGAACACCGTCTGCACCGTGAGGGTCAGGCCCAGGATGCCGGGCAGCGCCGCCAGCGTCGAACGCCGGGACGCGCGCTGCAGCCCGCGCAGTGAATCGTCGAGCGACCGGAAGCCCGCCACGGTCCGGCCACCCGCCCGCAGCACCGGCTGCGCCTGGAGGTACTCGATGACCCGTCCGGTCGCGTCCTGCTCGCGTTCGTGCCGTTCGGCGTCCGTGGCGGCGGTCGAGCGCCCGGTCCTGAGCTGGATCGCCACCACGACGGGCGCGGCGGCCACCGCGGCCAGCCCCATCCGCCAGTCGAAGGCGAACAGCACGACGACGATCGTCGCGGGCGTCACCGACGCGGCGACGAGCGGCGCCAGCAGGTGCGCGATCACGCTCATCGCCTGCAGCACACCGCGACTCGCCAGCACCGACACCTCACCGACCCGTCCGGCGGTGTACCAGCCGAGCGGTAGCCGCGCCAGATGGTCGCCCAGGCGGCGGTACACGCCGCGCAAGAGCGTGGTCCCGACCCGGAAGCCGGACAGGTCGCTGCGGTAGCGCAGTATGGCGTAACCGGCGACGGCGACCGCGAAGGCGAGCAGCCAGGGCCGGGCGTCGCCGGGCGTGCCGCCGAACAGGGCGCGCAGCACCGGGACCAGCAGGGCGTAGGACAACCCCTCGGCGACCGCGGCCGCCGTCATCAGGGCCACGGTGCGGCGCACCGGCCGGGCGTATTCGGGGCCCAGTACGCGCAGCAGCATGCGGATCATCGGGCTGGTTCTCCTGTGTTGTCGGATGCGGTCGCCGCGACCGCGTGCGTGTCGATGTCGTCGTCGAGGGCCGAGCGGTGCGACCGCCAGAACGCGGCGAAATGCCCGTCCCGCGACAGCAATTCGGCGGGCGCGCCGCGTTCGGCGACGGCGCCGTCCGCCAGCACCACGATCGTGTCGGCGTCGGCGACCGTCTCCAGCCGGTGGGCGATCACCAGGATCGTCCGGTCGCCGGTCAGCGTCGACAGGGCCCGGCGGACGGCCTGTTCGGTCTGCGGGTCGGCGAAGGCGGTCGCCTCGTCGAGCACCAGGACGGGTGTGTCGGCCAGCAGCGCGCGGGCGAGCGAAATACGTTGCGCCTCACCGCCGGAGAGCGCGGACCCATTGCCGAGCACGGTGTCGTAGCCGTCGGGCAGCCGCAGAATCCGGTCGTGGATGCCGGCCAGCCGCGCGGCGCGGACCACGTCGTCGCGGTCGGCGTGCGGCACCGCCAGCGCGATGTTGTCCGCCACCGACGCACGCAGCAGGCGGACGTCCTGGAAGACGAACGACACCCGCCGGTACAGCTCCACCGGGTCGATGTCGCGCAGATCGACACCGCCCAGGGTGATGCGCCCGCGCTCCGGGTCGAAGAACCGCGGCAACAGCTGGACCAGTGTGGATTTCCCGCTCCCCGACGGCCCGACGAGCGCGGTGACCGTGCCCGGTTCCAGTATCAGGTCGATCCCGCGCAGCACCGGACGATCGGCGTCGTAGCCGAACCAGACGTCGCACAGTTCGACCCGGTGTCCCTGCGGCACAACAGGTTGCGCGGGTTCGGGCAGTGGCGGTTGCGCGAGCACGTCCCGGATCCGGCCGACCGCGCGCCGCGCGGCCTGCATGTCGTCGAAGCCGTGGCCCAGCGCCGCCACCGGCGCCGTCAGCCCCAGTCCCAGCAGCAGGAACGGCAGCAGATCGGCCGGAGCCAGGCTGCCGCCGGTGATCAGCACCGCACCGCCGGTCAGCACGGCCAGCAGCACGAACGGCGGCGACAGCACGACCTGCATGGCGGCGGCGGGCGCGGCCAGCCCGCGGACCATCCGCAGGAAGATGTCGGCGAAATCGTCTGCGGCCGTGATGAATCGGCGATGTGCCCGGCCGGCGCCGCCGAACGCCTTGACCACCGAGATGCCCTGCACGAACTCCACCACCGAGTTCGCGATCCGGCCCATCGCCGCGTCGAACTCCCGCTGTTCGCGCAGCCGCTGCGCGGTCATCATCAGCGGCACCAGCGCCACCGCCAGCGCGACCGGAATCAGCGTCACGAGGGTGAGCCGCCAGTCGACCGTGAACAGGTAGACCAGCGACACCAGCGGCACCACGAACGCCGAGACCAGTTCGCCGGGCGTGTGGGCGATGAACGGATGCACCGCGCTCACATCCTCGCCGACCACCTTGGTCAGCTCGCCGGTCCGGCGGCGGGACAGCCAGCCGATCGGCACCCGGCCCAGCCGATCGGCCAGCTGCCTGCGGAACGACAGTTGTATCCGGCCGTCGAGGAGATGCCCGATACCCGACGACGCCGCCGTGCACAACAGCTTCACCAGCAATCCGGCCGCACCGGCGCCGACCGCGAACCAGACCCGGCCGTGGTCGATCGGGCCGGGCGACAACAGATTCCGGCCCAGTTCGACGACCGCCAGCAGCGGTGCCAGCCCCGCCACGGCCCCGATCACCTGCAACACCACTACGGCGGCGAAGCCCGGCAGATAGGGGCGCAGCAGCGCCAGACCGCCCAGCGACCGTCCGACGCCGGTGACGTCGTCCATGACTCCTCCTCGAGCACATCGCGCCGGACCGCATGACCGGGCGCGCCTCCACATGACTGGAAGCATCGCCAGCGCAGCACGAGGGCGTCTTGGACAAATGTTCCCTGTGGCCGACGTCACGAGCGGCCGGAATCAGCGGGCGGGCGACCGTTCCGGGGCCGCCCACGCGACGTCGTCGACCGCGAGCCAGGGTGCGACAGCGACGGCCGCCGGAGTCACCCCGGCGAAGGTCATGACCTCGCGGTGCAGGTGGGACTGGTCGGCATAACCGCTCTCCGCCGCCACCACCGCGGCGCTGTGGCCACCGGCGAGACGGTGCGCCGCGTGATCGAAGCGGACCAGCTGGGCCGCCTGCTTGGGAGTGAGACCGACCTGGGCCCGGAACCGAGACCACAACCGCTTGCGGCTCCAGCCCAATTCGCTTGCGAGCCAGTCGATTCGGATCTGTCCGCGGCTCGCCACCAGGCGGTCCCAGGCGAAGGCGATCTCCGGATCGACCGGGCGGCCCGTCCGGCACCGCCGCGCGACCGCGGCCGCGGCGACCGCGAACCGCTCGTCCCAGTCTCGCGCGGCGTGCAGTTGCTCTCGGACTCGCGCGGCGTCGGCGCCCCAGAGGTCGTCGAGTGCGGTCACCGTCCCGTTCAGCTCCGCGCTCGCCCCCAGCGCCGCGTGCGCGACCACCGGTGACAACCGGATCTGCAGGCAGTCGATATCGCGGCCGCGTCCCCGCACACCGGCGGGAGCCATCCCGACCACCACGGTCCCGCGCTGCCGGGCGCGACTGCCGTCGTCGATCAGCAGCGCGTCCCCGAAATCGACGAACACCGTGACGGCGGGATACGGCACCACCCGAATATCGATGTGATCGCCCGTCCGGCCACGGAACCCCGCCATGCTGACTCCCGCCGGGCACCCCGGCCGGGACGGCAGCGCGATATCCCACAACGCCGCGGCGTCACGAAGCGGGTCGGCAGTTCGCATGCCGTCATCGTACGAGTGTCCGGTTCCGAACCGATCAGGAATCGAGAAGCCCTGGTCACCGGCCCGTGGCTACCGTCTCCACCATGAGTTGGAATACGCGAATTCGGCAGTGGCACCGCCGGCTGGCCCTGACTTTCGTCGCGACACTCGTCGTCACCGTCGTCGGCCTGGCGTTGCGGGGCCCGGCCTGGCTGTCCTACGTGCCCCTGCCGCCGTTGATCCTGCTTCTGCTGTCCGGCCTCGCCCTCTTGGCGCGCGGGCGGCGGGCAGGAGCGATCCGCACGACGCACCGGTGGTCGGCCGCGGTGTTCACCGCGACCGTGCTCGCCACCATCGTCGCCCTGGCACTACCCGAACCGGTCGTGTGGGTGTCGTACCTGCCGCTGTTCCCGCTGGCCCTGCTCCTGATCACCGGGCTGACCATGCTCGTACGGCAGTACGGCCGCCACAGTGTCACGGACTAGGTGTCGGCAGTTCGCAATTCCCCAGATGCGGATTGACGCCCATGTAATTGAGCGGGCCCGCGACGATCGTCAGGGCGATGTTGCCGAAGCTGGCGCAGGTGATCGGGCCGGAGTCGAAGTAGTGGCGCTGCGCCGCGGCGACGAATCCGATGATCAACCAGATCACGAGAAGGATGCTTCCGGTCTTCATGGCTACCTCGCCTCGTCACCGTACCGCCCGGCCACGTTCGCGCCGCGGTGTCTGCCGCGATTGTCCCATTACATCGGCGCCGATCTCGACCCTTCACCGGAACCCCCGGCGCGCCCCTTCGTACGGCGTGGCGTGACACGGGTACGCGGCCACCGGCGGCGTGGACTCACCACGTGACGGGCAGTGCCGCCAGCGCGCGGTGGAAAGGCCCAGGGCGCCAGGTGGGTTCGCCGCCGGGCAGGTCGGGACGCATGTCGGGCAGCATGTCCAGCAGTTGGTCGATGGCGTCCTGGGCGATCAGGTAGGCCAGCGAGCGGACGGGGCAGGCGTGCTGGCCGATGCCGAACGCCAGGTGATCAGCAGCAGCGTGTTGACGATCAGGTTGAGCTGCAACTCGATTCCCGCGCCGTAGAAGGTCACGAGCTGGTGGACCAGTTCGTCCTCGTCCAGCTCCGAGGGATGCTGCAGCAGCATCGAGGCGACGTCGTTGCCCGGTTCGGCCCGCTTCAGTGCCACGAGCCGGCGCATCGCGTCGTCGACCATCCGGTTGCCCTGCTCGGCGTTCGTCCCGTCGAACATCGCGGCCATGCCCGTCGCCACCTGCTGACCGATCTCCGGCGGGCAACCGACCATGGCGCAGCAGACCTGGAACGTCAGCGGAAACGCGTACTGCGACAGCAGATCCGCCTTGCCGTCCGCCTGGAACCCGTCGATCAGCGGCAGCGCGATCTGCTCCACGGTGGCGTGCAGTCCGTACAGGTCGACCGCCTCGATGCTCGCGATGGTCGCCTGCCGGTAGCGCGCGAATTCCGCACCGGCATTGCGGCTTCCGGTGGGCCGCCACTCCATGATCGGCAGCACCGGGCAGTCCGCCGGGATGTCCTGCTGCCAGCGCCGCGGGTCGGCCGGGAAATGTTCGGGATCGTTGAGCACGCTCAGCGCGGCGCGGTAACCGAGGACCAGGGTGGCGGGGACGCCCGGCGAAAGCTCCACCGGCGCCAGCGAACCGAACCGCCGCCGCATCTCACGGTAGGCGCCGTGCGGATCGTCGGCGAACTCCGGCGAATGCAGCGGCACCCGCGGCCCTTCCGAGTCGACCGGTGACCCGTGGGCCACCGGGCAGCTCGCCGCGGGTACGGGGAATTCGCGTGCACTCGAGGTAACTCCAGGTCAGCCGATGATCACAATGAAAGCTATTGTCAGACAAGGGATCATAGGCGCTATACGGTGTAGACGCACGATCACGGCGTGTAACGCAGAATGGCCGCGGCCGCGGCGCTTTCGGGCATGTCCTCGGCGCGCACGGCGAATACCCGGCCGTCGGTCTGCAGGACGCGGCGGCAGATCTCGTCCACCACACCGGGTGCGCCCACCTCGGACCGATCGGCGAAGGTGACCTCACCGCTCTCGGAAATCGAACCCGCCACGGTCACATCGATATCCGCCAGCAGCGTATCCACCATGCCGAAGGTCGCCGCGCGAGCGATATCGGCGAGATCGGTGGCGGCCCGGCCCTCGCCGCGGCGGCGCTCGAACAGCTCGCGCAGCCCCGCGAGTTCCGCAGCGTAGTAGTCGTCCAGGATCTGCCGGGCACGCATGCCGAGTTCGGCGTCGGAGAGTTGTTCCGGATTGCCCGCCAGGGATTCGTCCAGCAGCACCGGGTAGCTGTTGACCGACCGATACAGCGAGTCGATCGGTTCGGTCGCGGCCAGGATCAGCGGTACGTCCCGGCCCGCGAGCACGTCGCGCAACTGCCGGTCGACGGCCCGCGCGTACTGCCGGACCCGCAGTTTGCGGCCTTCCGTGCCCTGAATCCGCCCCTTCGGCGCGCGGCCGCTGAGCGAGGCCTTGCGCGCGTGGTCGGCCGCGTTCTGCGGCAGCCCCGGCACCCGGATCTCCTCGGCGCCGCCGTCCGACCCCACCTCGACCAGCCGGACCGCCCCCTCGGAGAGCGCGAGCACGAATGCCGTCTGCGGGAACGTCGTGGCCCGCAGCAGCGGCTTGGTGTGGAACCGGTCTCCGACGAACACGCCCGCGGGCAGTCGATTGGGCACCCGATAGGTCCGCACCCGTTGCGGAGTGCCCAGTACCACAAGGGAATTCGACTGGAACCGCCAGAAGTCCGCGTCGTCGGCCAGATCGTCCAGCTCCTCGCGCAGCGCCTCCTGCGCCGCCCGGTCGGAGATCCGCTCGAGCGCCTCCCGTGCCTGGTTCGAGAAGGCGATCCGGTTACCGTCCGGCGATGCCGGGTCGCCCTCGGTCGACGTATAGATCGATACGCTCCAGGGGTCGGTCTCCCCCACCAGCCGCCGGACCTCGCCGCGCGTGGGAATATCGGTGTGCAACATCAGCCCTCCAAGCTCGTGCCGTCGCGCCCATGTCCACTGCTGCGCGGATCGGGCGGCCGCTCACCCGCGCATTCCCGCACCGCTCCGCCATTCCGACAATACCGCCGAACAATACAGTAGCGAATCCACAGCAATCACAGCTGACGCGTGCTGATCACCATCGGGCGACCGGCGGGCGATAGCCGCGCATGGCGCGGCCGGTGGCGGGCAGAGCGGCGAGGATCGCGGCCGACGTCCACCCGATCAGGGCCACCACGATCCAGGTGTAGAACTTCGACGGCGCGTCCAGGTCGGCGAGCCGCACCAGCGCGTAGAGGTAATAGGCGACGACCAGCACGCTCAGCACGATCAGGAGCCAGCGAGCGAATCCGAGCCTGCACATCAGCAGCACCGCCAGCAACGCTGTCGTGCCACCGACCGTCATCGTCACGGTAACCCCGAAATCGATGTTGCGCGTGGTGTGTTCGGAGAACGCCTGGCCGATGAGCGCCATCAGCCGGGTCATGCTGCTGACCTTCGCACCGTCGAAGCCGGGGACGGCGAGCACGAAGCACAGCACAGAACACAGCCCGAACAGCAGCCCCGCACACACCGCCGGAACCGCGCTCGCGGCGGGCTGCGGATAGCCGGGCGGCGGGGCCGGATAGCCGTACGGCGCAGGCGGATAACCGTATTGCTGGGGGTAGCCGCCCGGCGGCACCTGAGGATAGTGCCCCTGCTGGTGGTACGGGTACGACATGACTTCCTGTTCCCTCCGGTGTCACAAGTCTTGCTGAGGCCGGAGCGAGTCACGCCCGTACCGCCTCATACTTGTATCCACCCGGGCTTGCGAGAAACTTAACGATCAGTTGGCCGGGTCGCCCAGCGCCTCCAGGGCCGCCGGGATCTGCTCGGCGGGCAGATAGCAGTCGGTCTGTTCGAATCCGCGGATGGTGTGAGTGTCGTAGTCGCCGTAGCCGATTCGCAGGAAGTCGTCACCGCTGAGGCCGTGGACGGTCCAGTCGAAGGCCACCCGGGCGCGCGCGACGAGGGTGCGCAGCGCCATCAGATGGTAGCCGCGGGTCACCGCCTGCGCGGGGATACCGTGCAACCCGATCTTCAGCGGTCGCGCCACCGCGTCCTTGCCGCCGAGGTCGACCACCAGGCCGAGGTCCGGGTGCCGGTACGGCGTGCGCCCCCGGCCGCGGAGTTCGGTCACCAGGTTCTTGCCCAGGTGGCGGCCCTGCCGCATGGCGTGCTGCGCGGTCGGCGCGCAGATGGCCCCGTCCTCGCCGGTCAGATCGGGCACCGCGGCCGCGTCCCCGCACGCCCACACGCCGGTGAGGCCGGGCACGGCGAGGTCGGCATCGGCGACGATCCGGCCCTTGTCGGTGGCCGCGCCCAAATGCCCTGCGAGCGGGCTGGGTTCGACCCCGGCCGTCCACAACACCGTGCGCGACGGGATGAATCGGCCGTTGGTGAGCTGAACACCGTGCGCGGTAACCTCTTTCGCCGAGGCGCCGCAGACCAGTTCGACGCCGCGCTCGGCCAAATTCTGTTTGACCTCCTCGCCGAGCCGCTCGCCGAGTTCGGGCATGATCCGGTCGCCGCGGGTGACCAGATGCCAGCGCACCATGCCGGATTCGAGTTTCGGGAAGTAGCGCCGCGCGGCGGCCTGCGTGACCTTGTTGAGCACGGCGGTGGTCTCGGTCCCGGCGTAGCCCGCGCCGATGGTGACGAAGTGCAGCCGCTCGCGGTCCTCGTCCTCCTCGCCGCGCATCGCGGCCACGTCCAGCTGCTGCAAGACGTGGTCCCGCAGGAACATCGCCTGGGCGAGGGTCTTCATGCCGAAACCGTGCTCGTGCAGGCCGGGCACGTCGAGTACCCGTGTGATACTGCCCGGCACCAGCACGAGATGGTCGTAGTCGAGCGCGCATTCGGCGCCCGCGGAACGCCGCACCACGACCTGGCGCGTCTCCGGATGCACCCCGATCGCCATGCCGGGCACCACCTCGGTGCGGCGCAGCACCCGCCGCAACGACACCGAGATCGACCGCGGATTGAGCACCCCCGACGCGACCTGCGGTAGCAGCGGCAGATAGAGCAGACCGGCATCCGGGGTGACGAGCTGAACGAACGCTTCCTCCGGACGCAGATGACGTTCCAGATAGCGGGCGCACTCGACACCCGAGAAACCACCGCCGACGATCACGATCTTCGCGGGACCCATGGCATCACCCTAGCGACCAACTGAACGGCAGCGCACCCGCGATGGGCCCGTAGCCCCAGTTCAACATTCGCTCGGCATCCTCCGCCGCGGCGACCGCGCTGTCGGCCGAGCTGTGCAGCACCACGCCGATCAACGGCATTCCGGCCCGGATCGTTTCGAACAGCAGGCAGGTACCCGCGGCGTCGGTGGATCCGGTCTTGATGCCGACGGTCCCGGGATAGTCGTGCAGCAGCAGATTCGTTGTCTCCCAGAAGTGTTCGCGGTTGTTCGGGCCCGCCGGGACGTGGTGGGTCGCGGACCCGACGATCTCCCGGAACACCGGCGACTGCATCGCGCGCATGCCGAGCGTGATCAGATCCGCCGGAGTGGCGAAGGTGGAGTGGCCGGTCGGATACGGCAGCCCGCTGGGATCGCTGAAATGCGTACCGGCCAAGCCCAATCGCCGTGCGGTGTCGTTCATCTTGTCGATGAATCCGGCTTGTCCGGGCCCGTACGCCTCGGCCAGTGCGTAGGCGGCGTCGCAACCGGACGGCAACATCAGCGCATACAGCAATTGCCGCGCCGTCAGCACCTCGCCCGGAACCAGGTCCGCCGTACTCGCCCCGAACTTGTTGTCGTAGGCGATGATTCCCTCCGGCACCTCGACGGCCCGCTCGAGGTCACCGGAGTCGAGCACCACCAACGCGGTCATCACCTTCGCGATACTGCCGATCGGCGCGGGAGTGTTCACCTCCCGCGACCACCGCATCGCACCGGTGAACCCGTCGGCCAACGCCGCCCCCGCCGCCTGCACCCCCTCCGGCTCGGGAGCCGGCCAGGAGGGTAGCCGACTACTCGCGACACTCGTGGTCGGCGCGGCCACAGCGTGACCGTCGGCCAACACCAACACCCCGACCACCAAGGCCTGCAACACTCGGGCAAATATCCGCATCGCGACATTGTGCCGCCACGACCGGTCCGGCGGCGGGATTTCGAGCACCGATGAGTCCGGCGTCCCCGCCTCGTCTACAGGTGACAGACCACGACCGCCCGAGCGCGTCGACTCCTGGAAGGGCACAGCACTTGCACACCACACTTTCGGCGGACGGGACGGAGCTGGCCTACGACGTGCGCGGCGACGGACCCGCACTCGTCTACATCACCGGCGCCACCTGTTTCCGCACATTCCGCCCGGTGATCGCCGATGCGAAGGTATTCGCCTCCGAATTCACCGTGTACACCTACGACCGCCGCGGCCGCGGGGACAGCGGCGACACGCTTCCCTACAGCGTCGCGCGGGAGGTCGAGGACATCGAGGCGATCATCGATGCCGCCGGCGGGACAGCGCACGTGTACGGCCATTCGTCCGGGGCGGTGCTCGCGCTCGAGGCGGCATTGCGGTTGCCGCACAAGATCGATCGAGCCTTCGTCTACGACGCCTCCTACGTGCACGACGAAGCGGAGCGCGACTCCTACGCCGCACTGTCCGGTCAGGTCGACGCACTACTGGAACAGGGCCAGAACGCCCGCGCGGTCAAGCATTTCCTCCGGGGCATCGGGATGCCGCGTCTGTTCGTCCACCTGCTCCCCCTCGTCCCCGGATGGGCCACGATGCGAGCGCTCGCCCCCACCCTCGCCTACGACATCGCCTTGACCCGGGACCTGCCGCCCGTCGATCGCATGAACAAGATCGAGGTGCCCGTACGAGTAGCGGTCGGCGGACGGAGTCCGGCCAGCCTGCTCGAGGTTGCCCGCCAGTTGGCCGATGCCATCCCGGGATCGGAGCACCGAGTGATCGACGGCCAGAACCACATGGTCAACCCCAAGGTGCTGCTGCCGGTCCTGCGCGACGCCCTGCTCTACGGCGTCCGGCCGAGATGAGTGCGCGGGGCCAACCTGACACCGGCCAAGCCGGTCCAGCACAGCCCGGCGGTCGTGGCGACGGCCTCGTGTTTGGGCAGTGACTTGCCGGTGAGCACCCAGTCCCGCGCACACGACCGAGCGATCGCGACCAGTTCCGTCGTGATCAGCCAGCCCTGCTCGGCCCGCGGGAGCCGATACGGCGCGAGTGCCTGTTCGAGAGTGTCGGTGCAGATCGCGGCGGCCTGGTGAGCCATGCGCTGCGCTGCGGGCTCCTCGGCGACGGCGGCCCCGGCCAGCAGGGCGGCGCTGCGCGGATGGCTGTCGGCGAAGTCGAAGATCGCGGCCACCGTCGCCGTCACGATCGCGCGCATGTCCAGGCCGGGAGCGAGCGCGGCGGCGAGCGTCTCGCGCAGCACCTCCGCCGCGTCGTGCAGCACCGCCAGATACAGTTCGAGCTTGCTCGAGAACGACTTGTAGAGCACCGGTTTGCTGATCCCGGACCGGCAGGCGATCTCCTCCATGCTCGCCGCCCGATATCCGCAGGCGGCGAACAATCCCGCCGCCGCGGCCACGATCGTGCGCCGACGCTCCAGCCTCGCCTGCGCCACCCTCGTATTCACGGCCCGGCCACCTCCTGGAACGCAGAGTATCAATGCGCCGATCAGGGCCCGATGCCCTGCCCGCCGGTTACGGTCCCGGGGCCGCCGGTGCGGCGAGACGCTGCTCGTCGCACAGGCGTTGCAGAGTCTCCAGGGTGTCGTCCAATCCCGCGCCCAGGCGCGGGCCGGGAGTGAAGGTGGCGGGGAGTTTCCGCATTCCCTGGATGATGCCGATGGTGTCGTAGTGCACGGTGCCCGCGGGATCGCAGGTGTAGTCGGGCATGCGGTCCAGGACGGCGACGAGCATGCGTTTGAACACGACGCGGGCCACGTTGGAGCCGATGCAGCGGTGGATTCCGAGCCCGAAACTGAAGTGGCGGTTGCGTTTCCGGTCCAGGATGACGGAGTGCGGATCGGGGAAGACGGTGGCGTCCCGGTTGGCCATAGCCCACGACAGCCACAGCCGCTCGCCTTCCTCGAGGGGCTGGCCCGCGACCTCGCAGTCGGCGGAGATCGTCCGGCCGTCGCCGGGTGCGGGAGTGAAGTAGCGCAGGAATTCCTCGGTCGCCGAGTCCAGCAGCGCGGCACGCTCGCGACTGAGGGTGACGCGGTCGTCGGGGTGTTGCGAAAGCCATTCCAGGGCATGGGCGGTGAGCGCCGTGGTGGTGTCGAACCCGCCGCCGATGAGCAGTGCCAGCACGCCGAGCAGGTCGATATCGTCGGGTTGCGCACCGTCGATCCGCATGGTGGCCAGCGCGTCGATCAGCCCCGGGCGGGGATGCTCACGGATCTCGTGCAGATTGGCCAGCAGGTCCATACCCATCACCATGTTCATTTCCGTCACCCGGTCCATATCGGGTGAATCGGGCGGGGTGTAGACCGAGGCATGCGCGGGCTCGTTGTAGACCGACCATTTCACCAGCGGAATGCCGAGCATGGCGAGGGTGAGCACGGCGGGCACGATATTGGCGAGGTCGTCGACGAAGTCGATGTGCCCGGATTCGATTTTCTCGTCCAGGCAGGCGCGGACGAGTTCGTCCACGAACGGCAGCCACCGGTTCACCGCCTTGGGTGACAGATACGGGTTGAGCACCGACCGGAACACCCGGTGCTCGGGGTCGTCCATCTCCAGGATGCCGCTGCGCATCGGAATCGCCTGGGTCCCGGTCGGAATGGTGATGCCCTGGTATCCGCGGCGTTGTCCGTGGACGTCGCGATCATTGGAAACATAAGGGCAGCGGGCGAGTTCGAAGACTTCACGATTTCCCGCGGCGACCCAGTGGCCGCCGTAGGTTTCGGTCCATGCCAAGGGGCAGGCGCTGTGCATCTCGTCGGTGATCGCCCGGAATCGGGACCGGTATTCCGGTGTGTGCCGGTCGAAATGGTAGTGCGGCCGGTCGGCGCGCGCCGAGGTGTGTTCGATGGTCAAGGTGACATCCTCTCCGGTGTGGCGATCTCCGGCGTCATCCGCGCACCGCTTTCGGCGCGCTGAGTTCCCGGAGGGAGGCGAGGAACAGTTCGTCCATGCGGGGGCTCAGCTCGGCCAGGGTGGTGGCGCCGGCGTAGCCCGCGGAGCCGAAGACACGTTCGAGCGCTTCGGTATCGGCGCCGGCGCCGAGGGACAGGCACAGGCATCCGACCCCCTCGGCGCGGAGTTCCTCCAGAGCCTTACTGGCATCGGCCTCGGCGTAGCGGCCTTCGTAACCGTCGTCGTAGGGGAACCCGTCGGACAGCACGAGCAATAGCCGATTCCGGGTTCCCGCTTGGGTTTTGAGAATTTCGCCCGCGCCGCGAATGCCCGCGCCGAGGCGCGTGTAACTGGAGGGCTCGAGCTGGTTGAGCCGGGCTCGCCCGACGGCGCTGAAACGTTGTCCGAAGGTTTTGATCGCCGGGAGATGGACGGCGTGGCGGCCTTGTGATCGGAAGGCGTAGACCGCGACCCGGTCGCCGAGTTCCTCGAGAGTGACGGCGAGAGTAGCGGCGGCGCGGCGCTGATGGTCGTGGACGGCGAGGCCGTCGGGATCGGTGTCGGTGGCCGATCCGGAGGCGTCGAGCAGGATGAGGACCCCGAGATCGCGGGCCAGTTTGCGGTGTTCGCGGTAGACGTGTTCGGGCGGCGAGTAGCCCGAGCGCAGGTCGACGAACAGGTCGATGAGCGCCTCGAGATCGAGTTCGTCGCCGTCGGGTCGGCCACGAAGTACCTTGGGGCCCAAGCCGACTCGGGCCAGGCGTCGCCGTAGCACGTCGTCGGCCGGTACCCCGGCGGCGGCGATATCGGCATCGGCCGTGAACGGGAAGTCGATCACCCGGCACCATTCGGGCCGGTATCGCTGATGGTGGACATCCCATTCCGGGTAGAGGGCGCCGCCCACGCCGACGGCGACGCCGGGCTTGTCGTCGTCGGTGAAATGGATTCGCGTCGGGAGCGGGCGGGCATGCGCTCCGAGTTGCTGTGCCCGCCGGACCGCACGCACCGGCGCCTCCGCACCCGCCGGCCCGTCACCCGGAGAACGCTTGCCGCCCAGCTGCTTTCGCATGAAGTCCAGCAGCGTGCGCGAGCTGAACAGCGGATTCTCGAACAGCTTCGCGATCTTGCTCTCGCCCGAGTCCGCGGTGTCGTCGTCCTCGTCGTCGGCCTCGGGCACGTCGAGCGGGTCGAATTCCAGGCGCAACTCCTTGTCGGTGGGCCGCGCCCCGGGCCCCGCGGTCGATGCCAGCAAGCGGGAGGGCCTGATGACACCGAACCATTCCGGCGGATCCGCGACCGGGTTGCGTCCTCGGGCCACGGCGAGTGATTCCTCGGCGGTCGCGGTGCCCGCTGTCCCGACGACGTGCAGGTCGGCGGCGAGGGGCATCCGGTCGGCGAGTTCCGCGAGCACTCGCCGACCCTCGAGCGCCAGATAGCGTCGTGCCACCGCGGGGCGTCCCCGCAGGGACTTCAGCAGGCGCAGTTCCAGGCTTCCCGCCCCGAGCAGCGCGGCCTGCACCAGCAATTCGCGGCGCTGCTCGGCGTCGGAACCGGCCGTGAGGAAAATGGTCCGGCCGTTGGTGTGCGCGGCCGTGCCGGCCGGCGCCGGCACGACGTCGACCGACCGGCCCGCCAGGAAGGTGGCGAGCAGCCGGAACCGGTCGACGCTGTCCGGTTCGGCGGTCATGATCGGGGCAGGATGGCGTCGACGAGTTCGCCGAGCGCGCGGACGACTTCGTGATCGTCGGACAATGCCTGCACGACGGCCGACTGGACGGCACTGCGCAAGCTCAGTCCCTCCGCGACCAAGCCACCGGCGAGGATCAGCATCCGCGTAGACGACACCTCCCGCAGCGGTGACCCGTCCAGATTGCGGATGGCGTTGCCCAGGGTGACCAGCGCGCGGGCCGTGTCGATATCGACCCGGGCTTCGTGCGCAACCACCTCGATCTCGATCTCGGCGGGCGGGAACCCGAGTTCGATCGCGACGAATCGCTGCCGCGTCGACTCCTTGAGGTTCTTCAGAACGCTCTGGTAGCCGGGGTTGTAGGAGATCACCAGCTGAAATCCGGGCGCCGCGGACAGTGTCGTGCCGAGCCGGTCGACCGGTAGCTCACGCCGATGGTCGGCCAGCGGGTGGATCACCACGGTGGTGTCCTGGCGCGCCTCCACCACCTCGTCCAGATAGAAGATGGCGCCCTCGCGCACGGCCCGCGTCAGCGGCCCGTCCACCCAGACCGTATCGCCGCCCTTGAGCAGGAATCGGCCCACGAGATCCGCCGACGTCATGTCCTCGTGTCCGGCGACGGTGATCAGATCGCGCCCGATCTCGGCGGCCATGGCCTCCACGAACCGTGTCTTTCCACACCCGGTGGGGCCTTTCAGCAACACCGGCAGGCCACGACCGGCCGCCGCGCGGAATACCTCCACCTCGTCACCGACGGCTTTGTAGAACGGGGCCGTCGAAACAGTGCGCGCGGCATGGTTATTGGTCAGCATGGTCAGTTCTCCCGGTCGAACGGAACGATTTTCGGTAGCTCTTTACCTTCGGGCAGGACGAGTCGGCCGTTCGGATCGATGTAGCCGGTGTCGTTGCCCGGTATCGGGAGAACCGGATCGGGACACAACCGATCCGTACCTTCACCACAGATACCCATGTCGAAATACGAACGCTTCTGGATGTCTTCCGGCCAGGACTCGGCGTGCATGCCGAACCACTGCGCGGGCAGGTTGTAGAACACGAAGAAGAACACGCTGCACGCCGCGAAGATCGCGAGGAACCGGGTGAACTGCTGCTGGACGAACCCGCCCTGGATCCGCTCCAGCCCGCGCTCCACGAAGGTGCGGCCCCGGTCGTCGGTGAAATAGCGCAGCGCGCACAGACCCGCCTGCACACCGCCCCACATCAGCCCCTCGTACAGCGGCCACTGGTAGTAGGTGCCGGCGTTGATCGACAGCGATTTGATGGCGCCGGGATAGGTGAACAGACCCATCGGCATCAGGAACAGGCCCTCGATGACGAAATCGAAAACGAAGGTCCACGCGATCAGCACGCCGATCAAGCCGTAATTATTGATCCGCGGCCAGCGCGCCTTGGCGCGGCGCATGATCCAACAGCCCAGAATCGTGCACAGCAGTACGCCGTAGGAATAACCGGGCGCGTTCATCAGGATCGGCTCGGCCATCATGTGACCCGGCTCCCCGTAGGACCGCCAGCCCGGGACGTGCAGCACCCAGGAGCCCATGTTCCACATCCACGTGTTGTATGTGCTCCACGTGTTGAAGTAATTCAGCAGCGGATCCTGAAACCACAGCAAACCGCACGCCACCAGCAGCATCCCGTCGAGCGTGATGCGCCGCTCCCGTCGCCAGGGCCGGACGATGAAGTAATAGATGCCCACCGGCAGACCGACGATGATCACCGCGGTCCAGGTCATCAGAATGACCTTCATGAGTGTCGGCGGATCACTCGGTCCGGTCGGCACCCGTTCGAAATACGGACCCGTGACCCACCGAATCCACACGTACAGCTGGAAAGCCAGGATCAAGCCGCCGAGCGTCGCCCAGATGCGCACCGGCTTCCCCCGCGATCGAACCTGGGCGCCCAGCGCGGCCACCTCACCGGCCGACTGGGTGACTGTAGGCGCGGTCTTGCTGTCCGACGGTCCACTCATGACACCGTCTCCTTCTCGATCGTCGCGGCACGGCTACGCCAATATACCAACGGGTATCTCAGCATCCAATGGGTTGCTCGGATTCTCTTGGTAGACTCCGGGGCATGGTTGAGCGGTGGACAGTGGAGCGACGCCTCGAGCACACCCGATCGTTGCTGCTGGATGCGGCGGAGGCGGTGTTTGCCGAAAAGGGCTTCATGTCAGCGACTCTCGACGACATCGCCCGCATGGCCGGCTACACGAAGGGCGCCATCTACAAGCACTTCACCGCCAAGGAAGACCTCTTCCTGGCCGTGAACGACCGCTACTGGCGCCGCTACTTCGACACCTTCTCCGAGGTGATCTCGGCGGCCACCGAAGTCGGCGCACCCGAACTCGACGAGATCGCCCAGCGCTGGCGCCGGCTCAGCGACGACCGCGGCGCCGGGCAGGCCGCCCTCGGCCACGAGTTCACCCTCTACCTGCTCCGCAACCCCGAAGCACGAGAACGTGTGGCCGCCAAGCGATCCGAGGTAGCCCAGGCCCTGGCAACCTTCGTCGCCGAAGGGCTCGACCGCATCGGCGCCACCCTCTCCATCTCACCCCTGACGTTCGCCCACGTCCTCATCGCCACCACCGATGCCATCGAACTGGCCAGCCAGCTCGACACCTTGGATCTCTACCGCCCCATCCTCGAGATGTACGTCTCCGCGATCAAACTCCCCGATCCCCAGCCATCCCCCGCCGAATGACCTGTGGCGCTCAGGATTTCCTGGCGTAGTGACGTGCGGCCTTGGCTCGATTGCCGCAGGCGGCCATCGAATGCCAGCGGCGGGTGCCGTTCTTCGAGGTGTCGTAGAAGAACAGCACGCATTGCGGATGTGCGCATTGCTTGATGCGACCGGGGCGCTCGGCCAGCAGCCGTAGCAGGTTGTCCGCGGCCAGCCAGGCCGCCAGCCATTCGGACCGCGGCACGTCGGGGTGCTCGGCCGGTCCGGCGGCGGTCAGCACGCGACGGATGCGGCCGTGGTCGAGGATCCGGTTCAGTTCCTCGAAGGCGTCCTCGCACACCGCGCGCCGGATCGCGTCGCGGGTGGACAGCAGGGCGTGGCGAGTGCGCTCGTCGGGCACGCTGTCGGACAGATCGTTGACGGTCAGCCAGCAGCGCAGGCCGTCGAGGTCGATCAGGAGGTCCCGGGGGCCGTCCGCCGACATCCACCGCGTGTTCAGCAGGTCGACGGCGAGCGGTTCGCCGACGTGCGGGCGTGGGTCGCGCATGCCTGAGGTTAACCATCCCCTTCCGTGCACTGGGTCACCGGTGCATTCTAACCCTCAAAATTCCTTTCAGGGGTTGACGAGCGTTGGGCGCAGCCTTAGGTTCTATAACTGTCAAAACTAATTTTGACGGTTACTCCTACCGAAGGATCGCCATGACCACACCGCAGCTCGCCACCGGCCACATCGGCCTCAACGTCACCGATCTGGATCGGTCCGTCGACTTCTACCGGCGCGCACTGGGTTTCGAGCAGCTCGGTGGCGGGGACGGCGTGCACCGCTACGCCTTCCTGGGCGCCGACGGTCGGCTCCAGCTGACGCTGTGGCAGCAGAGCGCCGGCGCGTTCTCCCCGAAAACCCCTGGGTTGCACCACCTCTCGTTCCAGGTGGAGACCATCGAGCAGGTGCGCGAGGTGGAGACGGTGCTGAAGGAGCTCGCGGTGACGTTCGCCCACGACGGCGTCGTCGCGCACGGTGAGGGCGCGGCCTCGGGCGGCATCTTCTTCGACGATCCCGACGGCATCCGGCTCGAGGTGTACGCACCCGGGGGCGCCGAATCGGCTCCCGCGCCGAGCGGCGCGGCACCGACCTGTGGCTTCTTCTGATTCGCGGGAGTCGTTGTGACCACGGTATTTCACACCGGTGAGCTGGCCGTACAGCGCCGCATGGGGCAGGCCGACAGCGCCGATCGGGTAGGCCGCATCATTCGCCCCGAGATACCCGCCGCGGCCGCGGCGTTCCTGGCCGAACAACCGATGGTCGTCCTCGCGGCGGCCGACGACGCGGGCCGGGTCTGGACCGGTCAGCTCGTCGGCCTGCCGGGTTTCGCACACGCCGAGGACGCGCGCACGGTGGCCGTGGACGCGCGTCCGGTGTCGGAAGACCCGTTGGCCGAACCGCTGCGCGGCGCGCGCAAGGTCGGATTGATCGCGCTACAGCCCCAGCGCCGCCGGCGGATGCGGGTGAACGGCACCGCCGGACCGACCGACGCCGGGCTTCGGATCACCACCGACCAGGTGTATTCGAACTGCCCGAAGTACATCTCCCGGCGGGCGATCACGCAGTTCCGCCCGACCCTTCCGGGCCCGGCCAGGCGCTCCGCGACGCTCGACGTCCGGCAGCAACGGGCGGTGTCCGACGCCGACACCTTCTTCATCGGCACCGTCGACGCCGAAGGCAACGCCGACGCCTCGCATCGCGGCGGCAATCCCGGCTTCCTACAGGTACTTTCACCGTCCCGGTTGCGCTGGCCGGACTACCGGGGCAATTCCATGTTCATGACCCTCGGCAATCTCGTCACCGATCCGCGCTGTGGGCTGTTCATCCCGGATTGGCACACCGGCACCACCCTGCAACTCACCGGCACGGCCGAAATACTTTGGAATGAAACCGCTTTCGCGCCCGGGGCACAGTGCGCGATCGAATTCGAGATCACCGAGGTGGTGGAGATACCCCACGCCGGACCGCTCCGCTGGGGGCCACCGGAACTCTCACCGGTCAATCCCGCCTGAGCGTAATTACAGAGCATTCGCTCTGTTATAGTTCGGTCATGCCCCGCCCTCGCACTCACGACCTGGACCGGGTGCTGGATACCGCCCAACGGATCGCGGTGGAATCCGGCCCGGCCGCGGTCACCGTTCGCGCGCTCTCGCAGGCCACGCTGGTATCCAATGGGGCGATCTATCACGCGTTCGGCTCGCGGGCGGGGCTGACGGGTCAGGTCTGGGTGCGCGCGGCAGAGCGTTTCCTGGAATTACAGCGCGAAGCCGTAGACAAGGCTCTGGCCGCCGGACCGGCGCCGCGCAACGCCGTCGAAGCCGTCGTGGCCGCGGCGGACGCGCCCGCGGAATATCTACTCCGGCACCCGGTCTCGGGACGATTTCTGCTGACCGTGGATCGCGCGGAACTGCTCGGCGCCGGCGATCTCCCGGCGGAGGTGGCCGCCCGGCTGACCGCTCTGGACAAGGCCCTCACCACGCTGTTCGTCCGGCTCTCACGCGAGCTGTGGGATCGCGCCGACCGCGAGTCGGTGGCGGTCGTGCGGGACTGCGTGGTGGAACTACCCACCGCGTTGCTGCTGCGCGGGCAGCGCGAGCCCGATCCCCCGACGCGCGCTCGGCTCGCCGCGGCGGTGCGGGCGGTACTGGCACTCACTCCTCCCGAACCGGCGCGGCCCGGCGACCCGGCCGCCTGATCGAATCGAAAGGCACCACCATGACCACTCAGCTGTCCTATCGCGACAAGATCGCCGTGCTACACCTCGGCGACGACGAAAACCGGTTCTCCCCGGACTGGCTCGACAGCCTCGACACGCACCTGACCGAGATCGAGGCCACCGCGCAGGGCATGGTGACCGTCGGTGCCGGGAAGTTCTACTCCAACGGCCTGGACCTCGATTTCCTGATGACCAACGGCGACCGTGCGGAATGGTACGTCGGGCGCGTACACAGCCTGTTCGCCCGGATCCTGACCTTCCCGATGCCGACCGTGGCGGCGGTCAACGGTCACAGCTTCGGCGCCGGCGCGATGCTGGCGATCGCACACGACTACCGCGTCATGCGCGAGGACCGCGGCTACTACTGCTTCCCCGAGGTCGACATCAACATCCCGTTCACGCCCGGCATGGCCGCCCTGATCCAGGCCAAACTCGGTCCGCAGGCCGCGATCACCGCGATGACCACCGGCCACCGCTACGGCGGCCCGCAGGCCCGCGCCGCCGGGCTCGTCGACGACACCGCCACCGAGGACCAGCTACTCGACCGCGCCGTCGAACGCCTGAACCCACTGCTCGGCAAGAACCCCGACACGGTCCGGGCCATCAAGGCGACCATGTTCGCTTCCGTCGTCGAGGCGTTGGGTCAGTAATTGAAATCCGGTGCGTCGACGGGGACGACCGGATGCCAGGGGTTGTCGTGCAGGGCGTGGTCGGGGATGGGAACGCCGTGGAACCAACCGTGGGTGCGATCGGCCGGAGTGGTTTCGCGGGCGTCGATGTAGTCCAGGTGCAGCCAGCGCCATTGCTGGTGTGCGGGACAGGGACCGGTGCGGAGGCCGGGGTCGCCGAGTACGTCGGACTGGACGAGGACATCGAGGTGGTAGGCCGCGGAGAACCAGCGGGCGGTATCGCGTTCGGCGGATCGGCCGTCCCGGTGCCAGGTGGTGCTCAGGGCGCGATCGTCCCCGAGACCGCCGGCTCCGATGGAACGCGCGGCCAAACGCCGGACCATGGGCGCGGATTCGGCCAAATGCGCGCACAAGCCCTGGGCGACAAGGGAATTAGCGTAGTGACCGGGTCCGTTCACCGAGATCATCACCCCGCCGGGTATGCGGCGGTCGTGATGACGGCGCAGGTGCGCACCGGTGTGGAATAGTTGCACGCTGCCTTTGAACAACCGCAGTACCCCATCGCGCCCTCGCAACGGAATGGCTTCGGTGTAGATCACGTCCGGCTCGACGGGCGCGTGTTCGGTGAGGTACAGAGACGCCAATTCGGTACACACCCTGGCGAATTCGGCGCTGGGCCGGGCTCGGGCGAGCTGTCGACTGTTGAAGATCACCAGGAAGGCGCTGCTCTCCCCGCGGGCGGCTTGCTCCTTCCAGGCTCGGCGGTCCGCGGCGATCCGCGCGGCGACCGCGAGCGGCCCGGCGGCCAGCGTCGCCTCGTCGATCCAGCACAGGTTCATCGCCAATCCCCGTGCGGGCGTGCCCGACTTGGTGGCCATCCGCCCGAAAACGCACGGCTGATGGCGTGCGGCCCACCCGAGGAACGCGGCTCGCTTCACCGCCTCATCGGCGTCGGAGAACAGAATCTCGTTGGCGGCGTCGATATCCGGGCCGAACGATGTCCCGTCCGGGTACCGGGGAAGTTCGGTAAGCGAGTAGAGCGACGAACCAGCCGGAATCGGTGTCATCGTTGCCTCGGCGTCGGAGGGCGTTGAAGCTCGGGACGGCGGTGACTCTACCTGGGCGAGAGGCGGTTTCCGGGGCTCCGCGCGGACGAATTTTCACAGCTTTTTCTGAGGTGACCCTGATACGTTTTGTCCCGTTTGCCAGTGTCAGACAACAACTCGGGGAGCTGTATGCCTGCCATGAGCCTCACGACGCCGCATCGCGCGCTCGTTCTCGGTTACGGATCACTGCTCGCGACGATCGCGGGATTCGTCAATGCCGTCGCCATCCTGACCTTAGCCCTCCCGGTCGCCAATGTGACCGCGACGACAACACAGCTTGGGATGGACGCCGCCAGCCCGTGGATGTTCGAAACAAGCCTGCTGGCCGCGATCATCCTGGGATTCCTGATGGGTGCGGCGGCGGCCGGCGCGATCCTCGCGCCCGCGAAAACCCATGCGGGAGTTCGGCACAGCGCCATCATGGCCGGCGAGGCGTTACTGCTCATGCTGGCCTTCGCCTGGTCGGGAGACACACTGTCGGTCTTCCTCGCCGCGCTCGCCTGCGGGCTGCAGAACGGGGCGAGCTCCAGCTTGCGCACGATGCAGATCCGCACCACCCATTTCACCGGCACCGTCACCGATCTCGGCCTGCTGATCGGGCGTTCACGCCGGCACCGGATCGACAGCTGGCGGGCCACCGTACTGTCGGCCACGGTCATCACGTTCATCGGGGGCAGCGTCGCGGGCACCGTCCTCGGCAGCCGGATCGGCGAGGCGGCACTAATGTTGCCCGCCGCGTCCTGCGCACTCATCGCCCTCGCCGGGCTCGCCTACGACCGCAGCCGCCGCCTTCCCACACCGTCGAACGAACTCGAATCCCACCCCTCCGCCGACCGCGACGCGCCGGAGCTTCGACGAGTCGGGGTCTCGTAGCGATATCCGGCCGGACCGGCACGCCTGTCAGCGACATGCGTGCCGGTCCGGAAAGGCTTGGGTCACTTCGTGTGTTCGAACGGCACCGTGTCTGGAACATGCGCTCCTTCGGGCAGGATCAGCTTGCCCTCGGTGTCGATGTATCCCGAACGCTTCGTCGGTATCGGGAGGGCGGGGTCGGGACACGGTACGTCGGTGCCGTCACCGCAGATGCCCCCGTTGAAGTAGGAGCGCTTCAGGTGATCCGTGGGCCACGGATCGGCGTGCATGCCGATCCACTGTGCGGGAACGTTGTAGAAGAAGAAAAAACACGCGCTCACCGCGGCGAACACGGCGAGAAATCGGACGAACTGCTGGCGCACGAATCCGCCACGGACGGAATCCAATCCGCGCTCGACGACGGTGCGACCACGATCGTCGGTGAAGTAGCGCAGACAGCACAGGCCCGCCTGCACCGCACCCCACATGAGTCCCTCGTAAATCGGCCACTGGTGATAGGTGCCCGCGGCGAACGACACGGATCGGATCGCGCCGGGATAGGTGTAGAGCCCGAACGGCAGCATGAAGCCCGCTTCCATGACGAAGTCGAGCACGAAGGTGAACGCGTAGGTAGCCAGAATCAGTCGCAGATTGGTGATATTCGGCCAGCGCGACTTGATCCGGCGCATCACCCAGCAGCCGAATATCGTGAGCATCAGTACCCCGGCCGTGTAGCCGGGAGCGTTGACCAGCAGCGGCTCGGCAACCTGATGGCCCGGTTGTTCCGGCGAGACCCAGCCCGGAATATTCGATGACCAGGACCCCCGATTGAACAGCCACGTGTTGTAGGTGCACCAGGTGTTCAAGTAGTTCAGCAGCGGGTCCTGGAAGAACATCAGCCCCATGGACACCAGCAGGATGCCGTCGAGGGTGATCCTGCGCTCCCGGCGCCACGGCCTGATGATGAACCACCAGATCGCCACCGGCAGACCGACGCACACCACGACGGCGTTCATCGTCAGGAACGCCTTCATATACATCGGTGGGCTGGTCGGCCCGTCGGGCACCCGCTCGAAATACGGCCCGGTCACCCATCGCACCCATACATACAACTGGAGCGCCAACAGTAACCCGCCGGCGGTTGCCCAGATCTGCACGCGCTTCACCCGGAGACGATCCTGCGCTGCCGGATCGGTGGCTCCGCCGGAGGTGGCCGCTCCGCCGAATTGCGTTGCCACCGGGGGCTTCTCGCTCGACAGCTCGCTCATGATGCCTCCATACCCATGCCGTCGCATGCTCTACGCCAGCAATATACCAACAAGTATCTCAACAGACAGCGAGTATCTTAGGTGCTGCGGAGCAGCTACGCCATGGGGATGCCGCGAGAGTTACTTCCGTCCGAGGGCGGAGATGCGCTGTGGCTGTTCCTATCCCCGATGTAATGCCGATGGTGATTTCCACGGAGTGCTTCTTTTTACTGCCGTGCACACGGCCGACCGGTTTTAGCGTCATCCGCGGTTCTCGAAGTGAGCGAATTCGAAACTGCGGGAACCGAACCGCACCTGTGTGCAGAAAGGTATCTGATGAAGCGAACGACCATCCGCGGGACACTGCGCGCCGCCCTGGTGGCGAGCGCGGTGGTCCTCGCGTTAGGACTACCGGGCGCCGGAGTGAACGCCGATCCCGCGCCGGTGTCCGGTGAGCAGCAGTTGGCCGATGTGATCGGGCAGGGTTTGAAGGATCCGGCGGCGCGTCCGATCGCTGATACGGGTAGCGCGGGTAGTTCCGGGTCCGCGTGCACGTCGGGTAGTGGGGC
>NZ_JARWOP010000082.1 GCF_029868745.1 Nocardia wallacei | reverse complement strand
TGCACCCCCACCCCCCCCCCGCCCCCCCCCCCCCCCCCACCGCCCGCGCCGCCGCCCCCGCCGACCCCAACGCCTCACCACCCCCGCGGGGGGCGCCACGCGCGCCGCGCCCGGCGTGGGGTCACCCGAAACCCGTTCGATCGCAAGGAGGTCCGCCACCATGACCCACGACACGCTCGACCCCGACGACACCCTCGCCCGGTTCCGGGCACTCCAGCACCGCATCGACGCCGAGATCACCGCCTACAACGCCGACGAGGACCGCGTCGAACCGGCCCGCGACAGCGCCGACCACCACGACCGCCTCGAACAGCTGTACCGCGACGCCAGCGACCTCATGGCCGCCCTCGACACCCACCTCACCACCGGCGGACCCCTCCCCACCGCCTGGAACCCAATCGGAACGCCCGCCCGTGCATCAGCGGCAGATGTGCCCGCCGACAGGAACGACCCGAATGGCCCCTGACACGACACACCCTCCGACCCGTTCCGCCGCCCGCGCGGCGGCAGGACGGACCGGCACCTCACCCACACCCACCGGAAGGAAACCCGCCACCATGACCACGCACCCGCCCACCGGCCCGGCCCGGGAACAGGCCCTCACCGCCCCGGCCCTCGCCGCGATCGTCGCTGAGATCGCCCGCCGCGCCCCGCACGTGCGGTACGTCGAATTCGATTGGGCCGCTTACGGAGGACTCGACGCCCACGCCTTCCTCGACGCGCGTGGCGCCGAGGTCAAGGCACCGGGGCTCGCCGGCGACCTCGCCCAGTGGAGCACCGACCTGCGCTCCCCGGACCTCGCCGGAATGGTCCCGATCTCCTCACACGGCCCGTTCCTGCTCGACCTGCACACCAGCCACCCCACACCCGCCCCGCCGCCCCGACCGGACCCGGCACCGGCTGAGGACGGCTCGACGACGCCGGTCACGGTGCTCGATGCCTCCTGCCCGGTCCTGGTCGGTGACGAGGTCACCTTCGCCGACCGCCCCGCCCTGCGGGGCGAGGTGGTCGAGGTGTTCTTCCGCGAGGGCCTGCTCGAATGCACGGTGCGCACAGCGTCCGGCGAGCGTGTCCCGGTCCGCCCGTGGGAACTGCTGCCCGCCGCTGGCGCGAGTGACCAGTGGCGAGACCGGATGCACGCCCTCCAGCGCGGCCACGCCACCGCGCTCGTGCGACAGCGCGCCCACGCCCTGGCCGAGCGCGCCGACGCCCTGTCCCGCAAACTCGCCGCCCTCGCCCGCGACCTGTGGCAGGAACACCTTCCCGACCACGGCGATGACACCACGACCGAACTCGACGCCCGCGACTTCGACGAGGCCCTCGACGAACTCCGCGAACTGCGCGCCGAACTGGCCGCCGCCGACCTGATCCGAGCCGACTGACCACACCGCCCGATCTCCCGAAAAGTACTGCGACAGAAAGGAGTACGACCGTGCGCACGATCGGATATTGCGAACGCTGCCGGAAATTCCGGACCGTCACCATCGCGGCGCGAAACCTGATGCGGAACCGCCTGATCGGCGTCTGCGACGAGTGCACCACCCCCAGCACCGGACACCCGGCGCGGCCCGGACCCCCACAGCGCCAACCGTATTCGACACAACCCGGCCGAGAGGAACTCGTGATGACCAACCCGACACCCGACCCCGCACAGCCCACCCGGGCCGCCGACCTCAGGCCCGCCGGAGACCCGGACTGCCCGGTCCAGGTCGGTGACAAGGTGACGCCCCGCCACACCCGGCATGTCGCCGCGCGGGTGGTGTATGTCCACACCGGCGACGACGCGCTCACGACCTGTTTCGTGGAAACCCCGGGCGGCATACGGTATTTGACGTATCCGTGGAGGCTGGCCCCTGCCGACCCGGCCGTCGACCGCACCGACTGGCAGGCGCGGATGGACCGGTTCCGCGAGATCCAGCGCGACCGGGTGCGCCACCGGTTCCAGCAACGCCAACTGCAAGCCATGCACCACCTCACCGTGCTCACCCGGCAGCTCGAGGCGATCGCGACCGCGGTGCGCACCGCCGACCTCCCCGGCACCGCCGTCATCGACGACGAACCGTGGCGGGCCGAGTTCACCGCGACCGAACTCGACGAGGAATTCCGGCAGCTCGCCGAATACCGCGAGACCGTGCTCGAGGCCGAACTGTTCACCGCCGAGGAATTCCCACACCACCTCGCCCACCCGCTCGCCCCGCCTGCGCCCCCGGCACCGGCCGAGGACACGGGGCGGGGAGCGCGGTCATGACCCCGCAAGCCGCCACCGGGGTGTGGACGGTGTGGGTGGCCGGTCCCGCACGGCACGACGGCGAGCCCCCGCACTGCTACGCCATCGACGCCGACACCCTCACCGACGCCAAACAGCGAGCCTGGCTGGCACACCTGTGGGTCGAAACCTCCGAACACGGCCTGGTCGCGGCGGGCGAGACCGTGCCCGACCGGCCCGCCGACCACACCGCACCGGGACCGGCCGGGCGTGGCGAGGACGTCGTCGTGATCGACTGCCCGGCCTACCCCTGCCACGCGGGCACCCCGTTCGTGTGCGGGGACCCGGGCCACGACTGGCCGGTGCCCGCACCACCGGCCTGCCGCTGCGGCTGGAAGTGGCATCGCCTGCGCTGGAACGAGGTACAGCCACCGATCAGCCGCGACCAGCTGGCCGCACTCGGCTACCCGGTCCGCCACCCGCCACCGGAGGAGAACACCTGGTGAACGTGCCGAGGCCATAGCCCCCCGCCATAGCGAGTTGCCAGCTCGCGGCGAACCCGAAACCCGTTGTGTGCCGACAGCATTCACGCTGTCGGCACACAATGAGCTTCGGGCCCAATCCGACTACTGGCCTCCGCACCGTCGCTCCGCACCTTTCGAATGGTGCGCCGCGGCAACAGAAGTGCGTGTTCGGGCGATTGCAGTTGCGTGAAGCCACACGAGGCAGCCGGTCTGGTACTCACTTTCGTCGGCACGATCGCCGGTGTCGTCGCGGCATGGGCGGGGGTGGCTCAGCTTCGACTCGTACAACGAGCGCATCAGCCCGCGCGCAAAGAGCCACCGGCGCCCTCGGTGACGGCTCCTCGTCGAGGGCCGGCGAGTCCCCGGCTCGTTCCGGCTGCCCTCGTCGTGATACTCGTGCTCGCTTACCCCACGTGCAGGTGGACGCGGGTGGGATAGCTCGAATCGGCGTCGGTAATGGCGTAAACGTTCACTTCATCCTGGAGGAGTTGCAGAGCCTTAGTGGATTTATCCGGGCTGTGCGCGCTGACACTCAGTTTGTCCAGGAGTGCTGCATACTTGTCGACGTCGCGTCTTCTGTCGATGTAGAAGGCGCTGGTGAGCTGTTCTATGTAGACGATGTCGGGGTGTATGGGGTCTCGGAATCGCAGCATGCTGAAGGACGAATCGTGGACCTGTACGTTCTTTCGGACGGGCACTATCTGAATGACAATGTTGGGCCTGTCGTTCATTTCTACCAAGTGCGCAATTTGGTCGCGCATCACGGCAGTTGTCACTGGGCTGCGCAGCAGGGCCATTTCGTCGATCATCGCCCAAAGATGCGGCGGGCGAGGCATTTCGAGCACCCGTTGCCTTTCCATGCGCAGGTGTACGCGTCGTTCCGTCTCTACACTGTCGCCCGCTACGCCGATGATCGCTCGGGCATAGTCCTCGGTCTGTAGCAGACCCGGAATGAACTGAGCCTCGTATGTGCGAATAGCGGTCGCGGTTTGCTCGAGATGCAGATACTTCCTGAACCAGCTCGGGAGAATATCGTCGTAACGCGTCCACCATCCGGAATTGCTGGACTCTGTGGCGAGCCTGGTGCATTCCCGAATGGTCCGGGGGTCGTCCACCTTGTAGAGCCTGAGCAAGCGGGTTATCTCTTCTTTACCGAATGCGACTTGGCCGAGTTCGAGCATGCGGATGTCGAGCGAGGAACAACCGAGCAGTTTTCCCGCCCTCTCCCTGGTGAGATTTCTTTGTTCTCGAAGTTGTCTCATATACCGGCCGAGTGCAATTCGCAGGACGGTCGGCGCGGGGCGCTCACCATGGGCGCGATCAGAACGCACCGATGACTCACCAGGTGATACCGAGCGGATCGGTTCGAACTCATACGCCGGTGGAGTGTCGGTCAACGATGAGTACGCAATCAGCGATTGGCTGATATCGGCCAGCGCTCGCGTGAGCCGCCCAGCATGGTCGACCTGGCCTGCGGTGGCGAGTTCGGTGGCTACCCGGTACGCGTCGCTCAGTGCGCGCATCCACGCGGTCGGATTGCACTCGCCGCCGTCCTGTGGCGGCGCACCTTTCAGGGTGGGTTCGCCACCGCCGAGGATCGCCTTGGCGCTACCCGGCTCCCAGGCGAGCCCCTGCTCCAGCAACGCAAGCGTCCCCTCCGAGACGCTTTGTCTCACACCGCGTTCGAGATCACCCAGCAAGCGATAGCTCAGCGCGGTCACGTCGGCGAGGGCTCGGCGTGAGTCCATACCGAGCGATTCACGCCGCGTCACGATGTACTCGGCCAGCCTCTTCCAGTCGTCCGGCGCATCCATGAGGAAACTATGCCACGTACCCGCCTGGGATCCCACCCTTGGCCCAAGTCGACCACCTGGCAATATGGGCAATATATTCCACTGTGGCAGGATGTAGCGTCTTCTTCTGCTGAGGGTTGGATGTGGCGGGAGCCAGCCGCTATGGCTACGATTCCAGCCATGTCCATCGTTTCGAACGAGGTGCCGCTCCCGGGGGCGAGTCGGATCTTCCGGGCCGCTGCGGGAGTTGCTGGTCGTGCACTATCGCCTGGTGGCTGCGACCGGCATCTAGACAGCCCATAGTCTCTGCGGCAGCACGCCGAGCAGCGCATCGTCCGCGTGGCGGCGACCAGCAACTCGGCTCCGACTCTTCGCCGGGCCTCGCATGCTGACGTCCTGACACCAGGACGGCCCCGGCCGCAGAATGCTCTCGTCATCGAATTTCGAACGGCCCCACCCGTCGCAACCGGGTGAGGCCGTGTCCGCTTCGGTTCCTTGCAAAACACGAAAGCAGATCTATGTTATCGAACAAGGTCAGTTCATTGGTGTCCGAAAGCAGTGGTGTAGGGCACTCTGATGTCGGCATCCGCCGCATGCGGGCGACCCTCCGCGCAGCCGCACGACGGCTCGCCACCTACCTGCTCGCCAGGATCGCCGGCGGCGGCCCGCAGAGGGGCGAACGCCAGGCTCCGCGCTGCGCGTGTGTCGGCTGACCGCGCGCACTCGCCCGTCACTCATTCGTCCGGCACTGCACCATCGCTGCGCATCGGGCAGAGCGCCCTTTGCGCTGCTCAACTCCACCAATCATGAACTCGCGACAGGATTTCGATGACTATCTCGCCCAACCCGGCGACGGCGCTGTACAACCTTCTCCAGCAGGTCAAGAACAGCCAGGGCACCACCATCCAGAAGGGATGGGAATTGGTCTTGGGCCAACCTGTGGGGACAGCGGAGTTCGCCCGGCGCCACGCCGCGGTCGTCATGCTGTTCACCGACGTTCATCAGCGGGTACTCGGGCTCGCCAAGCATGATCAGGACCGGGAACGGTATCTGCAGTACATCCCGCGCTGGTACGACGCGGTTGTGCCGCGCACCGCATGGAGCAGCGTCCAGCGCCCGGCCACAGGGCTCATCGACTCCACGATTCTCGATCACCTAGCCGGTCTCGGTACCCTCTTCAGGCTGATGGACCAGCAGTCCAGCGAGACCGTGACCGCCGACGCCGCGCACCGGCTCCGCACCGCACTCGGTGAATGGCGCATGCTGTTGGTCGACGCGGACCTTCCGCCGTTGCTGCACAACGAAATTCGTGGGCATATCGACCACATCGAGTGGTTGTTGGACAACATTCGCCTCTTCGGCAGCAATCCCGTGATCGCCAGCGCGAACCAGCTGTTCGGCTGCGGAGTCAAGATCATGGGTACGCGCCGGTCAGCTGTGAAACGAGCGGGTGCCGCCATGGCCGCGGTCGTCGCCTTCCTCGCGTCCACACAAACAGGGATCGACACAACGAACGACCTCCTCGCAGGACTGACCGAAATGCGCGAGCACGCACAGGAACTGATCCAAGGCCCACAACACACCCTCGACGACCAGCCCCGCCTGCCCGCCGCACCCATCACCGACGAGGCCACCGTTCACGACGCAGAAATCATCGAGGACCATCCGCACCCGTAACCCAGCCGCCGCGTCCGGCCGCCGATAGCCCGGCATAGCACGCAGCCACGCCTGGAGCATGCCCGGAACTCGTTGCGAGCCGACGGTATTCACCCTGTCGGCTCGCACGAGCGTCGGTCCAGCGCCCGGCCTCTGCGTAGCGGACACCGCCGCGACCGTCCGTAACCTGGTGGCAGAGGGCCGATGCGGGGGTCGGGCGGTGAGGCACGGCAGCGGCGTCGTTACGTCGCGAGTTGTCCTTGGACGACTATTCGCTGGACCGATGGCCTCGCCGGCCTCCCGGGGGCCGTACTCATTGCTGCGTCGGGTCGTGGCGAGCTGTGTCAGGGCTGCTGCGTGTTCGAGAGACGCGACGGGGCGGGGTCGCGTGTTCCGGCGAGTCGTTGATTGCGGAGGCACGTTCACGATGGTTGCGCTCGGGCCGGTCGGATCGCCGTCGCGCCGGAGCCTCCGAGTGAGGACGACACCACCGAATTCGTCGGCAGAGAGCTGAACGAGGCGAGGACCGGAATACCCGGTGATCTCGCTGGTGCCGGTGCTCCATCCCGAGCTGACCGGCAATTCGAACCTCATTTCGCCGCTACCGAACTCTCGCGGGAAGTCGGACCGGTCCTCTTTGTCGCCCCCCGGATCGACTCGATTACCGGAGATGAATTGCGAGAGGAGTCGAATTCGACTCGAATAGCAAATTTCGCGGTCGGGAAGAGTGGAGAGGAATTCGGGGTAGAAAACTTTTCTATACGTACCCCCTTGACATTCATAGCCCTATCGAGCGTCCATGGTGATGGGAACACCGCCGCACCCGCCGGGTGCGCCGGTTGGCGCGGCGTGGTTTCCGTCCCGGCCGGGACATGACCGAATACCCACGAATTCCCCCACTATCAGGGAGGAACTGTCATGTCCGCTCGAAAGAAGAACACCACCAAGCGCGCCGAAACCCGCACGACCGAAACAACACCCGACCCGGCCGCTGCCGCGCCTGTATTGCGCACCGACAGCGAAAAAGCGTTGTGGGTCGCGCTGCGGAACAATCCCGGATTCACCGCCGCCGAACTGGCGGACGCGGCCGGGATCGGCGGCTCCACCGCCCGGCGCATCCTGTCCGGATGGCACAACGCCGGGACCGCGCGCCGCGACCGCGACCCGGACAACCCCCGCACCGCCGAACGCTGGGCACCCGCCGCCCCGGCCACCCCGGCCGAACCGGTCGACGGACCGGGTGCAGCGCGGCCCGAAACGAACGAGGAACCGGACAGGGACACCGACAGCCCCCCGACCGAATCCGTCACCGACGCGCCCGGCGACACCGAACCCGCGACCGGTGCGCAGACCACGCCGGAATCGGCCGCAGCGGGCGACATGGGCGGCGAAACGGCCGCCCCGGCCACCGGCACCGAGGACGGTGGACCGGATGTGGCTGCGGGGCAGCAGAACTCACCCGGGGAGAAGCTGGCTCCGGGTGCGTTGCGGGCGCAGGTGGAGAAGCACCTGCGCGACGCCCCTGGCACCGAGTTCACCCCGCACCAGATCGGGAAGGTGCTGGGGCGCAGCAGTGGCGCGGTACACAACGCCCTGGTCAAGCTCACCACTGTGGGCACCGCCCGCCAGACCTGCGAGCGGCCCAAGAAGTTCGCCCTCGCGACCGGCCGGTAATCCGCTGTGACGGTCCGCCGCGAACGACTGGTGTTCCCCGGACCGGCCACAGCCCTCACCCAGCTCGCCCCCTTATCAGTCATCGATCATTTTCGAGAAAGGCCCTGATTGTCATGAACGAGATCACCCGCACCACTGCCGGTCTCGCCGCTGTGGCGGTCGCGTTGCACGAGGTGTTCGATACCTCGACCCACACCCCCGACAGTCTCGAGTTGTGGGTGGCCCTCGCGGAGGAAGCTGCGCGCCAGCTCGCCGCCGATACCGCGCCGCCGCAGTGGATCCCGGTGTTCACGATGTACCGCAAGCTGCGCACCGAGGCCCGGTTCCATCCCGGCACCGGACGGGTGGAGGTCCTCACCGGGCCGCTGGCGCAGACCACCAACCTCGACCTCGACCGCGCGGCCCGCGCGGTCGCCGCGGGCCAATACCATTGC
>NZ_JARWOP010000081.1 GCF_029868745.1 Nocardia wallacei | reverse complement strand
CGGGTGGGTCGTTTTTTTTTTTTAATACAGCCTGGGGATTCGCGGGGGGGTTCGGGGCGGGGGGGGACCTGCCCCCCGCCCCCGGCCCCGGCACACCGACGGCCTCGGCGCGTTCCAGCGCGACCCGCGAAATGTCGACGGCGGTGACCTGCCAGCCCCGGCCTGCCAGCCAGCGCGCGTCACCACCCTCGCCACAGCCGACATCGAGCGCCTGTCCCGGCGGCAGGCCCGCGACCTCGGTGACCAGCACCGCGTTCGGCTCGCCGCTGAACAGTAGATCGCGGCTGCCGTACCGCTCGTCCCAGAACTGTGCGTCCATGATGGTTCGTCTCCTGACTGCCGAGGCCGGTGTCCGAACCGGCCGTCTCCAACCTGCCTCCGCCGCTACGGTTTCGACAAAGTCCTTTGCCGAATCGGCAAATCCGTGGTCTACCAGTTGGTCACAAATATTGAACTCATCGGTTTTTCCAGCTAGCCTCACCGGCATGCTGGGATTCGCGCTGCCGCAATTCGGAAAGTCCGCCTACGATGACATCGCCCGCTTCGCATCGACAGCCGAGCGGCTGGGCGCGGGCAGCCTGTGGGTCGGCGATCGGCTCCTCGCCCCGACGCATCCGGTCCGGGGGTACGCCGGCACGGACAGCATCCCGGCGGAGTTCCGCACCGTCCTGGACCCGCTCGTCGCGCTGACGGTCGCGGCGACGGCGACCACGACCGCGCGGCTGGGCAGCAATGTGCTTGTCGCGCCGTGGTATCCGCCCGTCGCCCTGGCCAGGCAATTGACCAGCATCGATGTGGTCAGCGGCGGCCGGTTGCTGCCCGGGTTCGGCATCGGCTGGTCGCCGGAGGAATTCGAGGCGGCGGGTGTGCCGCTGCGCGAACGCGGCGCCCGGCTCGATGAACTCCTCGACGTCCTAGCCGCGATGTGGACCACGAATCCGGTCGAGCACCGCGGTCGGCACTGGACCGTCCCACCGTCGTGGGTGGATCTGAAACCGGCGCAGCGCCCGCACCCGCCGGTCTATCTGGGAGCGTTCACCCCGCCGGGCCTGACCCGGGTCGGGCGGCGCGCCGACGGCTGGCTCGCGGTGGTGCAGGTGCCGGGCCGCACGCACCGCGCCGACGAACTCGAGCAACAGCGCGCGGTGATCGACGAAGCCGCCCGCACCGCCGGGCGCGACCCGCGGGCCATCCACACGTTCGTGCGCGTCAATGTCGCCGCGGGCAGCCGGATCGAGCAGGTCGCCGAGACGCTGCGGTTGCTCACCGACAACGGTTACGAGGACACCTTCGTCGATCTGATGTTCGCCGTCTCCGGCATCGATGAACATCTGGAGTGGGCGGACCGGCTGCTCAATCCCTGACCTCGCGCAGGTCAGCCGCCTTTTGCCGCGATGTGCTGTGCCGCGGGCGAGCGATACGGGAGCATGGACGTGTGGTGCGCTGAGCGCCGCGGTGTTCTCTGACCGTGTCCGCGATCCACTTCCGCTACGCAGGAGGACCGAGATCCATGGCGACTTTTCGGAACTACCGACGTCCCGCCCTGATGGCGACCACCTTCGCGACGATGGGACTGGCCGTGGCGGCGACCGCCGCGCCCGCTTTGGCGGCCAACACCATCGACCTCACCGGCGTCGGCCCGGCAAATATCGGCGTCGACTACAACTGCGAGGCCGCGGCCGGCGTGACCGCCATTCGCGCGATGGTCGGCGACCCGAACGCGGACAGCCCCTCGGCCTCCGGCGCCCAGGACCAGGTGACCTGCGACGGCACTCAGCAGACCGCCGTCATCGTGCTGGCCGGGGCGAACGGCGAACAGGCGCCGCTGTCGGCCGGGCAGACGGTCCAGGTGCGAGTCGCGCTGGTGGACGCCAACGACATCGTCGTCACCGGACAGGCGAAGGTGGTCTCGCTGCGGTGATCCCGTTCAGCGGGTGGTGTACGCCCCGCCGTTGAGATGGATCGTCTGCCCGGTGAGGTGGCGGGCCTGCGGCGAGGCCAGGAACTCGACCAGCCCGGCCACCTCCTCGGGCCGCCCCGGCCGCTTGTCGTGCGTGGCCGCGACGAGCTGGGAGAGTCGTTCGTCGGTGAGACGGCCCTGAAAGAAATCGGTGTCCTCGATGTATCCGGGGGACACCGCGTTCACCGTCACCCCGGCCGGGCCGAGCTGCGCCGACAGGCCCGCCGACCAGGCGGCCAGGGCAGCCTTGGCCGCGCCGTAGGAACTCGCGACGTACTCGGCGCCGATCGACCCGATATTGATCACCGACCCGCCCGAGCGCAGCCGATCCCGCAGGGCCGTGGTGGTGAGGACCGCGCTGAGCAGGTTCGCGGACAGGTTGTCGCGCCAGCGCCGCGCGGTCGCCGCCAGCGACTCCGGTTCGGGGCCCGCGAAATCGGCATTGCCCCCGGCCATGTTCACCAGCACATCCACATCCGGCCCGACCTGCGCGGCGAAGCTCTCGACGCTCACCGGATCCGTTGCGTCGCATTGGATTCCGAGCGCACCCAGCTCGTCGGCGGTCCGCCGCACGCGGTCGGAGCGCCCGGTGATCACCACCTCCTCCCCCAGCTCGGTGAAGCGCCGCGCGACCGCTCGCCCGAGCCCGCGGCTGCCGCCGGTCACCACGATCGTTCTCGCCATCGGTTCCCTTCCGTCGGATATATTTAGCGCTAAACATACACCGCTCGGGAGAATCGGGACAATACGAATGACACTCGACACAGTGCCGACGGCGGCACAGATCGCCGCGGCCTGGGAACGCGAATTGCCCGGCGCGCGAACCCGATCCATCGAGATCATCACCCCGCTGTGGGGTGTGGCGAAGCTGCTCGCCGACGAGCGGCAGCGCACTCTGCAGCGGCTCGGCATCGACGAGTCGACTCTCGATCTGCTCAGCACCCTGCGCCGGGCGGGCCCGCCGTATCAACTCACCACCCGGCAGATCACCGGCCGCAGTCTGGTCACCGCCGGGGCCATCTCACAGCGCCTGGCGCGCGCCGAGGCCGCGGGACTGATCACGCGCGCACCGACCACCTCGTCCCGGCGCGGCATCCTGGTCACGCTGACCGATGAGGGGCACGAGGTGATCGGGCGCGTGGTGCGCGAATTGCTGGACTACGAAACAACTCTCACCGATCGGCTCACCGGTGCTCAGCAGGCCGCACTCACCGACGCCCTGCGCTGCCTCGCCGCGGCCGTGCGGCCCGGACACGAGTTGTAAACCGCCGCAGGCTGCCTCGCCGCGGCCGTGCGGCCAGACCACGAGTTGTAAACCGCCGCAACGGATTACCTCGCGTCTAAGCGTTCTGCGCGGAGTCGAATTCCGGCAGCCATCGGACCGGCGCGGTCTCGCGGATGTGGATCAGCACATCGAAAGCGCCGTGCAGGGAGGACAATCGCAGCCGGGCGTCGGCATCCTTGGCGGGGTCGTAGACGCCACTGATCACCCGGGCCTGCGCCGGTCCCTGCCGCCACTGTTCGGCCGCGGCCGGGACCTCGCCGCGCAGATCGACGTAGAACGCGGGCAGGTCGACCGCCGCCAGGGTCGCGTCGATCAGGTCGGGCGCGGGCACTGGCGCGGTGGCGACGCCGAGGTCGCCGTGGTGGAATCCGACGGCCACCGACGCGTACCGCGAGCCGAAGTGCCGCCGCAGATGCGCGCCCGCACCGATGAAGGTGTCGGTATCCGCCCCGCCGACCTCGATCGCCAGTCCGGCCGTGTGCGCGAGGCCGTCCCAGTAGACGATGCGCGCGCCCGTCGCGTCGTGCCGGTCGATGATGGTCTGCGCCGACGGTCGTTCGTCGCGGCCGAACCCGCCGAGTCCGGCGACGCTGTTCTCGTGGAAGGTGACGATGCGACGGACCCGCTCGATTGCCTCCGCGTGCTCGGCCCCGGCCTCGCCGCCCGGCGACAGCGACTCCAGCAGCGCCAGCGCGTCGCGGGCGTGCTCGGCGAACGGGCGGCCCGGGTGGATGCCCTGGTGCCGCTGGACGTGCTCGTCGATGCGGTGCGCGGTGCGGATGACCGACAGGTGCGCCTCGAGTTCCGCGACCCGCTCCGGCGCGATCCGCCGGACGTGCTCGAGCGCGACATCGTAATCGGCGGGCTGCGCCGTGACCGGCTCGACGCCGAACACGCGTACCCGATCGTCCGGGTGGGTCCGATTGAACTCCCGGATCCATTCCAGCGTCGCCACCGTTTCGGCGGTGCGCCAGGGCCGCCACGCCTGCGCGAGCACCGAGCGCGCGTCCCCGGCGCCGGTCGCGACATACGCGTCGATGCGCTCGCCCGACGGCACGGAATCCTGGATCGCGAGGGCCCGGAACCCGTGCTCGGTCACCAACCGGCGAAACAGGCGGTCCCGCACGCCGTAGGTCTGCCGGGAGAACCGAGTCGACTCCCCGATCCCCACGACTGTCGCCGTCGCCAGGCTGTCGGCCAGAGCGTCCAGGTCGGCGCCCGTGTCGGTGGAGTCGGTGCCGAGCACGGGGCGCGCGGCCGCGCGCAGCCACTCGTGCGGTGCCGTGTCGGTGATCGTGGTGGTCATGCGGTCCTCCCGGATCCTCGGTGTGCCGAACGCCTTCAGCCTCACTCCTCAACAATGGTTGAGGTCAAGGCGTGCGGCACGGTGATCCGGGTCGCACCTTCGAGCGAGCGCTACTCGCTGCGCCGCCGGTAACGCGTGCGGGCGCGGTCGTGGGCGGCACGGAGCAGTTCCCGGATCGGCTCCCGGGTGCGCGGCCCGGGATCGACCACGGCCAACCAGCCCGCACCGCCGTAGACAGGATGGGCCAGCACGGTGTCACCGATACCGGAATCGCCACCGCGACTTGCGCTTTCGCGCGGCGGGTAGCCGGTCCACGCGGTGAAGGCGTCCTTACCTGCGCTGATGTTCACGCGGAAGGCGCCGGGCCGATCCAACCGGGAACCGCGATCGTCGGGGTAGTCCTTGGTCACGATGGTCGCGAACGGCTGGGTCGCGGTCGGCACCCGGCCGTCGGGCGCGTAGTAGAAGAACACGTCGCCCCAGGCGATCTCGGGAGTGCCGTCGCCGGGGCCCGGCCGCAGCACCAGCACTCCGCCGAGCGATTCGATGAACTCGATGATCTCGTCGATACTCACGCATTCCAGCGTTACATTGAAGTGCTTCTGGAGACTCCGGGCCGAATTACCGAGGTGATCGAGTGAGAAGTCGCAACTCGCCGAATCTGCGGACGGTCGATGTCGCCCGCCGCACCGGCTACTCCGTGCAGCAGATCCGCAATCTGGAGCGCCTCGGCGTACTGCCTCCGGCGGCGCGCACCGACAGCGGTTACCGGATCTACGACGAATCCCATGTGCACGCGGCACGCGCCTATCGAGCGCTGGCGGCGGGCGCGGGACCGGTCGAGGCCAAGGAGATCGTGCGCGCCGCCCATCGACGCCCGGTCACCGGCATGCTCGCGCTGCTGGACTCCGCACATGCCCGCCTGGACCGCGAGCGCCGCGATCTCGCACTGGCCGCCGCGGCCGTCCGCGCCATCGCCGAGGAGCCACTCGCGGACACCCGGCCCTCGGACGCGATGACCATCTCCGAACTGGCCGGCGCGCTCGGCGTGCGCTCCTCGACACTGCGGCACTGGGAGTCCGTGGGACTCGTTGCGCCCGGCCGATATTCGACCCGCGCCCGCAGATACACGCCCGACGACGTGCGGGACGCGCGCCTCGTGCACCAACTCCGCCTCGCCGGATACCGCATCCCCGCACTCCGCGACCTCTTGCCGCAACTGCGGAACGCGTTCCGGTGCAACGATGTTCACGCTGCTCTGGCCGCCAGAGAGGCAAGCATCGACACGCGCTCCCGCGCCCTGCTCGACGGCTCGGCCGCACTCGCCCGCCTACTCGACTCCTGAGCCGCAGCGCCCCCGCCAGGGATGGGCTCGTTCCACCCAACCGAAACTCCTGAACCGCAGCACCCGCCGCCAGACGATGCACTCCCTCACCCGGACCGCCACGGTCGACGATGTCCTACACCTCGCCAACGGCATAGCCGCGGCCACCGAATCCCTCCCCGGCCCAGCCCAGCGCGCCGAAGCTTTGGTCGACCTCATAGCCCACGGCCTATTGCCGTCGAATACGTAACCCACCCAGCAAGTTCGCTCTACCGGCAAACGAAACCCGGTCTGACACAAGCCAGCTCAGCCCAACACCAGCCTGATGCAAGTAAACCGAGCCGCAGCAAGCAGACCGGTCCGGCGCAACCGAACCAGGTGACGCAAACCAATCCGCCCCACACAACCGAATCCAGCCCACCGCAAACCAACATGCCCCGCATAACCGAACTTGGCCCGCCGCAAGCAATCTGCCCGACACAACGGAACCCGGCCCGACACAACCAACCTGCCCGGCACAACGGAGCCCGGCCCGGACGAACCGAGCCGGGCCTGGCGCCGGGTCAGCGGGCCGGACGCCGGGTCAGCGGGCCGGGCATCGGGTCAGCGGGCCGGACATCGGGTCAGCGAGATGGGCATCGGGTCAGCGAGATGGGGGCAGCATGAGGACTGGGTCGTACACGGTGACCAGGACGATGATGTCGCCGTAGGGTGCCGTGCCGCGGGCCAGGCGATGGGCCATGCGGGCCAAGGGAATCTGCCAGCGGTATTTGGCGTCCAGCTCCGACTGGACGAAGGGGACCAAAGTGCCGCCGGTCACCACCTGGGCGCGTCCCTGCAGTTGATGCGATCCGAGGACGGGACTGCCACGCCAATCACCGGGCTGCACGACGACCCGGCCGTCGCGCGCCAATTGCTCGGCCTCGGGTGCGTAGGAGGAGGTGCGGAATGCGAGCTGGTTGTGCCCGATCGGTACCACCAGCCGCGGTGTCGTCACCAGTTGCTGCGGGCCTGCCACCCGCGTCACCAAGACCGTCTTCGCCTGCTGCCAGATGTTCCGCGGACCCGGCCCACCGGCCGTCGGCTGCGGAACGGCGCCGGGATCCGGCTGGGCGACCTGCCGGGCGGTCGGAACATCGACCAGGGTTCCTGTCATTACATTCGATCCTTTCCGGTGCCGGTATCACCGGCCGGGTCTCGGGCACCACGACCCGGCCACCGCGTCTGCCGCAGGGTGATCGTTTGCCGGAACGCCGCTATTACAGACCGTCCAGTTGGTCTAACCGGCGAACGCGGGACCATACGGGTCCGCCACAGATTCGTCGCCGATGTCGAAGCCGCCCCGACACTGCCCGAGCGTCGTCGGCCGGCTACCTCCGATAGTCCACGCACCTCGACGACCCGGCAACAACGCTGATCAAAGGGGCGTCCGAAGCGGCTCAGGATTTCGGTGCACGGGCGAACCGGAGGGTCACGAGCTGGAAAGGCCGCAGCCGCAATCGGACCCCGGCACCCTCCGCCACCGCGACGGCAGCCTCGGGCAGCGGTCGCTCCAGCAAATCGCAGAGCCGGAATCCGGCGGCCTCGAAACCCGGTGTCACCACTGTCGAAGCGCGGCCGCCGGGCGCCTCGTAGACGCGCAGCACGACGTCGCCGCTGCCGTCGTCGGCGAGTTTGACGGCGCTGGTCACCACCGCGTCGTCGGCAACGGTGAACAAGGGTGCGACGGGTTCGGCGAGACCGCCCGCCCGCCACGGCAGGTTCACGCGATAGCCCGCCCGCACCGCATCGCCGATCGAGGCGCCCGGCAGCAGTACGTGCCGGAACCGGTGGTCGCCGTGGTCGGTCTCCGGGTCGGGGAAGCGCGGCGCGCGCAACAGGGAGACCCGAAGTGTCGTCGTGGTGCCACCCTCGGCGCGGACCGTGCGGTTGACATCGTGGCCGTAGGTGGAGTCGGTGGCCACCGCCACGCCCCAGCCCGGCTCGGCGAGGTGAACGAAGCGGTGGTTGCACGCCTCGAACTGCGCGTACTCCCAGCTGGTATTGGTGTGCGTGGGCCGGTAGAAGTGGCCGAACTGAGTCTCCGAGGCGTACCGGTCGGCGCGAATGTCCAGCGGGAAGGCCAGTTTGAGGAACTTCTCGGTCTCGTGCCACTGGACCCGCGTATCGAGGACCAGGGCCCGCTCGCCGGAGTGCAGCGTCACCGCCTGCTCGACCCTGGACGCGCCGAACGAGCGGCCGACCCGCACCTGTGCCGAGGCCGGCGTATCCACTTCGGCCACAACAAAATCCACATCGGTGAGGTCGGTGACCCGGTTGCGATAGAAGCGGTCGACGTCCCACGCGTCCCACGCGTTCGGCAGGTCCGGATGCAGCTGGAGCAGGTTGGCGGCCGCGCCCGGAGGCAGTGTCTCGCGCCGATTCTCGAGGTCGTAGACCGATACGACGAGGCCGCGTTCGTCCACTTCGGCTCGCAGCAGCCCGTTGTCGAGAACGAATCCCCCGCCCGGACGCTCGGCCGGTACGCAGGGAACGCCTTGGTCAGCGGGGGCCGCCGCCCCACCGGCCGGGACCGATCGCCACTCGTGCGGCGTCGCATTGCAGAGGTTGGGACCGGGCCGTCCGCCGCCGAGCGCCGACTGTGCGTGCTCGATGACGGCCGTCAGATCCGCGGCGACCTCCGCGTACGTTCGCTCGGCCTCGCGATGCACCCAGGCGATCGACGAGCCGGGCAGGATGTCGTGAAACTGGTGCAGCAGCACCGTTTTCCAGAGCCGATCGAGTTCGGCGTACGGGTACGCGAAGCCTTCGCGCACGGCCGCGGTGGCCGCCCACAGCTCGGCCTCCCGCAACAGGTGCTCGCTGCGCCGATTGCCCTGCTTCGTCCTCGCCTGACTGGTCAGTGTGCCGCGGTGTAGTTCCAGGTACAGCTCGCCGACCCACACCGGCGGGTCCCGGTACTCGGCCTCGGCGCGGGCGAAGAAGCCTGCGGGCTTGTCCCACCGCACTTTCGGCGAGCCTTCCAGGTCGCGCAGCCGGGCGGCCTTCGCGATCATCTCCCGCGTCGTCCCGCCGCCGCCGTCGCCCCAGCCCGTCGGCGCCAGCGACATCGAAGCGCGGCCCTTGTCCCTGAAATTCCTTGCCGCGTGCGCGATCTCGCTGCCCTGCAGCGCGCAGTTGTAGGTGTCGACCGGCGGGAAATGGGTGAAGATCCGGGTGCCGTCGATACCCTCCCAGAGGAAGGTGTGGTGTGGGAACCGATTGACCTGGCTCCACGAGATCTTCTGCGTCAGTAGCCATTTCGAACCCGCCGCCTTGATGATCTGCGGCAGCCCGGCGGCGAAGCCGAAGGTATCGGGCAGCCAGGCCTCCTCGTTCTCGATCCCGAACTCGTCCAGGAAGAACCGCTTGCCGTGCACGAACTGCCGCGCCATCGCCTCCGAACCCGGCATGTTCGTATCGGACTCGACCCACATGCCGCCGGTCGGCACGAAGCGTCCCTCCGCGACGGCCGTCACGATCCGCTCGTAGACCTCCGGACGGGTGCGCTTGACGAAGTCGTATTGCGCGGCTTGCGACATGGCGAAGACGAATTCGGGCTCGGCGGAGAGCAGCGCCGTCATATTGGCGGTGGTGCGCGCCACCTTCCGGGCCGTCTCGCGCAGCGGCCACAGCCACGCCGTGTCGATGTGCGCGTGGCCGACCGCGATCACGGTGTGCGCGGACGGTGTCGCGGGCGCGGTGAGCGCCTCGGCCAGACAGGCGCGGGCCGCCGCCGCGGTGTCGCCGACCCGCAGCGGGTCCACGGCATCCAGAGCCCGGTCGATCGCGCGGACGAGATCGTAGCGGCGGGCGGAATCCTCGGGCAGTTCGTGCATCAGCTCGCCGAGCACTTCCAGATCCTGCACCAGGTTCCAGACCTCGTCGTCGAAGACCGCGAGATCCATCCGGCCCAGGCGATACCGGGGTTCGACGCCGGCGGTGGCCTTGTCGCCGAGCGGGGTCGGGCCGAAGAACGAGATGATCGGGTTCGAGGCCGCCTCGACATGCAGCAACACCTGCTCGCCGCCGACCGCCGGGGCCGCCACGCGCACCCACCGGCTGCGCGGATGCAGACCCTTCACCGGCGACCCGTCCGGGCGATAGACCAGGCCCTCACACTGAAAGCCCGTCATGGTCTCGTCGAAGCCCAGATCGATGACGGCCTCGACGGTCCGGCCCGACCACGCGGTGGGTACCGTCCCCTCGACCGTGAGCCAGCTCGTGCCCCACGGCGCGCCCCATCGATCCCCGGTTTCGACGGGTGTCCGGGGCGCGGCCAAGCCCTCGGCCACCGGCACCGGCTCGTCCGGCGCGACCCAGATCGAGGCCCGCAGCGGCACCGATTCGGGGTAGATCGCGGGGACTATCCGTTCCGTGAGGACCCGCCCGAGGCGATCCTCGACCAACCGGCGGTCATCGTGCATGGCGGTCGCCCCCTTCGGGCCACGGACGTCATCGGCGGGCCCTACCCATTCTCCATAGCGACCGGCGACGCCGCCTTTTCAGCCGCCCGTGGCTTCCCGCCCGGTCGACTGGCGGATCCCGTTACGCCGCGCGCCGTTCTCGTGAGCGAATTCGCCCGGCGCGTGCGTCGTCTCGGCCCCGCCCCGCTGCTCGCGGGCGTTCCGCCGCGCCGCGATCAGGTGCGGAACCGTTCCGAGTCCCGCCCCGAGCAGTGCGCAGGAGACCACGCCGACGACGAACGTCGGCACGCCGAGCGAGGATGCGGCGGGTGTCAGGAGTCCGAGGCCGAGCGCGAACACCAGCACAGCAACGGACGGTAGGACGAACAGGGCGATGAGTCGCTTGCTCATGAGATATCCCCCTTGCAGGACAAAGAGAATCGGCACGACCCGATAGCGGCCCGGGTGAGCGTCTCCCCCCGATGGAGACCGTCGCGCAAGATCATACTGACCGGCCGGACTGGCAGAGCGCCAGTAGCGCGAGCAACTTTCGGGCAGATTAGGGACCAAAGTCCCTAAGGAGCCCGAGCGCCCAGAATCAACATCGAACGCGGTTCCGGTTGTGGTTCAGGTGCGGCGCAGGCCCGCGACGAGGAGTTCGACCATGCGGCGGGCGTCGTAGCGCGGGTCGGCGCCGGCGCCGCTGCACCAGATGCCGACGGGGCGCCGCAGGTCGGAGGCCGCCCAGTCGGGGCGGATCA
>NZ_JARWOP010000080.1 GCF_029868745.1 Nocardia wallacei | reverse complement strand
CCCGCCGGGGGGGGCGCGGGCGGGGGGGGCCCCCCCCCCCCCCCCCCCCCCCCCCCCCCCCCCCCCCACCCGCGGGTCGGGTGGCCCGCCGCGGCCGCAAGTCGATCTGCCGCCCGGTCAGGTGCCGCGCCAGACCGGCGGTCGTGGTGTCCGCCACCGCCGACGCGAACACCCGCCGCCCGTCACGCAGCACCACGACCCGGTCGGCGACGGCGGTCACCTCGTCGAGTTTGTGGGTGATGAGGATGACGGCCCGGCCGTCGTCGGCGAACGCCCGCAGGACCCGAAACAGGTCGCGGGTCTCGCCGGGTGTCAGCACGCCGGTCGGCTCGTCCAGGATGAGCAGTTCGGCCCCCCGATACAGCGCCTTCAGGATCTCGATGCGCTGCAGCACCCCGACCGGCAGGTCGGCCACCATCGCTTCGACCGGCACCTCGAGACCGTATTCCGCGGCGAGGGCGGTGACCCGCCGGATCGCGTCGCGCCGGTCCCACAGGCCCCAGCGGCCCGGTTCGGCGCCGTAGACGATGTTCTCGACGGCCGTCAGCTGCTCGAAGAGTTGGAAATGCTGGAACACCATGCCGAGCCCGTGCGCGATAGCCGTTGCGGGAGAGGTGAATTCGACCTCACGGCCGTCGATCAGGATGCGGCCGGAGTCCGGGCCGAGCATGCCGTAGAGGATCGACATGAGGGTGGACTTGCCCGCCCCGTTCTCCCCGACCAGGGCGAGGACCTCACCGCGCGCGACGGTCAGGGAGATGGCGTCGTTGGCGAGTACGGTCCCGAACCGTTTGGTGATCGCGTCGAGTTCCAGCGTATCCATCGAGCGGCCTAGTTGTCGGCGTGCGGGATGGTGACGCGGCCCGCCACGATTTGGTCCCTGGCCTCGCGCACGCGCTGCAGGACCTCGGGATGGCGCAGCACTACGCAGCCGCCGGCATCGGCGTCGGCGGTCAGGCTCGTCACGGTCGAACCGTCCTCGGCGAGACCGAATTCGGTGGCCGTGCCGCCCGGCGTGCCCTGCCGAACCTGGGTGAGTAGGTCGAGCATCACCTTGTCGATGCGTTTGATGGCGTTGTCCACCACGACGCCCGGCGCCTGCGGGCACTGGTTGACGTCGACGCCGTACGCCAGCACGTCCCGGCTCTGCGCGGCCGCCTCGAACACGCCGCCGTTGCCGCCGCCGGTCACCGCGTACACTTGGTCGGCTCCGGTGTGAATGGTGGTGAGCGCCAGCTCTTTCGAGCGCGCCGGGTCGCCGACCGCGTTCTCGCCGCCGACGAACAATTGCGACTCGATCACCTGCGGGTTCACGCTGCGCGCGCCCAATGCGAAGGCGTCGGACCAGCGGTGGAAGAACGGGGAGTCCTTGGCGGCCACGGTGCCGATGCGCCCGGTGCGGGTGAGCAGGCCCGCCTCCACGCCGAGCAGATACGACGACTCGTACTCCTTGAACTTGCCGCATCGCAGGTTCTCCGGCACCCGCGGCGGGCACGAATCGACCAGCACGAACTGCTGATCGGGGTGCTGCTCGGCCAATTCCGCGGCGAGATCGTTGAATTCGTAGGTGATCAGGACGATCGTCAGGGGACGCCGGGCGATCGCCGCTTCCAGATTCGCGCGGCGGGACTGCTCGTCGGTGCTCTCGAAGGTGCGCGCGCTCGCGCCCAGCGCCGCGGCCGCCTGCTCGGTCCCGGTCTTGCCGAGCGCGAGGAACTGGTTCTGACCGATCGGGGCATTCGTCACATAGATGATCTCCGCGGCTCCGTCTTCGGCGGAACTACCTCCGCCACAGGCGGTTACGGCGGTGAGCAGGAATGCCGCGACGGCCGCGCCCAGCACACGCAGGGCGCGCCGGGCGCGGGGGAGAGCGTCGAATGCGGCCATGGGCTACCTCGTTGTCGTGCTGTTCCGGCGGTGGGCGAGCACACACCGATTGCTGGCGAAATTAACGCCGCAACAAGGTATTTGACGGAAGACATTCGCTCACCCTGGTCGCAACGATGGGCAGCGGGTACGTGCCGGGCGCACAATGGGCGGCGTCCTGCGCGTTCATCGCGTCCGGCCGGACAATGCCGCCAGCCAGAGGCCGATGGTGGGGCGGAGATCGTCCCCGGCGTGGCCCGGCAGGGAACGGGCGCCGTGCAGGCGGTCGAACAACAGACCCTCCAGCAGGCTGACGAGATCCCGTGCGGCGCGGGCGGAGTCGGCGGCCCCGAGCGAGGCCATCAGCCGTTCGGCGGCGGGAGTGGAGAACAAGCACACCGCCAGCGCGGCCCGCAGGCTCTCGTTCCCGACCGCGTCCGGCACCAGGGCATAGCGGGCCAGCGCGTCGCGCCGACGATCGCCGAGCAGCCGATCCAGTTGCCCGGCAATGAGTCCGGCGGCGTGCTCGAGTGTGTCGGTTCCGGCGGGGACATCCAGTGCGGTCTGGAATGCCTCGCGGGAAGCTTCGGTCAGCCTTGTGATGGCCGCTTCCAGGAGGTCTTGCCGGGTGCGGTAGTAGTACGACGTCGACCCGCGGGCGATGCCGAGGCGGGCGTCGACCGCGTGATGGGTGACCGCCCGGTTGCCGCCGGTGGCCGCGAGGTCGAGCGCGGCCTCGCAGATCGCCCGGCGGCGCGGGGACAGTCCTGCCGGACGGTCGCCGCTACCCATCGCGGCGTGACGTGGACTCGCAGTCCTTCGGCGAAGGTGCGCGCCGCTCCCAACGCCCCGTGTCGCCGTGCGACACCGAAACGCACACGATCATCGCCTCCATGACGGCACCCCTTTCCCGGCCGCCCCCAGTCTGGACGAACGCCTCGGCGTCGATCGCGACGGGGTCCCGGACCCGCGGGCTGGAATCGCGCTGAGTCGAACCCTTCTGCGAACACCGCCCCGGCCCTACGCTCGCTCGGCGAGTCGATGCCGAAGGAAGGGCCACCATGTCGTTGCTGGACACCGCATCGGCGGACGAGCGCCGCGCCGAGCGGGAACCGGAACAACGGCTCGGCGCCTCGGACACCCGCACGGCGATCGTGGCGAGCCTGATCGGCACGACCGTGGAGTGGTACGACTTCTTCCTCTACTCCACCGCGGCGGGCATCGTCTTCGACAAGTTGTTCTTCCCGAACACCAGCGCGTTCGTCGGCACGATGCTGTCGTTCGCGACCTTCGCGGTGGGTTTCGTGATGCGCCCGGTCGGCGGGCTGGTCTTCGGGCATATCGGCGACCGCATCGGCCGCAAGCGCACGCTCGCGCTGACGATGGCGATCATGGGCGGCTCCACGGCGTTGATGGGTGTGCTGCCCACCAGCGCCGCGATCGGTATCGCCGCGCCCATCCTGTTGCTGGCGTTACGGATGCTGCAAGGCTTCGCCCTCGGCGGTGAATGGGCGGGCGCGGTGCTGCTGGCCGTCGAGTACAGCCCTCGCCGCAAGGTCGGGCTGTTCGGCAGTTATCCGCAGGTCGGGCTGGCGCTGGGCCTGGCCTTGGGCACCGGCGTCTTCGCGCTGTTGCGGACGGTGCTGAGCGAATCGGCGTTCCTCGATTACGGCTGGCGGATCGCGTTCGGGGCCAGCGTGGTGCTCGTCGTGATCGGTCTGGTCGTCCGGTTGAAGATCGATGAAACGCCCGCGTTCCGCGAGATCGACCGGCTCAACCGGATCTCGAAAGTGCCTGTGCTGGAGCTGTTCCGGAATCTGCGGACCCGCCGCAACACCGTGCTGGGTCTGCTGTCGCGGTGGGGCGAGGGCGCGGCGTTCAACACCTGGGGTGTGTTCGCGATCAGCTTCGCCACCGGGCGCCTCGGGTTCCGGCAGGTCCCGGTGCTGACCTCGGTGACCATCGCCGCGCTGGTGATGGCGGCGCTCATTCCGGTGTCGGGACGGCTGACCGATCGTTATGGTCCGCGCCGGGTGTACACAGCCGGGATCGCCGCGTACGGGCTGCTGGTGTTCCCGGTGTTCGCACTGTTCGAAGTCGGCAATATCGTGGTCTTCACCCTCGCGATCATCGCGGTGTTCGGGGTGGCGCACGCGCTGTTCTACGGTGCGCAGGGCACGTTGTACGCGGGCCTGTACCCGCCCGAAGTGCGGTACACCGGACTGTCTTTCGTGTATCAGGTCTCGGGCATCTACGCCTCGGGCATCACGCCCATGATCGTCACCGCGCTCATCGCGGCAGCGGGCGGAACACCGTGGCTGGCATGCGGATACCTCGCCGCGACGGCGGTGGTCAGTGTCGTCGCCACCCTGTTCATCAGCGAAGACGACCGCCTCACCAGCTGATGCGCGTGCGTTCGCCACCTCGGCCCCGCACGAGGCGGTGCCCGGGCAGAGGGGGGGATGCGGTGCTCGCGTGACCGGAGCCTCGGTAGCTTGCGCGTCGCCCGGGTAGTAGTGCAGACTGATTGCGTATTGCAATCGGCTCGATGGTTCGTCACTGCGGGCCGACCGACCGAGGAGTGCCATGACTGTCCGGACCACCCGGGAGATCGCCGCCGATCCGTCCAGTATCTTCGCTGCCTTCGCAGACCCCTCGCGCTTGCGGAACTGGTGGGGCCCAGCCGGTTTCACGAACACCTTCGAGGTCTGCGAATTCGAGCCCGGCGGCAAATGGACGCTCGTGATGCATGGACCGGATGGAAGAAATTATCCGAACGAGAGCATCTTCAGCGAGATCGAGCCCTCGAAACGCATCGTGATCGATCACATCTCCCAACCCAAGTACGTCCTCACGATAACGCTCGAGCCGACCTCCTCTGGCACAACCCTCGTCCACTGGCACCAGACCTTCGAAAACCCGAGAGTCGTAGCACGTCTCACCCGGACCACAGAGTCGGGCGAGACCATCGTCCCTCCGAACGAGGAGAACCTCGACCGCCTCACCGCTGAAGTGCTCCGCGTCCGCGCCGAATGAGCCGCCGGTCAGCAACGACGGTCTGTCATGGCTGGTCAACGCCAGCTGGGGAGCCAGAGGTGGTTCTGCCAGTTTCCGGGGGTGATGGGGAAGGCGGTGAGGATGGGCCACAGCCAGATGAAATTCGCCACTACTATGCCGAGATAGAGGGACACCGTCAGGAGGGTGAGGGTTCGTCTTTCGGTGGGGATCAGGAACTTTCGGCCGTCGGGGGTGCGGGTGAAGGGGGCGGGGCCGAGGATGTCGCCGAGCAGCAGGGCCAGGCCCATGACCAGGAACGGGGCCATGGGGACGGCGTAGAAGTAGTACATCTGGCGGTCCAGGTCCAGGAACCACGGGAGGATTCCGGCGCAGTAGCCGACCAGCACGGCGGCATAGCGCCAGTCGCGGTGGGTTACGCTGCGCCACAACGCCCACGACAGCATGGGTAGCGACAGCCACCACAGTGCGGGCGTGCCGATCAGCATCACGGCCTTCACGCACGCGGGCTGACCGCAGTTGCCGGTCGCGCTGTCGGAATAGTGAAAAAGCATGGGGCGCAGGCCCATCGGCCACGACCACGGTTTGGATTCCCAGGCGTGATGGTTGCCCGCCGAATTCGTCAGGCTCTTGTGGAAATCCAGGGATTCGCCGTGGTTGTGCCACAGCGAACGCAAGGCATCCGGCATCCACGACCAGCCGCCGCCGAGGCCGATGGTGCCCTTTCCGGCGGCGGGATTGCCGACCGAATACCGGTCGTAGCCATCCTCGCTCGCGAACCACGCACCGTAGCTCGCCAGATAGACCAGCAGCGGAACCCCGACGAGCGCATACAGCGCGGGACCGATATCGCGCACGACCGTGCCGGCCCACGGCCGCGGCACCCCGTAGGCGCGGCGCGCGGCGACATCGAACAGGACCGACAGCAGACCGAACGCCGCGATGAAATACAGCCCGGACCACTTTGTCCCGCATGCCGATCCGAGCAGCACCCCGCCGCCGAACCGCCACCACCGCACACCCAGCCGAGGACCGAACGCGCTCGCCGCGATTCGCCCCTCGGCATCGGCGCGCGCCAATCGGGCCCGCACCTCGTCGCGATCCACGACCAGGCAGCCGAACGCGGCGGTGACGAACACCGCCTGGAAGATGTCGAGCATGCCGATGCGGGAGGAGACGAAGGCGGTGCCGTCACAGATCAGCAGCAGGCCCGCGATCGCGCCGATCATCGTGGAGCGCGTCAATCGGCGGGTGATGCGAATTACCAGCAATACCAACACCGTTCCGAAGATCGCCGCGGTGAAGCGCCAGCCCCACGGGGTGTAGCCGAACACCACCTCGCCCAGCGCGATCAGCTGCTTGCCGACCGGCGGGTGCACGATCACCCCGTACGCCGGATTGTCCTCGACCCCGCTGCCGGTGAGCATCTCCCAGGCCTGGTGGGCATAGTATTTCTCGTCGAATGTCGGTGTGCCGCCGTCGGTGGGATAGCCCAGATTCAGCAGCCGGGTGACCGCGGCCATCGTGGTGAGGACCACGGTGACCAGCCAGCCGCGCAGCCTGTCCGCCGGGCCGAAATCGGGAGCGGGCCGCAGCGGCGCCGGGCTGGACGGGGCCGCGCCGGTGGCCGCTCGCGCGTCGGTCAGCTGGGTCACCGACCGATCGTATGCGGTCGTCCGCGCGGTGGCCGGGCAGTCGACTCACAGCGAATCCCCAGGGAGCGTCGACCCGATCCCCAGCCCGCTGCCGGAGCATGGGGTGCGACACGCGCGAGAGGACTGCCATGACGACGACCGAAGCGCCCGCCGATCGGGCCGAGCCCACCGCACCGCGAGAGTCGCCGCCGCGGCGACAGCGCGGCAAACGCCTGCTGTTCGGGCCGCCCGAGCAGCCCCGGTGGGCGCGTCCGGCACTGTGGGCGTTGCTGGCGGTGACGCTGGTGGGCTATCTGTGGGGTCTGAGCGCTCTCGGCTGGGCCAACGAGTACTACGCCGCCGCGGTCCAGGCGGGCACGCAGAGCTGGAAGGCGCTGCTGTTCGGCTCGCTCGACTCCGGGAACGCGATCACGGTCGACAAGCCGCCCGCGTCGCTGTGGGTGATGGGGTTGTCGGGGCGGCTGCTGGGATTCGGCACGTTCTCGATGCTGTTGTCCCAGGCGCTGATGGCGGTGGGGTCGGTGGCCCTGCTGTACGCGGCCGTGCGGCGGTGGAGCGGACCGGCGGCCGGGCTGCTCGCCGGCGGTGTGCTGGCGCTGACGCCGGTGGCGGTCACCATGTTCCGGGACAACAATCCGGACGCGCTGCTGGTGTTCCTGATGGTGGTCGCGGCCTACTGCGTGGTGCGCGCGATCGAGCGTGGCAGTGGGTGGTGGCTGGCGGGGGCCGGTGTCGCGGTCGGATTCGGGTTCCTGACCAAATTGCTGCAGGCGTTTCTGGTGCTGCCCGCCTTCGCGCCGGCGTTTCTGATCGCGGCGCCCATCGGATTGTGGCAGCGGATCTGGAAGTTGCTGGGAGCTGCTGTGGCGGTGGTTGTTTCGGCGGGGTGGTTCCTGGTGCTGGGGGCGCTGTGGCCGGCGGACTCGCGGCCCTACATCGGTGGTTCCACGAACAACAGTCTGTTGCAGCTGGCGCTCGGGTACAACGGGCTCGGCCGTGTCTTCGGTGGTGAGGGCAACGGTGGGCCGGGCGGTGGGTTCGGTGGTGGTCCTGGTGGTGGGCCGGGTGGTGGTGGATTCGGCGGTGAGCCTGGCGGCGGCCCTGTTGGTGGTCCCGGTGCGATGTTCGGCGGAGATACCGGTCTCACGCGACTGTTCCGCGACACGATGGGTACCGAGATCTCCTGGCTGCTGCCGGCGGCGTTGATCGGGTTGGCGGCGCTGCTGTGGTCCACGAGGGCGACGCCGCGCACGGGACGCACGCGGGCCGCGCTCGTGCTGTGGGGCGGCTGGCTGCTGGTGACCGGTATCGTCTTCAGCTTCATGAAGGGGATCATCCACCCCTACTACACGGTGGCGCTGGCCCCCGCCCTGGCGGTGTTGATCGCGCTGTCCGTCGTCGAATTCTGGCGCGACAGAACGTCGTTCACGTCGCGAGCGGTTCTGTCCGTGATGTCGGCCGTGACCGGTGTGTGGGCGTTCGTACTCCTCGGCCGCACACCCGACTGGTTCCCGGCGCTGCGCTGGATCGTGCTGATCGGGTGCCTCGTGGTCGCGGCCGTCATCGTCGCGGGCGCACACCGGCTGGGGAAGTGGACCGCCGTGCTCGCGGCAGTGGGCCTGATCACCGGCCTCGGCGGCCCGACCGCCTTCGCGATAAACAATGTGGCCGTATCGGATTCGCACACCGGCGGCATGCCGACCTCGGGGCCGAAGACCGATCACGGTAATGGGGGCGGTCCCGGAGCTTCGGGTAACGAAATGCCCTCGGGCGCAACGGGAAGCGATGACAAGGTCCTGCGTCGCACTGGCCCGGGTCGTTCCCCGGACAATGCCGCGCTGAACACCTTGCTGCGGGGGACGGACAACCGCTGGGCCGCGGCGGCGATTGGATCCCACGAGGTCAGCAGTCTCGAACTGGCCACCGGGAAGTCCTTGATGGCGATCGGCGGGTTCAACGGCGGTGACCCGTATCCCACCCTCGCCCAATTCCGGAAGTACGTGGCGGATGGGCAGATCCGCTACTTCATCGGTGGCGAGCAGCGTGGTCCCGGCCGATCCGGTCCCGGCGCCGAGATCGTGGAATGGGTCAAGACCCACTTCACCGCCGTCGACGTCGGCGGCACGACGGTATACGACCTGGCCGCCCCGGTACCATAACCCCCGGCGCAACCCTTGCCCCACGCCCGCGGACCCACATCCGCACCGGCCGCGGCGGCAAGGGTCGCGCCTGTCGTAGTCGAACTCGCGCGAACTCAGAGGCTAGCGCGCAGTATGTGGATCGCGCGTAGCGCGCCGGGCGGTTCACCCTCGAACCCCACGGATTCCCCGAGGTAATGGGCGATGAGGTCCGGCGCGGCGTGGTCTTCGATCTCTGTGAAGCCGAGGGCGCGCAGCTGTCCGGCGATGCCATCGGGCGTGAAGTAGCTGAACAAGGGTTCGCCGATGGCGGCCAGCCGGTCGGCGCGCGCCTGCTGATACGTTCGGCCCTCGTCGGTGTCCGCGGGCTGCAGGTAATCGAAGACCACCTCGACCGGCCGGGCCTGTCCAGCGATGTATTCGAGGGTGGTGCGGGCGGCGGTCGCGGACAGATAGAAGACGACGCCGAGCCACACGAATACCGCCGGGTCCGTCCGGCCGAATCCAGCGGATTCCAAACCTGCTGCCAGAGACCGGGTTTCGAAGTCGACCGGCACGAACGTCAACGTGCCGGGACGGTCGATCCCGCTCGCGGCGAGGCGCGCGCGTTTCCACTCCTGGGTGGCGGGATGGTCGACTTCGAAGACGCGCAGGTCGGGGTGTGGATTGCGGTAGGCGAAGGTGTCCAGTCCCGCGCCGAGGATCACGACCTGCCGTACACCGGCGGCGACGGCCGCGGCCACCCGGTCCTCGGCGAAGCGCGCGCGGGTCGCGAAGAACAGGCGGCGCGGCCGATCGACCGCCACGGCGCCGGGGTGATTTTTCGCGAGCGTCTCCGATTCGGACAGTTCGGCCGAGGTCACACCGAGCAGAGGCGCCGCCAGAGGGTCGGTGAAGATCCGTCCTCGGTCGGCGACCTGGTGATAAGCCCGGGCATACGCGGTCAACAGCGCGGTTCGACTGGGTCCGTCCTCCATGATCAAGAAACCTACTCATGAACACGACGCGCGGGCTGTGAACTCACTCACGCGCGTTTCGCTGCCCCGACCGTGTCGCTATGGCGAGTCGACCTCGACATTGCCATCGTCGAAGAATCGCCGTCGCACTCAGCGCCCTGAGGGCGAGGTCGGTCGGGCCGATGTTCGGCAGGGCTCCCAGGAAACACACAGCTCGAGCGCAGGTGAAGTCCACGATGGGTGCGCAGGATCGGACCGGTGACTTCGACCGTGCTGGAATCTGTGGAACTGCCTGCCGAGCGATCGCGACCGGTGGACGCGCGTGCCCGGAGGTGGCGGCGGCTGTCGCTGGCGGGGCTGCTGGCGGTGACCGCGGTGCTGTATTTGTGGGGGCTCGGGGCCGGTGGCTGGGCGAATCAGTTCTATGCCGCCGCGGTGCAGGCGGGCTCGACCAGTTGGAAGGCGATGCTGTTCGGGTCCAGCGACGCCGCCAACGCGATCACCGTGGACAAGGCTCCGGGTGCGCTGTGGGTGATGGATCTGTCGGCGCGGCTGTTCGGGTTCAACTCGTGGAGTCTGCTTGTGCCGCAGGCACTGGAGGGTGTGGCGGCGGTGGGCGTGCTGTACGCGGCCGTGCGGCGGGTCGGCGGGCACTGGCCGGGAATCCTGGCCGGTGCGGTGCTGGCGCTGACTCCGGTGGCGGCGTTGATGTTTCGCTACAACAACCCGGACGCGCTACTCGTGCTGCTGCTGACCGTCGCCGCCTACTGTGTGCTGCGATCGATCGAAAAGGACGCTGCCGCATGGTGGTTGCCGCTGGCGGGGGTGGCTGTCGGGTTCGGGTTCCTCGCCAAGATGATGCAGGCGTTCCTGGTGCTTCCGGCCTTCGCTCTCGTGTATCTGCTCGCGGCGCAGGCGCCGTGGCGGAAGCGGATCCTGCGGTCGGTGTCCGCGGTGCTCGCCATGGTGCTGTCGGCGGGGTGGTATCTGCTTCTGGTCGAGCTGTGGCCGGCGGGCTCCCGGCCGTACATCGGCGGGTCGCAGGACAACAGCATTCTCGAATTGACGTTCGGGTACAACGGTTTCGGCCGGATCACCGGGAACGAGACCGGCGGCCTAGGCAACACCGACTTCGACGCCGGATGGGACCGGCTGTTCGCCTACCAGATGGGCGGACAGGTGGCATGGCTGCTGCCCGCGGCGGCAATCCTGGGCGTGGCCGGCCTGTGGCTGCGGCGACGGGCGCCGCGCACGGACGCGGTGCGCGCGGGGTTGTTGCTGTGGCTGGGCTGGCTGGTCGTGACCGGCGTGGTGTTCAGCTTCTCCAGCGGCATCCTGCACCCGTATTACACCGTCGCCCTGGCTCCGGCCATCGGCGGCGCGGTAGGCATAGGTGCGACCTTGGTATGGCAGCGCCGCAACGACTTTCGCGCGAACCTCGTGCTGGCGAGTGCGCTGGCCGCCACCGTCTGGCTCGCCTGTGTCCTGCTCCGGCGCACCCCGGACCGGCTGCCGTGGCTGGCTCCGGCAATCGTGGTCGCGGGCGCGCTGGGCGCCGTGCTCCTGCTGGTGCGACCCCGGCTTCCCAAGGCCGTCGCCGCCGGTTCGGTAACCCTCGCACTGCTTGCGGCCGGAGCGGGGCCCGCAGCGTATGCCCTTGCGACAGTTGCCGATACGCATTCAGGCGCGATGCCTTCCGCGGGCCCGGCCGGAGCCGGTCACTTCGGCCCGGGCGGCCCACGCCCCGGCGGCCGAGACGGCCAGGGAGCCGACGGCCGCAGAGCCACCGCCACAACCCCGGGCGCGCAATCAGGTACGGGAGGACCGGGGGGTATGAGGATCGGCGGGCCGTTCGCGTCGGTGCGGCCGGGCGCGAACATTGTGGCGGCGCTGCATGCCGATGCCGGTGACTACACGTGGGCGGCCGCGATGATCGGATCGGACAATGCCGCCGCCTATCAGCTGGCGACGGGCGATCCGGTGATGGCGATCGGCGGCTACAACGGCACCGACCCGGCACCCACCCTGGAGCAGTTCCAGCAGTACGTGGCGCAGCACCGGATTCACTACTTCATCGACGGCTCGGTCATGTTCGGCATGCGCGGCGCCACCACCGGCAGCCAGGAGTCCGCCCATATCGCAGCCTGGGTAAAAGCCCACTACACAGCCCGGACCATCGACGGCGTAACCATCTACGACCTCACCACCACGCCCTGATCCGCAGCCGAGCGACCCAGGTCCGGCCACGGGCCGGTGACCGCACGGCCGAGCGGGCGGGCTCGGGGCCTCCGGAGAACGTCGTTGACGAATTTTCGGAAACCGATTACGTGGTCCGGTCCGGTGGGTAAACATCAATGGTCGGTGCCGGTCCGCCGGTGTCGCGGTTGGTCCGCCGGTGGGTGTTCACCGGCGCTGGGTCCCGGACAGGAGGCCTCTGATGTGGCGAGACATCACGAGTTCGGTGGTGTGGCGGCACCTGGTGCGTGGCATCGTGCTGCTCGGCTCCGCGTCGTGCGGAGCGGCCGGGGTTTACGCCGAGTATCACCGCGCGCTGCAGGACGCCGCCGCGGCCCAGGCGGACGGACCGATCGAGCCGGATTGGTCGATTCCGCACCAGTGGTACGAGGAGGCGCACCGCTCGGGCCGCCCGGACCTGTCGTGGTGAATTCCCCGCAGCGGGGTTCAACGAGCCTGGACAACGTCCTTCGGCCACGACACCGGCACCGCGAGTAACCGCGCGTCGCGGGTGGGACGCTGCTCGGGCTCGAACAGCGAAGGCGCGGTGCACAGGAACAGCGTGCGCCCGTCCGCGCCACCCAGCGCGCAGTCGAATACGCCTGCGTCGACCCGTATTTCGTCGACCAGGCCGCCGCCCTCGCGGACCCGGACGGCCCGGCCGTGCAGGCAGTCCGCGACCCACACGGCGTCGTCGGCGTCCGCGCACAGGCCGCCCGGGGCCACCGCGGGCCGGGGCATCGGCCGGCCGCCGCCGTCGTCCTGCGCGGCGGGCCCGAAGGCCGCCCACGTCCGCCGGTTGATCAGGCCGCCGTTCGGGGCGATGTCGAAGGCGGTGATCCGATCGTCGGCGGTCTCCGCCACCACCAGCACCTCGCGGGACAGAATCGCCATGCCGTTGGGAAACGCCAGATCCTCGGCCACCACGGTGACCAGCCCGTCCGGATCGACCCGGACCAGGCCGCTGGATTTGATCGGCTCACCCGCTGCCGGATCGAATCCGAAATTGCCCACATAGGCGCGCCCGCGGGCATCCACCACCATCTCGTTGGCGTCGCCCGGCAGTACCGCGGACAGATCGGCGTACTCGCGGACCGTGCCCCGGTGGTCCCGCACGAGCAACCGGCGGTCCTTCATCGACACGATGAGCAGCCTGTCGTCCGGTAGGAAGCCCAGCCCGCCGGGCCGGCCGGGCACCTCGGCGACCACCTCCACCGCGCCGCGCCCGTCGGTCGCCAGCACCCGGCCGGTACTGAAGTCCGACACCCACAGCATGCCCCGATGCCACAGCGGCGACCCGAGATACGAGCAATTGTCCAGCGCCGCACCCACCCGGCGAACCGGGCGCGCGGACCTCACTGGCTCACTCCGTAGCACGTCATTGCGACCATCCATGGGTTCGATCGGGCGCCGCCCACCTGCCGGACAGCTGCCGTCACCGCGCTTTCGCTGCGCCGACAGCGACGGGTATCGACAACGGACCGATGGTGAAGAAGGACGGTGAATAGGTGATGTCGTTCGGGTCGACCAGTACCGCGAGCTCTGGCAATCGACGATACAGCGACGCGAGCGCGAGCCGGCCCTCCAACCGCGCGAGCCCGGCACCGATACAGAATCGAGGCCCGTGACCGAAGCCCAGATGCCCGGCCTGTCGTGTGCGCGTGATGTCGAATTCGTGCGCTGTGTCACCGAATTCGGCCGGATCGACGCCGCAGGCCTGGTAGACCACGCCGACCGCGCTGCCCTGGGGGATGGTGACACCCGCGATGTTCACCTCGGTCAGCGTGAACCGCCAACTCGTCATCATCACCGAGTGGCGATACCGCACCGTCTCCTCGACCACGTCGGCCCAGAGGTCGCCCGCCCGGGCCAGTTCGAGCTGGCGGGGATGCTGGGACAGCGCCAGGATCGCGTAGCCGAGCATGTGCACCGTGGTCTCGTGGCCGGCGACCAGCATGATCCACAGGACCGCGACCAGTTCCTCCGCGGTGAGCTTGTCGTCCTTGTCGCGCGCCCGTACCAGATGGGAGGTGAGGTCCTCGCCCGGCTCCCGCTCCTTCCGCTCGACCAGCTCGTGCAGATACGCCATGAGCCCGCTCTGCGCGGCGAACGCCTCCTCGGGAGAAGTGTTGTGCGCCAACAACGTCGCGGTCCACTGCCGCAACTGCCCGCGATCGGTCTCGGGCACGCCGAACAGCTCGCAGATCACCGCCATCGGCACCGCCTCGGTGAAGGCCGGCACCAGGTCGACGCCGTCACCGGCGGCGATCACGTCGTCGAGGAGATCATCGATGATGTGCTGGATGCGCGGCTCGAGCGCGCGCACCCGGGCCGGGGTGAACGCCGTGCTGATCAGGCCGCGCAGCCGCCGATGCTCGCGGCCGTCCTTGGTCGACAGATGCTCGCCCTGCACCACGGCGCGCAGCGGCCAATCCTCGGGAATGGTTCCGTCGTGCAGCGCGGGCCAGTGTTTCGGGTCCCGGACGAAGGAAATATTGTCGCCGCCGAGGATTTCGCGCACGGCATCGTAGGTCAGCGCCAGATAACCGGCCACGCCGCCCGGGAATTCCACCTCGACCACGGGCGCGATCTCCCGCAGCCGCAGGCAGGTTTCGAGCGGACTCTCGTCCGCGGCGGGGAACGCAGGAAGATTCCTCATCGGACCGCTCCTCTCGACTGGCCCAGCCATCACCGGACCTTTCGAGCACGAGTATCGCCCCACCCCACCCCGTTCACGCCCCGCATCCCCGGATCCTGCCCCGTACCGGAAAACGGGCGTATCAAAACAGAATTGACCCCCTCGACACCTGGTCGACCGGCGCGGGACGGCGTGTCTACGAAGAGGTTTCCGCTCCGGCGGCGCCGACCGCCGCTACCCCCGGCTCGGTCTCCGGTTCGGGGTCGGCGGGGTGGGCGGGCGGAGCGCCGCGGCCGGGCGCCCACAGGCCGAGTACGAAGGCGACGACGAGGGTGATACCGCCGAGCACCGTGGTGGCCTGCTGGAGTCCGTGCACGAACGCGGATTCGGCGAACTCGGCGAGCGGTTTCGCGGACGGGCCTATCCGGTCGGTCACCTCGAGGGCGCCGGCCAGAGAACTGGAGATCGGCTCGCGGGCCTGCTCGGGGACCAAGGGGAGGGCCGGTGCGATGTGCTTGCTGTAACCGGCGGCGAGGATGCTGCCGGACAGCGCGATGCCCAGTGCCGCACCGACTTCCCGGGCGGCGTCGTTCACGGCGGCGGCGACGCCGTGCTTGTCGGCGGGCGTGCCGTCGATGATCGCCGCGGTCGCCGGCGCAGCCGACAGCCCCAGCCCGGTGCTCATGATCAGCAGCGGCCACAGTACGTCCACGAAGGTGCTCGAGGTCGACACGTGCGCCAGCGACAGCAGGCCCACCCCGACCACCGCCAGCCCCGTAGCGGTCGGCAGGCGCAGCCCGAACCGCTCGGCCAGCCACGGCGCCACGATCGACAGCCCGATCATGGGAGCGATCATCGGCGCCATCGCCAGCGCCGAGAGCAGCGGCCCGTAGCCGAGAATCAGCTGGAAGAACTGCACGATCACCATGAAAAGCCCGAAGGACACGGCGAATTGGACCGCCACCGATACCGTGCCGGTCCCGAACCGCCGCCCGGTGAACAGCCGCACATCGAGCAGCGGATGCGCGACCCGCAGTTCGATCAGCACGAAGACACCGGCGGCGGCCAGCCCGGCGCCCGCCGCGAGCAGCACGACCGCATCGGTCCAACCGCGTTGCGGCGCTTCCAATGCCGCGACGGTGACCAGACCGATGGCGACGGCCGCCGACAGCGCGCCCCACGGATCGAAGGCGGGCCGTGACGAGTCCGCGGACTCGGGAACCGTGTACGCCGCCACCGCCAGCACGGCGCCCGCCGCGGCCATCGCGATCATGATCGACAACCACGACCAGCGCGCCATCAACAGCCCCGAGCCGAGGATGCCCAGCACCGCGCCGCCGCCCACGGTCCCGGCCCAAATGCCCACGGCGACACTGCGTTTCTCCCGCGGCAGCCCGGCGGTGAGAATCGACAGCGTGGACGGCATCACCAGCGCCGCGCCCGCTCCCGCCACGGCCCGGGCCCAGATCAGCCAGATCGGCCCGTGGACCACGAGCGGCACCGCCGAGGCGGCCGCGAACAACACGAGCCCGGCGATCAGTACCAGCCTGCGGCCGTAGCGATCACCGAGGGCCCCGGCGGGCAGCACGAGACAGGCCAGCGCCAGGGTGTAGCCGTCGATGACCCAGGTCAGCTGCGCCTGGGTGGCGCCGGTGTCGGCGGCGATCGCGGGCAGCGCCGTGTACAGCGCCGCCATGGAGGCCACGACCAGCGCCACCGCCACGCAGGAGACCGCCACCACCCAGCGCAGCCGTGCCGACAGTCCAGTCACGGTCGAGGCCATGGGATCTCCCAAGAAATGAAACTGACAGTATCGCTACGCTACTAGCAGTAGCATAAGTAGTGTGGCCGGCAATAGGGCCACCGAGGAGGAATCCCGCGTTCATGACTACGATCACAGTCGAGGGGCGACCGGGGCCCGCGGAGGTCGACCCGCGCCGGGCCCGCTCCCGCGCCCGGTTGCTGGAGGCCGCCGCCGAACTGCTGAGAACCGGTGGGCTGGAGGCGATCACGGTGGACGCGGTGACGCGCCTTTCGCACGTCGCCCGCACGACGCTGTACCGGCATTTCGACAATGTCGTGCACCTGCGTGCAGCGACGCTCGAGCATCTGCTCCCGCCGGTGGTCGAGGCGCCGACGGAAGGCACGCTGCGCGAGCGCCTCATCGAACTGGTCGGCCGGCAGGCGGACGTGATCAGTGAGGCGCCGCTGCACCTGACGACACTGGCCTGGTTGGCGACGGCGGATGCCGGCGACGCGGGCGCCGGGGCGCGAGCCGGTGCGCTGCGGCGGCGGTTCATCGACAACTACCGTCGTCCGTTCGACGAGCTGTTCGGCGGCGAGGAGGGGCGCGCGGTGCTCGGCGACCGCGACCTCGCCGCGGTGCTGGCCCAGCTCATCGGCCCGTTCGTGTTCGTGAGGCTGTCCGGGATCGGCAGCGCCACCCGGGCCGACTGTGCCCGCATCGTCGACGATTTCCTGGCGGCGCGGGCGGCCCGCGACGACCGGCCGGCGAGCTGACCGCCGCCGCTGCTCACATTCCATCACTGATGAGAATGATATTCTCTCAGAGTAGATATTTCCTTCTCAAACGTGGGTGGCCACGGCGCCTGCCCGCGGCGAGGATGTGCGATGACGGAACCTGCCGTGCTCGCGTTCGAGGACGACGAGTACACGCTCGGGCACCTCGAGCGGCTCGCCGCCGGCTTGGCCGCCGAACTCGCCGGTCGCGGCGTGCGCGCGGGCGGCCGGGTGGCGCTGATGTCGTCGAACCGGCCGGAGTTCGTGGTCGCCGTGCTGGCGATCTGGCGGCTGGGTGCGGCGGTGGTCCTCGTGAGCCCGGCCTGGAAACGCCTCGAGGCCGAACACGCTCTGCGGCTCACCGGCGCCACGCACGGTGTGGGCGATCATCCGGTACTCGCCGAACTGCTGCCCGTACGGCACCTGGACGAGCCGATCACCCCGAGCGACCGGACATTCCCCGAGCCGCCGCCCGGCGCGGACGCGGCCCTCGTATTCAGCTCCGGGACAACCGGATTGCCCAAGGCCGTCCGGCACACCCACGCCTCGATCGCCGCGGCCGTGCGGCATTGGCGCGAGGTCCTGGACCTGACGTCCTACGACCGATTACAGATCGCCACACCGCCCTCGCACATCCTCGGCCTGCTCAATATCGTCACGGTCCTGGAATCCGGCGCCTGGATGCGGCTGCACCGCCGCTTCGATCCGGAGCGGATGCTGGCGTGCATTCAGCGCGACCGGATCACGATCGAGATGGCGGTCGCGCCGATCGCGCTCGCCGTCGCGTCGCATCCGGAATTGGAGCGCTTCGACCTGTCCTCCCTGCGCTACATCATGTGGGGCGCGACGCCGGTGACCCCGAGCGTCGCCGAAACCGTCACGCGCCGCACGGGAGTCGGCTGGCTGCCCGCCTACGGCGCCACCGAACTGCCGGTCATCGCCTGCAACCCGATCGGCGGCGCGCGGCTGGACAGCGTGGGCCGCGCGGCGCCCGGAGTGACGCTGCGGGTGGTGTCGCTGGACACCGGCCAGCCGGTGGGACCCTCGGAAACCGGTGAGCTGCAAGCCCGCTCGGCCTCGGTGATGGCCGGGTACCTGCCGGACGAGGCGACCGCCGCCGCATTCGACGACGGCTGGTTCCGCACCGGCGATGTCGGCTCGATCGACGCCGACGGCTGGATCCGGCTCACCGACCGCGCCAAGGAGATGATCAAGGTCCGCGGGTTCCAGGTCGCGCCCGCCGAATTGGAGCAGGTGCTGTACGGACACCCGGCCGTCGCCGACTGCGCGGTGTTCGGGGTCCCGGATCCGGCCGACGGCGAGGCGATCGTCGCCGCGGTGACCGCGCGCGAGCCGGTCGCGGCGGAGGAACTGATCGAGTTCGTCGGCGAGCGGCTGGCGGCCTACAAGCGGCCGCGGCGGGTGGTGTTCGTGCCGGAGATCCCGCGGCTGCCCTCCGGCAAGGTGCTGCGCCGGGTACTGGTACAGCAATACGCGCGGTGACTCACGATCAGCCCAGCACGGGGACGATCGGCGGCAGATCCAGCGTGGTGTGGATGCCGGGTGCGGCCGCGCAGACGAGGGGCACCGCGTTGACGGCGCGATTGGCGGTATAGCCCGGCGACGTTTCGGCCATGCGGGACAACGGGAACGGGAATCGCAGATCGACCTCCAGCGGCGCATCGCCGACCACCGAGACATGCCAGCCGGTGTCACCGAGATGCCAGTCCGCGGCTATCTCGGTGGTGCAGTACCAGGTGGCGCGGAAGCTCAGGACCGGGTTCCCGGCGGCATGAGCCGATACGGTGATCCGCTGTGCCGCAACCGTTCCCGCCTCGATGATGCCCGCGGCGACGGCGGTGCGGGCGCGGGCGGTGGCGACCTCGCCGTCGGCGCGCACCGCCTCGATCCCGATCCCGAGCGCGTCCGCGAGCAGCCGCAGGGAGGGCCCGAAACTCGCGGCCACATGATCTACCCGGCGGCGGTCGAACTCTCCCGGCGGCTGCCCGAAACCCATGACGTCGAACAGGATTCCGGGCGAATCGCGCTGTGAGAGATCGGCGTATTCGTCGATCGCGAGCCGGTCGAGGCGGCGCTGGATCGACGACAGCGCCAGCGGCACGGCCTCGGTGATGAATCCGGGACTGCTGCCGGTGCTGTGGATCGAGGCGCCGCCGAGCGCGCACGCGTTCTCGATCTCCTGGCGCAGCGCCGGATCCATGCTCGGCGGATGATGCAGTTGCCCGCAGGTCGTCACCACATTCGCGCCCGCGCTGAGCAGCCGGACGACGTCCTCGGGGTTGAACGTGCGCGGCATGTACAGCACGCAGTCGGCGTCCAGATCGATGATCTCGCCCACGTCGCAGGTCGCCCGCACACCGGTGGTCCCGGCGCCGCACAGTTCCCCGGCATCGCGCCCGGCCTTGTCGGGGGAGTGGACGTACAGGCCGGCGAGGGTCATGTCCGGATGGTCGAGAACGCCACGCAGTGCCCGCGCGCCGATAGTGCCCGTCGCCCACTGCGCCACCCGATACGGGCGTCGCGCAGCCGGAGGGTGGAACTCGCTGTCGGACAATGCACTCGGTCGCATGAACCGAGTGTAATCAAACTTCTCTCAAGTTGAGAACGCTATTCTCGCTACTTGGTGAAGCCGTGCGCGCAGAAGTTCCAGACCTCATCGGCGGTAAGCGGATTCTGGTTTTCGTCGTCGGTCGTACCCGACGATTGTGCGGTGAACATCACGGTCTGCATCACCATGGCCGCGGCCCGATGCGGCGCTACGCCGGAGCGCAGATGGCCGGCCTGCTCGGCCTGCTCCATGAGCTCGGCGAACAGCGCCAGCAGCGGTGCGTGCGCGACCTTGACCTGCGTCGGATGCGACACCAGCAGCTGCGGGGCGAAATCGGTGAACAGCGGACGCTGCGCGGCCGGGTCGGGCCGGCACAGCTCGAACAGCAGCTCGACGGTGACCTGTAGCTTGTCGAGAGGCTTCTTCTTGCCGTCCGCGGCGGCCCGCAGCTGTTCGGCGGTGCGGCTCAGGGCGTCCTCGAACAGTGCCAGCAGCAGCTCGTGCTTACCGTCGAACTGCAGGTAGAAGCTCCGCAGCGACTGACGGGAACGGTCGACGACCTCCTGCACGGTGAAGTCGGTGGTGCCCTTCTCGGTGATGATGGCCTGGGCGGCGTCGAGGAATTTCTGTACCCGTTGTTCGGCGCGCCGTTTCGCGGTGCGCAGCGAGCGCTCGACGGCGCGCTGCTTCCAGGCGGGCTCTTCGCTCGGACTGGTCACGGGCGCCACGGTCCTCGGTCACGTGAAGAGAACATGAAGGCACTGTACCGGAGAATGCCATGACAACCCGCGTCCAGGTCGCGTGTCCACCATCATTCACGAGATTAAGCATTTTGATTTGTGAGAATTCAATTCTCAGTGATGGGAAATGTGCGCCGCCCCCCTCAGATGCTCAGTACGGAAGCGGCAGCCGTGCCGGGCGCTCCGTACACCTGGGCGTAGCCTACCGTGGGTTTCCCGGGGACCTGCCGGTCGCCGGCCAGCCCGCGCAGCTGCAGGACCAGTTCGTAGACCTGCCGGATGCCCGACGCGCCGATCGGCTCGCCGTTGGCGATCAAACCGCCGTCGGTGTTCACCGGGATGCGCCCGCCGATCTCGGTCGCACCCTCGGCGAGCAACTTCTCCTGGTCGCCGTCGGCGCAGAAGCCGTTCTCCGCCATATGGATGACCTCCGAGCCCGCGTCGGTGTCCTGGAGCTGCGCGACGCCGACATCCTCGGGGCCGATGCCCGCGGCCTCGTAGGCGGCCCGGGAGGCGTACACGGTGGGCGAGACGTCCTCGTCCACGGCGGCCCAGGTGCTGTGCACCTCGTAGGCGCCGTAGCGGCGCGTGCGGATCGCGCTGGAGCGCAGGTAGACCGGCTTGGTCGTGTACCGGGCGGCGAGATCCCCGCGGCACATGATCACCGCCGCGGCGCCCTCGTCCGGCGCGCAGAACATGTACTGCGTCAGCGGGTAGTTCAACATCGTCGAGGACAGGATGTCGTCCTCGGAGATCGGCTTGCGGCGGAAGGCATTCGGGTTGAGCGCGCCGTTGCGGAGGTTCTTCGCGGCGACCTTGGCGAGGGTGCGCTGGGAGATGTTGTGCTCGTGGATGTAGCGATTCGCCTTGATCCCGAAGAACTTCGTGGTCACGAACTGGCCGTTCTCCGCGTACCAGGCCGGCAGGCCGAGCTTGGCCGGATCGTCGGTGAACGCGCCGCGCGGATGCTTGTCCATGCCGACGGCGATGCCGATGTCGTAGCGACCCGACCGGATCGCCTCCGCGGTCTGCTCGATCGAACTGGCCGCTGTCGCACAGGCATTGAACACGTTGGTGAACGGGATACCGGTGAGGCCGACCAGCCGGGTGACGGCGTCGGGGTTGCTCACCTCGTAGCTGCCGCCGAACCCGAACTGGATGTCCTTCCACTGGACCCCCGCGTCGGACAGCGCCAGCTGGATCGCCTCGGCGCCCATCTCGATGGCGGTCTTGGGGAATCGGCCGAACGGGTGCAGGCCCACGCCGATGATGGCAACATCGTTCATCTCAAAGCTCCTTCGTCCCGATCCATCTCACACCGGCGTGAATGCGCACGTGAGGACCTCGTCTCCGGCGTCGTCCACATACAGCGGGACGAATGTCAGCTTGAGCTCCATGCCGAAGCGCAGCACCTGCGGGTCGGCGGTGGTCAGCCGCGTCTCGACACGCACCTGCTCGTCCAGCTGGATCAGGCCGATGCCGAACGGCTCGAAATTGTCGGCGTTCTCCTTGCCGGCGTAGGGCAGCTTCGGGACGAAACCCTGTGTCGTCCAGGCCACCAGCGTGCCGCGGCGCGGCAGCAGCAGGTCGATCATGTCGGCGGCGCTGCACCGCGGGCAGCGCGGCTGCCGGGGCCAGGTCGTCGCGCCGCACGCGCCGCAGCGGCTGCCGATCAACTGCGGATTGTCCGCAGGCCAGGTCGAGACGTCTGGCGCGAGTGCCTTCGACATCGGGCGTCCTCCTTGTTCTTCCGGGTCAGCCGCGGGTGCGCTCGAAGGCGTGCGGGATGCCCGAGTCGTGGTTGCCGTTGCGGCGGATGAAGGTCATGCGGCGGGTGCGGATCCGCCAGCCCTCGGCGGTGCGGGCGTAGGTGTCGGTGTAGTAGCCGATGCGCATGTCGTGGGTGCTGTGGTCGATGAAGCACAGCGGCTGCGTGCCGGTGCCGGTGTCGCCGTCGAGGTCGAGCACCGGCAGGCCGGTGAGGAACAGACCCTTCGGCGCGGCCGCCACCAGGTCCGGGAACAGGTCCAGGGTGTAGGTGTCGCCGAAGGCGCTGTAGGTGCCGTCGGGCGTGAATACCGCGAGCAGCCCGTCGATGTCGCCCTTGGTGATGGTCACCGCGTAGCGGGCCAGCACCTGCTGGAGCTCGAGCAGATCATCGCTTGTCGACATGGACCTTGCCGCCTTTCATCACGAATCGCACGTCTTGCGTGACGGTGATGTCGCGCAGGGGATCTCCGGGGACCGCGATGACGTCGGCGAGCAGTCCCTCGGCGAGGCGGCCGCGATCGGGCGCGTCGATCAGGTCGGCCGCGTTCACCGTCGCCGCGCGTAGCACATCGGCCGGGCTGAGGCCGCGCTCCACCAGCGCGACGAGTTCATCGGCGTTGCGCCCGTGCGGAATTGCCGGAGCGTCGGTGCCGACGGCGATCCGCACGCCGGCCTCGTAGGCCGCGCGGACCGAGGCGCGCGCCTTGGGGAACATCTCGGCCGCCTTGGCCTGCAGCGCCGGATCGGCCTTGGAGACGTCCATGGCGTCGGCGAGCCGGGTGGTCGGGACCAGCCAGGTATTCGCCTCGACCATCAGCTTGATGGTCTCGTCATCGATGAGGAAGCCGTGCTCGATGCAGTCGATGCCCGCCGCGACGGCGTGCTTGACCGCGTCCGCGCCGTGCGTGTGCGCGGCCACCTTCAGCCCGCGCCGGTGCGCCTCGTCGACGATGGCACGCAGCTCCTCGTCCGAATAGTGTTGCGCGCCAGGCGCTCCGGTGAGCGACATGACGCCGCCGGAGACGCAGATCTTGATCAGCTGGGCGCCGTGCTTGATCTGGTAGCGCACCGCCTTGCGGACCTCGTCCACGCCGTTGGCGATGCCCTCCTCGAGGGTCAGCTTCAACACGTCGGGCGCGAAGGCGGAGAACATGGTCGGGTCCAGGTGCCCGCCGGTCGGCGTGATGGCGTGGCCGGCCGGGACGATGCGCGGTCCCTCGATCCAGCCCTGGTCGATCGCCTTGCCCAGCGCCACGTCCAGCAGATACCCGCCGGTCTTGACGAACAGGCCGAGATTGCGGACCGTGGTGAACCCGGCGCGCAGCGTGCGGCGCGCGTTGCCGACCGCGCGCAGCATGCGCAGCGCCGGATCATCTTTCACGCTGGAGGCCAGGCCGGTCTCGCCGCGCCCGCCCATCAGGAGATTGACCTCCATATCCATCAGGCCCGGCAGCAGGATCGCGTCGCCGAGATCGATGACCTCGTCGCTGTCGGCGCGCGCCGCGCCTCCGACGCCCGCGATCCGGTCGCCGTCTATTCGCAGGATGCCGGGTCGCACGATCTCGCCGGAATCGACGTCCAGCAGGCCCGCCGCTCTGAGGGTCAGCATGGTCAGCCCAGGCCGGTGATGATCACGGCGTTGGTGTCGGCGGCCTTGTGCCGCAACGGCTTCGCCTTCTCGTAGGCGGGGGAGTTGTACCAGGCGTGGGCGGCCTCGACGGACTCGAATTCGAGGATCACGGTCTGGTCGCCGTGCCACTCGCCCTCCAGCACCTGCGGCTGCGAGTCCACCGCGAGCGCGCGCACCCCGGCGGCTCCGGTCGCGGGCGCCGCGGCCGCGGCGTAGGCCCGCATCCCGTCCGGATCCTTGATCGCTTCGGTGAAGATGACGTATGCCTTGGGCATTTCAGACCACCTGCTCTCGGTCGTTGTTTTCGGTATCGGCCTGCGCGCCGCCCTCGGGTTCCACGCCGAAGGTGTTGAAGGCCATGGCCAGCAGGATGTAGTTCCCCACTGTGAAGATCAGGTCCATGCGCTCGCGTTCGTCGAGCCGCTCGCCGAGCGCGGCCCAGACCCGGTCGGACAGGCGCGCGTGCTCGCGCAGCTCGTCGACCGCGTCGAGCACCGTCTGGTCGAAGGGGTCGGGGAGCCGCCCCTGCTGCACACCGGCGATGTCCGCGGCCGACAACCCCTCCTGCGGGGCCATCTCGACGTGGCTGTGCCACTCGTAGGCGCAGGCGGTGACGTGCGCGATCCGCAGCACCACCAGCTCCCGCACCCGGGCCGACAGGCTGGACCGGAACAGCACGTGCACACCGAATCTCAGGTACGCCTCGGTCAGTTCCGGATATCGGACGAGGGTCGACATCGCCGGCCCGGCGCCGTCGGGGTTCTGGCGCTCGCGGGGCAGCAGCGGCCGTAATGCGGCACGGGTCCGGTCGTCCCATTGATCGGCCGGCAGCGGGGGCACGCGCATCCGCACTCCTCTCGTGAGAATCACATTCTCAATTTATGCCCATTAGATTTCCATGCGGGCGCTCCGGAGTCAATCTCGCGATCGCGTGGAAAACGTGCTAGCGGAGCAAGGGGTGGAGGAGTGCGCTTGCCGCCGGTCGCATGAAGTGGGAATATTCTTCTCTGAACACAGAACACAGTTCTTCGACTCGCATCGGCGGCGGAGGGGAAACGGATGATCGAGGTCCTGACGGCGGTCCGGCCGTGACCGCGCCGCGGGACGTGGCGGGCCGCATCGCGCGGCAGTCACTGGCCGAGCGGGAGGCCGACTACGCCGGCGAGGTACGCCGCTTGCTCGATGCCGCACTGGGTTTGATGCGGACCGGCGGGGGCCGCGGGGCCCCCCCCGGGGGGGCCCGGCGGGGCGCCCGCCCGGGGGGGCGACCCCCCCGAAAAAACGCCAATCCCGACCAAGACCAGCCCCGGGGGGGGGGGG